>NZ_JBJGZV010000022.1:0-96034 GCF_054050715.1 Blastococcus sp. SYSU D00669
AGCGGGGGCCGCCGCATCCAGCCCCCCCCCCCCCCCCCCCCCCACAACCCCCCCCCCGCCCCCCCCCCCCCCCCCCCCCCCCCCCCCCCCCCCCCCCCCCCCCCCCCCCCCCCCCCGCGGTGCGTCCACCCGGCGGTCCGGCGCTGGTCGGGGCCCCTACGGTGGGGACGCACGCGCTCTCCTGGAGGACCGACCATGGCCGAGCAGCCCGCCGAGGACGTCCTCATGCTGCCCCCGATCCCGCTCGCCACCGGCAGCGTCGTCGAACCCGAGGACGACGGTCGCCCGGTCCGGATCACCAAGCTCGAGTTCGTCGTCTCCACCGAGGACGGCGGCGAGCTGCGCATCCCCCTCGTCCACCGGCACGGCGCCTGGTGGGCCCCCTGACGGTCACCTGATCGGGCGAACCGGCACCGGATCCACCCTCCCCCCATGGGGTGAGCGCCCCTCCCCCGCCCCTCGGGCGGCCCCCGCACCCCGTCGATGGACGGGCTGAGGCCCCGCTGCGCACCGCAGCCGGGGCCGGCCAGTCCGGACGAGACCGCGGGGGGACGACGCAGTGCCTGGCACGCGCACGGCTCCGCCGTCCCGGACCCGCCCGGCCGCCCCCGCCGCCCGGCCGCCGCTGTCGGCCCGCGAGGCGGCGCTGCTGCGGCAGCTGCTCGACGAGCGCACCTCGGCCGGTCAGCCCGTCGTCCGCCGGCCGGCGGCCCGCGGTCCCCGGCCCCGCGGCGCCCAGGCCCGTGCACGCGCCGCCCGCGCGGCGCGCAGGGAGCGGCGGCGGCTGGCCCGCCGGCGGTGGTCGAAGCGGATCTCGCTGACCGTCGGCGCGCTGACCGTGCCCGCCGTCCTCGCCGTCCTGCTGCCGACGACGCCCACCCCCGGTGCCGCCGGCACCCCCACCGACGCCGCCTCGCTCGCGCTCGCCGCCCAGGCCACGCTGGTCGACGCCGCCGGCCGCTACCGGCAGCTGGAGCAGCAGGTCACCCAGCGGCGCGACGAGCTGGCCGCCGCCGAGTCCGCCGCCGCCACCGCCCGGGCCGCCGCCGCCTCGGAGCAGGACGTCGTCGGCACGGCGTCGGCCGACCTCTACCGCGCCTCGGCGACCGCCCGGTACCCCCTGCTGGGCCTGGACGTCGCGCACCCCGACGCCACCGCCGGCGTCCTCTACCGGCAGGCGCTCGCCGACCGCGCCGACCGGGACCTGCAGGGCTCCGTCGTGCGCGCCGAGCGGGCCGCCACCGCGGTGGCGGCCGCCGAGGAGGTCGTCGCCGACGCCCGGGCCGGGCTGCGCGCCGCCGAGCGGACCGCCGCGGAGGCGCTGGCCGAGGTCCGCGAGACCACCGACGACCTGGCGCCGGAGGTCGCGCTCGGCCTGGCCGGCCTGACCACCGGCGGCGTCCAGCGGGACCGCGACGCCGCCGCGCTGCGCCGCTGGCAGGACTACCTCGCCGCGCTGGCGGCCGCCGGCATCGACCCGCCGTCGGCGCGCGAGCTGGCCGACGGGGACGCGCTGCCCGCGGGCATGTCCCCCGCGCTCGACGCCGCCGGGCAGCCGATCCCCGGAGTGGCGTGGGCGGTCATCGGCAGCAGCCCGGTCACCGTGCTGCCGGCCGAGACCGTCGCCGCGGTCAGCTCCGCGCTGGCGCAGCTCGGCAAGCCCTACGTCCCCGGTGGCACCGGCCCCGACGCCTACGACTGCGGCGGCTTCACCGCCGCGACGTGGCTGCTCGCCGGCTACGCGCTGCCGCTGACGCCCGCCGCCCAGTGGGCGACCGGTGCCGCCGTGCCCGTGTCGGCCCTGCAGGTGGGCGACCTGGTGATCGGCGACGGCGGCCAGGACGTCGGGATCTACCTGGGCGCCGGCGAGGTCGTCGGCGCCTCCGCCGCCGGGCACACCGTCGCCGTCCGCTCCCTCGGCACCGCCGACACGGCCGTGCGGGTGACGCTGCCCGCGCCGGACGCCGCGAACCCGGCGCTGGCGCCCGCCGCCGGCATGGGTGGCTGCGGCGCCGCGCTCCCCCCGCCGGGCGTGGTGGACCCCGCCTGGGGCGGCTTCGCCAACGGCCGCATCCCACCGTCGTCGCTGTGCCGGCTCGGTGTGGGCGGGCACGCGCTGCGCTGCGACGCCGCGGCGTCGTACGCCGCGCTGAGCGATGCCTTCCGGGCCGCGTTCGGCAGCCCGCTGTGCATCACCGACTCCTATCGGTCCTACGCGTCGCAGGTGGCGGCATACCGCGCCAAGCCCCGGTTGGCGGCCTGGCCCGGCACGTCGAACCACGGCTGGGCGCTGGCGGTGGACCTGTGCGGCGGCATCAACGTCGCCGGGAGCCCGCAGTGGACGTGGATGCAGGCCAACGCCGGCCGGTTCGGCTTCGTCAACCCGCCGTGGGCGCAGCCGGGCGGCGAGAAGCCCGAGCCCTGGCACTGGGAGTACGGCGACCTCGGATAGAGCACTCCCCGCTTTCGGCGCCGAAAGCGGTCATGACCAGGAGAGGTCGGGCAGGCGGCGCCAGGGGAGGATCACGCAGGCCTCGCCGGTCTCGCCGGCCAGGCGCGCGGCCACCCCGGGCTCGGCGCAGGCGACCGGCCGCCGCGGCGTCACGACCACGGTCATCTCGGTCAGCTCGAGACCGCCCGCGGCGGTGCGCGCCCGCAGCCGCTCCGGCTCCACGAGGCCGGCGGTGGCCAGCAGCGGTGCCGAGGCGTGCGACCACAGGCCGACCGGCCCCTCGGTGCGCAGGTCCAGCGCCACCTCGCCGGCCCGGCCGGCGGCGGCCGCGCGAGCGCGGCGCACCAGGCGGGCGTCGGCCGACGGCGACGGCGTCCACGGCACGAGCAGGTCCTCGCGGCGGACGACGACCCGCCACGCGACAGCGGTCCGGGTCGCGTCGGTCCAGTCGAGGACGGCGATCCCGGTGGCGATGGCGGCGGCATCGGGCACCGGCCGGTGCGCCACCCAGGTGGCGAGCGCCGCCGAGACGGCCTCGGGCGTGGCGCGCACCCCGGCGTCGGTCATGTCGGCGGCCAGGTCGGCGAGGTGCACGTGCAGGCGGCGCTCGTCCTCCTCGAGGACGACGGCGGAGCGCTCCACGGCCAGCCGCAGGCGGGCGGTGCGCAGGTGCGGCAGCACGGCCTCGGCGGCATCGCGGAGGACGTCGACGCGCACGGGCTCCGGCCGCAACCGCTGCAGCAGGCCGAGCGAGGAGCGTCCGAAGGGGCTCTCCCCCATCAGGCGGGGACCCCGGAGAGCACCGCCCGCAGCTCGTCGGAGAGCGTCGGCACGGCGAGCACCCCGGCCAGCTCCTCGGCCGACAGCCGCACCGGCAGCACGTCGGCCTCCCAGCCGGTCGCCCGCCGCACGCGGTCGGCCGAGGCCGGCCACACCGCGTCGCGCGCCGCGGCCACGTGCAGCTCGGTCAGCACGTCCTGCAGCCGGATCGCGGCCACCGGGTGCAGCTGGGCACCGGCGATCTCCTCGTGCAGGACGGCGGCCAGCTGGTCGCGGTGCCGCGCCGTCAGCCAGTGCGGAACCAGGACCTGCGGCAGCGGGTCCCCGTGGATCGCGGTCACCGCTGTCCCTCCCCGTGTCGGCCCGGCGCCCCGGCCGCTGTGCGGCGGCTGGGAGTCGGGCGCGGTGTCACACGTTGGATATCGGCAGCGCGGAGGCTGGATGGACCCTAGTCACGGGCTGTTTCCCACAGAGTCGACCGGCACGGTTCGGCGGAACCGCGCAGGCCCCGGAACGCCTCGACCCACCTGGCCGGACGGCGAGGTGGGTCGGCGGCGGCGGACCGTCAGTCGGCGAGCTCGGCGAGGCGCTGCTTGAGCGCCTTCTCCACCCGGTCGGCGTAGACGTTCATGTTGCGCACCGAGGTGTTGAGGTCGTTCGACAGCTGCGTCTTCGTCTGGCCGCCCCACGTGGTGAGGTACCAGGTGGCCCAGCCGAGCACGTTGGGCTGGCCGGCGCGCTGGTCGCGGCGGGCCTCCGGGTCGGGCGCGCAGGCGGCGGTGAGCGCGTGCGAGAGCAGGGTCTGCTCCGCCTCGCCCATGATCTCGTCCGGCGCCTCGGAGGAGTCCGGCAGCAGCACCTCGGTGGTGTCCGGCCCGCCGTCGAGCGACTGCAGGTTGCGCAGCCCGTTGAGGGTGGCCACGGTCTGCGAGTTGCGGCGCAGGGTCTCCACGCTCTGGCCCATGTGGGCGGCGAGCTCACGCTCGCTGGGCCGGCGCTGGTGCTCGGCGATGAACGCCGCGATCGCCTTCTGCTGCTTGTGCTCGGTGTCGGCCGCGGTCCGGCCGTGGGCGTTGCGGCCGAGGTCGTGCACCCACTTGGACAGCTGGGTGGCCAGGAAGGCGCCGAACGGGACGCCCTTGGACTCGTCGTACTGGCTGACCGCCTTGAGCACCCACTCGTAGACCTGCTGGCCGAGGTCGTCCGGGTCGGGCAGGTGCAGCCGGATGGTGCTCATGTTGCGCTGCAGCCGCTTGAGGCTGACCGGCCCGTAGTGCCGGCACAGGTCGGCCAGGAACGCCGGCGGCAGGTCGCGCGGCGCGCGGCGGCGGACGTCGGTCTCGGCGCGCAGGCCGACGGTGGTGGCGCCGTGCCGGGCGCACCACGCCTTGACCCAGTCGGCCAGCACCGACGCCGACCCGGGGGCGCCGTCCACGCGGTAGAGGCCGTCGCCCTGGTCGTAGGTGACCGTCACGCCGTCGGGCGCGTCGGCCCGGAACTGCTCGAGCGGCAGCTCCCGGTCCACGCGGAAGTGCACCCGGTCGAGCAGGGAGATCGGCGCGAGCTCCCACCCCTCGGCCTCGGGGATGCCACCGAACACCAGGGGCGCGCGGGACGCGGCCGCACCGGATCGGGACTCGGACAGCGCACGGTCGGACACCGGGACTCCTCGAACTGCGGGGAAGACAGGAGAGGGGGAGGTCAGGCGGGGACGCGCTCGACGAGCGCGGCCTCGCGGGGCGCGGGCACGGCCGCGCCGGCGCCGCGGGCGGCGGTCTCGATCAGCGTCGCGG
Source organism: Blastococcus sp. SYSU D00669 (assembly GCF_054050715.1). NCBI lineage: Bacteria > Bacillati > Actinomycetota > Actinomycetes > Geodermatophilales > Geodermatophilaceae > Blastococcus > Blastococcus sp. SYSU D00669. The sequence goes on from NZ_JBJGZV010000022.1 coordinate 5,026, forward strand.
CCGCGGCGCGCTCCTCGGCGCTGGGCTCGGCGGTGTAGACCGGCATGTGGTCGTACAGCGACGTGAAGATCCCGCTGACGAAGGCGTAGGCCGCCTGCGCCTGCGGCGAGAACTTCGCGATGGCGGTGCGCGGGCCCAGCTCGACGCCGACGGTCAGCCGCACGACGCGGTCGTCCTTGCTGACGCCGGTGACCGCGAACGAGACCGACTCGTGCTCGGCCGCGAGCGCCGCGAGCGCCGCCAGGCACTTGCGGGTCGCTCCGCGGCGCGGGCGCAGCTGCACGTGCACCACCACGGTCTCGTCGTCGACCGTGGCTGCGTTGTTCGATGCAGTGCGTTGCATGGTGATCGCCCCCTGTTACGTGCCTGGGGGAAATCTGCCTCATGCCAGCCCGCGACACGGCACAAGACCTGCCGTGTCCCTCCCAGTTGTGAGGGGTGCGGTTCGGCAGTTCTTGCCCGTGTCGTGGCTACGCGCGCAACCGACCGCGGACCCGCGGGCGAGGCCTGACGAATCTGCCGGGCTCCACCTGCGAGATCTGTCAGGCGGTCGGTGCCTTCGGGGTCGCCGTGGTCCCGTCGGCCGCCGGCTCCGCCGGGACGGCGGGCACGAACGCGGCCAGCGCACCGAGGCTGTCGGCGGTCACCTGCGCGGCGAGAAGGTTGGCCTCGGCGATCTGCCGGTAGACCTCCTCGCGGTGGATCGGCACCTCGCGGGGGGCCTTGAAGCCCAGCCGGACCGTGCCGCCGCGGACCTCGACGACGTGCACCTCGATGTCGTCGCCGATGCGGATGGTCTCGCCGACGCTGCGCGTGAGAGTGAGCATCTGTTACCCCTCCATGGGTTGTGGTGGCCTCCTGGCGCGGGCGGCCCGGCAGGTGTGCACCGGCCGCCCAGCATCGTTATCGGCGCAGGGGACGCCGGATCGGATGCGTCCCGTCGGCGAGCACGACCTGGCAGGCGCGCCCGGCGACGGGGTTGACCACGACGGGAGCCCGGAGGTTCGCCGTGGCGGAGCCGACGTCCCCGCGGGGGACGGTCAGCAGGCAGTACAGCTGGGCGTCGGCCGGGTCCTCCAGGTCCAGCTCGGCGCAGACGGTCCGGGTGAGGACCGGGGCGTAGTCGGGGAAGAAGCGGGCCGCCGAGGCGGCCAGGAACCGCGGCCCGTCGGGGGCGACGGACTGCAGCCAGAACAGCAGCCCGTCGGTGTCGGCAGCGACGAGCACGTAGTCCCGGTAGCGCGGGAACCCGGGCATCGGCTCGGCCAGCGCGAGCACCGCGAGGGACGCCGGTCTGGTGGCGGCGGGCGACAACGTCATCGGGTCGGCCGTCCGCTCAGCGCAGGAAGTCGAGCAGGGTGGGCTGGATCGACTGCGCGGTGGCCTGCAGCGCGGCCTGGTAGTTGTTCTGCTGCATCTTGAGCTCCATGATCGTCTTCGGCAGGTCGACGTCCTCGGTGTCGGAGAGCCGGCTCTTGAGGTTCAGCGCGGTGTCGACGTTCACCGCCGCCGCCGTCTCCATGCGGGTCGACCGCGTGCCGACGTCGGCGGCCGCCTCCAGCAGGCGGTCGAGCACCGCGTCGAGGTCGGCGACGTGGCCCTCCAGCGCCGTCCGGTCCCCGACGTCCGCCGCGACGTCCTCGACCACGGAGAACAGGTCCTTGCCCGTCGCGGGGTCGCCGAAGGCCTCCACGGCCGTGATGTCGACCCGGATCGTCTCGACGGCGGAGACCCGCCGCTCCAGCGGCTGCACCGGGATCCCGCCCGCGCCGCCGACCCCGACGTAGGCGCCGGTGGTGGTGTCGTAGGCCTTGTCCCCGCTGGTCACCCCGCCGAAGAGGGGCCGGCCCTGCACGACCTGGTTGGCCTGCTGCAGCATGCTCTGCCGGATGCCGCCGACCTCGGTCGAGATGGCCTCCAGCGACTGGTCGGTGCTCCCGCCCTCGTTGAGGGCCTGGACCGCGAGGTCCCGGACGCGACGGAGCTGGGTGAGCATGCTCTGCATCGCCGAGTCGGTGGCGTCGAGGAAGGTCTTGCCGTCGGTGATGTTGCGGGCGAACTGGTCGTTGGCGCTGATCGCCTTGCGGGTGATCAGCGAGGTGTTCGTCCCGGTGGGCGAGTCCGACGGGCGGCTGATCGTCCGGCCGGACGTCAGCTGCTGGTTGAGCTTGTCGACGGCCAGCTGGTTGCTCGTCAGCCCCTGGAGGCTGGTCAGCACCATCGCGCGCTGGGTGATGCGCATCGTCATCGTCGGGTCACCGCACCATGTTGATCAGCGTGTCGAGCATGGAGTTGATCGCCGAGACGAGCTGGCCGGCGGCGGCGTACCCGTGCTGGTACTGCAGCATGTTGGTGACCTCCTCGTCGAGGTTCACCCCGGCCACCGCCTCGCGCGACGCGTCCACCTGCGTGCTGATCACCGACTGGGTGGTCAGCCGGTTCGACGCCGTCTGCGCGTCGACGCCGAGGCCGACGATCATCTGCCGGTAGTTCGCGTCCACCCCGCCGGTCTTGAGGCTGAGCTCGTAGATCTTGTCGGCGTTGGCGTTGTCGGCCGAGGGGGTGCCGCCGACGGCCGTCGGGGACAGCGAGGCCGCGGCGAGCTTCGCCGGGTCGGAGATCCGCAGCCGCAGGTTGGCCGCCGTGATCGTCGCCGGGTCGACGGGCAGGGTGCCCGTGCCGTCGTCGAGCAGCGGCTCCCCCGCGGCCCCGGCCAGGTCGTAGCCGGCGGTGTGCGCGGCGTTGAGGTCGGTCGCCAGCTGGCGGGCGAGGTCGTCGATCGCCTCGCGGTACTTCGGGATCGTCGAGGTCAGCGCGGTGAGCTGGCCCTCCGCGGTGCCCCCGGCCCGCACCACGACGCCGGCCGGCGAGGTCACGATCCGCGGCGGGTCGCTGCCGAGGAGGTCGGGGTCGTCGGCGCCCTGCAGGGCGAGCGTGATGGTCTTGTCCCCGTTGACGAGGGTCACGCCGCCGACGGAGACGGTCAGCGATCCGTCGCCGGCGGGGCTGGAGGTCGCGCCGACCTTGTCGGCGAGCTCCATGATCAGCATGTCGCGCTTGTCGGCCAGCTCGTTGCTCGCCAGGCCGGCCTGCGTGCTCCGGCGGATCTGCGCGTTCAGGTCGGCGATCGAGGCGGCGGTGGCGTTGACGTCGTCGACCAGCGTGCCGAGGCTGGCGTAGTTCCCGGCCCACTGCTGGTCGAGGGCGGCCCGCGTGGTCCGCATGCCGGAGACCAGCGTCTCGGTGCGCTGCAGGACCTGGGTGCGCGCACCCGGCTCGGTGGAGTTGCTGTGGACGTCGCCCCACGCCGACCACATGTCGGCCAGCTGCGACTGGACGCCATGGGCCCCGGGCTCGCGGAACGCGTCCTCGATCTCGGCGAGCGTGTCGTCGGCGACGGTGAGGGTGGCGGTGGTGGCGTGCTCGAGCTGGCCCCGCGACTCGAGGAAGACGTCGCGGATGCGGGCGATCTTCTCGGCGTTGACGCCCTCGCCGACGTTGCTGCTGACGGCGTGGACGGCCGGGACGGCGGTGCCGCCGAGCGACTGCAGCTCGGCGCGCTGGCGCGAGTACCCGACGGTGTTCATGTTGGCCAGGTTCTGGCCGGTGACGTCCATGCCGCGCTGGTTCGCCCACAGGGCGGTGCGGGCCGTGTTCAGCCCGCCGAAGGTGCCGGTCACAGCGCCCCGTCCAGGGTGACCGCCCGCGAGTCGCCGTTCTGCGCCCGGCCGCTGGCGCCGTAGGTGCCGGCGCTGGGGGTGCGCACCGACAGCAGCGTCTCGCCGATGAGCGCCATGCCGCCCTCGATGAGCTCGCGGTTGGCGTCCGACAGGCTGCGCAGGTCGGTCACCAGCACCAGCAGCGCCTCGTGGTGCTTGGCGAACAGGTCGTTCCACGGGGTGGGCGCCTTCTCCGCCAGCTGCCGCAGCGACGGGCTGGCGCCGATGCCCAGGTGCACGGCGAGCGCCTCGGTGGCGGCCGCGCGCTCGACCTCGAGGGTGCGCAGCTGGTCCAGCACCACCTCGATCTCGTGCGCGATGCGGGCCAGCCAGCGGGTCTTGCCGGTGAGGATCAGGTACTGCTTCTCCTCGGCCTTGAACAGCAGGAGGTCGAGCAGCTCCTGCTCGCGCCAGAGCAGCGTCGACAGGTGCTGGTAGTCCACGTCCCCACCGCCTTCCTCGTATCGCTTCGTCGACACAGGGCATCGGCACCCGGCGGGAGCCCCTCAAGCCGAAACGGCGACACGAACGGATGAACCGTCCGGGGCGCGAGGAAAGTTGGCGGCGACGGTGCCGGGGACCGCGGAACCCGCCGAGAAGAGACGGCGTGAGACCTGCCCGAGCCTTCGCGCCCGATCGCCAGCGCGTCGAGGCCGGCCCCAGGCCGCCGGCGTACCGGCGGTCGGCGGCCGACGTCGACGCGCTGGTGACCGAGCACCTCCCCCTGGCGCACTTCGCGGTCAACGCCGTCGCCTCGAGGATCTCGCTACCGGGGCACGTCAGCCGGGAGGACCTCGTCTCCTGCGCGCAGGTCGCCCTGGTCGAGGTCGCCCGCCGGTTCGACCCGTCGGCCGGCGCCTCCTTCGCCACCTACGCCCTCGCCCGCCTGCAGGGCGCCGTCCTGGACGAGCTGCGCAGCGGCGACTGGGCCAGCCGCTCGGTGCGCGCCGCCGCGCGGCGCACCGAGGCGGCCACCGACGCCCTCGCCATCGAGCTCGGCCGGCCGCCCACCAAGGCGGAGCTGGCGGCCCGCCTGGGCGTGGCCACCAGCGAGATCGACGCGCTGCACGTCGACGTCCACCGGGCGGTGATGGTCAGCATCGACGCCGACCACGGCGGCGACGGCGGGTCCTTCGACCTGCCCGACACCGGCGAGTCGCCCGAGCGCGCCCTGCTGCGCAGCGAGCGCACCCGGCACCTGCAGGACGCCATCCGCGCCCTGCCCGACCGGCTGGACGAGGTCATCGAGCGCAATTTCTTCGGTGATGAATCCCTGACCGAGATAGCCGACGACCTCGGGGTGACCCTGTCGCGTGTCTCGCAGATGCGCGCCCGGGCCCTCACCCTGCTGCACGCGGCGATGAGCGAGGTGTGGGAGGGCCGCCAGGTGGCCGCCGAGGGCGGGGTGCGGGCCCGCAACCAGCAGCGCCTCTACGTCGACCGGGTGGCCGGCCGCTCGCCGCTCCCCCCGTCGGCGCCCCCGCTCCCCCGGCCCCGGACGCCCTGGCAGGTGCCCGGCCGCGGAACGGCGGTGCAGCCGGCCTGAGCGGCCCCGGGTGGGGGGAGGAAGGCAAAACTTTCGTCCCGTTCGCCTCAAGTGGGGACGCTCCCGCGCCGTAATGACCACTGCAAGCAATCCGCAGCACGGATGCAGCGGACAACCCCCGAGACCCGATTCCAAGGAGGAAAACCGTGGGTCTGAGTGTCAACACCAACGTCGCAGCTCTGAACTCGTACCGGAACCTGTCGGTCACCCAGGGCGCGATGGCGAAGTCGCTGGAGAAGCTCTCCAGCGGCTTCCGGATCAACCGTGCTGCCGACGACGCCGCGGGTCTGGCGATCTCGGAGGGCCTGCGGTCGCAGATCGGTGGCCTGAAGGTCGCCGTCCGCAACTCGCAGGACGGCATCTCGGTGGTCCAGACCGCTGAGGGTGCGCTCACCGAGACGCACTCGATCCTGCAGCGCATGCGCGACCTGGCGGTGCAGGCGGCCAACGACGGTGCTCTCAGCAACACCGACAAGGAGAAGGCCGACAAGGAGTTCCAGGAGCTCATCAAGGAGCTCGACGACATCGCCTCGAAGACGACGTTCAACGGGACCAACCTGCTGAACGGCTCCTTCTCCGGCAAGAACTTCCAGGTCGGCTCCAACGCGGGTGAGACCCTGTCGGTCACCATCAGCGGCATGGGCTCGGCCTCCGGCACCAGCGGCCTGGCCGTCACGGGCCTGGCCATCGGCACCGCCTCCGGCGCCTCCGGCGCCATCAGCGCGGTCAACGCGGCCATCGGCACCGTGTCGAACCAGCGTGCCAGCCTCGGCGCCATCCAGAACCGGCTCGAGCACAAGATCAACAACCTGAACGCGACGATCGAGAACCTCACCGCGTCGGAGAGCCGGATCCGCGACACCGACATGGCCCAGGAGATGACCAACTTCTCCCGGACCCAGATCCTGAGCCAGGCCGGTACCGCGATGCTGGCCCAGGCGAACCAGTCCTCGCAGGGCATCCTGCAGCTGCTGGGCTGATCGCCGGCCGGCACCACCTAGCACCACCCCGGTGAGGGGGGAGGCCCCGGCCTCCCCCCTCACCCACATCCGCCGGGCGACCGGCCGTGACGATCGGAGCAGCGATGGCGACGGCGAGCATCAGTGGCCTGGTCTCGGGCCTGGACACCTCCACCCTGATCAGCCAGCTCATGTCGCTCGAGGCCCGACCGCAGAACCTGCTGAAGACCAAGCTCTCCGACACCAAGGCCGACGCCACGGCCTACCGCGACATCAACACCACGTTCGACGCCCTCCGCACCGCCGCCGAGGCCCTCGGCAAGGCGGCCACCTGGGGCGCGGCCAGGGCGAGCAGCAGCTCCACCGGGATCGTCGCGACCTCGGCTGCCGGCGCCACGCCGGGCGCCCTGTCCTTCGACGTCACCGCCGTCGCGACCAGCCACTCCGTGCTGAGCGACCGGACGTGGACCAACGCCACCGACCCCGTCGGGCTGGCCTCGCCGCTCACCATCACCAAGGGCGGCACGGCCAAGACCGTCACCCTCGGCTCGAGCGCCACCCTCAGCGACGCGGTGACGGCCATCAACAACGCCGGCGCCGGGGTGACCGCCGCCGCCGTGAAGACGACCACCGGGTACCGGCTGCAGCTGACCTCCACGACCTCCGGCGCCGCCGGCTCGTTCACGTTCAACGCCGCCGGCGGCCCCACCACCGACTTCCCCACGCTGACCCAGGGCGCCGACGCGACGATCCACGTCGGCCCGGTCGGCGGTGGCTACGACGTCACCTCGGCCACCAACACCTTCTCCGACCTGATGCCCGGCACCGCGGTGACCGTGAACCAGACGGGCAAGGCCAGCGTCACCGTGACCAGCGACCCCGACGCCGTGGCGACCGCCGTCCAGAACCTCGTGACGGCGGCCAACAACGTGCTCTCGGAGATCGCGGAGCATACCGACAGCAGCACCGACAGCAAGGCCGTGCTCAAGGGCGACACCGTGCTGCAGGGGCTGACCGGCAAGGTGCTCGACGCCGTCGCCTTCGCGATCGGTGCCGACGGCTCCTCCGCACGCGCCGGCATCCAGCTCACCCGGGACGGGCAGATCGCGTTCGACAAGACGGCCTTCGTCGACAAGCTGAAGGCCGACCCCGCGCTGGTGCAGCGCCTGGTCGACGGGCAGGCCGCGGCCGACCCCGACGGCGTCCCGGGCAACGGCGACGAGCTGGCCGCCGTCCCCGGTGTCGCGCAGCGGCTGCTCGCCGTCGCCAAGGCGGCGACCGACTCGACCACCGGCACGCTCACCCTGCTGGCCAAGAGCGAGGACTCGCTCGCCGAGGACATCCAGGACCAGATCGACGCCTGGGACCTCCGGCTGGAGCAGCGCCAGGCCACCCTCACCGCGCAGTTCACCGCCATGGAGACCGTGCTGAGCAAGCTGAACAGCCAGTCGTCGTGGCTCGCGGCGCAGCTCAGCACGCTGCCGACCACGTCGAAGTAGCCCTGATCCACCGCACCCGCCCCACAGCACGGAGGAATTCCCATGAGCACGGCCGCCCTGCGTGCCCGCTACCTCGGTGACTCCATCACCACCGCCTCCCCGCAGCAGCTGCTGGTGATGCTGTACGACCGGCTGGCGCTCGACCTCGAGCGGGGCCACGTCGCCCTCACCGAGGGCAACCGGGCGGAGGCCAACACCCAGCTGCAGCACGCGCAGGACATCCTGATCGAGCTCCAGTCGAGCCTCGACGTCGACGCCTGGGAGGGCGGTCCCCGCCTGTCGGCGCTCTACAGCTGGCTGATCACCGAGCTGATCAAGGCCAACGTGAAGGGCGACGTCCGCCGGGTCGCCGACTGCCGCAAGGTCGTCGAGCCGCTCCGCGACGCCTGGAGGGAGGCGGCTGCCTCCCTCGCGTCGTACCCGGCATGAACGACGGCGGGACGGCCCGGCCGGTCACCTGGAACACCGTCCTCGACGACCTCGAGGGGCAGGTGCTCGAGGCCGAGGCGACCCTGGCGCGCGACCGCGCCGACGAGATCGCGGCCTGGGGACGGCGCTCCGAGGACTGGGTGCACCCCTCCTCCCTGGGGCCGCTCCCCGAGGAGCTGCGCGAGCGGGCCGCCCGGCTGCTCCAGCACCAGCTCGCCGTCGCCGAGCGACTGGTCGAGCGCATCACCCAGAGCCAGCGGCAGCGGGAGGTCGCCGCGCGGATGTCGTACGGTCCCAGCCGGCCGGTGCCGGCCTACATCGACCGGGCCCTCTGAGCCCGGGGCGCCCGTCGCGCCCCCTCTCCCCCGGCCCGCGGCGTCCCGCCCGGGCCGCGCGGTGCCGGATCGGTGCCGGATCGGCGCCGGACTGCCGAGAACAGGACATGGCCCCCTGGTGCGGGCCGTCTCTCGACCTGCCCCCGGCCACCGCTGCCGGGAGCGCCCTGGAAGGGCCACCCCCGGAAGGACCCGCCTCATGAAGGTGCTCATCTCCAAGACCCGCTACGACGGCTCCGAGTACTACCGGGCCGACGAACCCGCGCGGGCGGTGAACGAGGCGGACCTCGGCATCACGGTCGAGTCCCGCCTCGGGCTCGCCACCACGATGTACCCGAACCCCGACGGCGAGGGTCGCGTGATCGGCGAGGTCGACGCGCGGGACGCCGACGTCGTGGTCTTCCAGCTGCCGAAGACCGTCGAGAGCCTGCACATGATGCGGATCCTCAAGGGGCGCGGCATCGCCGTGGTCGTGGAGATGGACGACCTCGCCACCGCAGTGCCCTACGGCCACCAGGGCCACGACGTCCTGGTCCGCCGGGGCATCGGCAAGATCCCCCGGCAGTGCGCCCTCGAGGCCGACTTCGTCACGGTGTCGACGCCGTACCTGCTGGAGGAGTACGCCCCGCACGGCCGCGGCATGGTGGTGCCCAACGCCATCCCCCGTCGCAACGCCGAGCTGCCGCCGGCCTACGAGCGCGAGCCCGAGGTCGTGACGATCGGCTGGACCGGCAACGTCCTCGTGCACCCCTACGACCTGCAGGAGATGGGGTCGGGGATGCAGCAGGCGCTGGACCGGACCCGCGGCCGCAGCCGGTTCGTCGTCCTGGGCCAGAAGTTCGACGCCCGCGACCGGCTCCGCCTGCCCGAGGAGCCGGACGAGATGGGCTGGATCACCGGCGTCGACCAGTACGTCAGGACCATCGGCGAGGTCTTCGACGTCGGCGTCGCGCCGCTGCGGATCGACGCCTTCAACACCGCCAAGAGCTGGCTCAAGCCGCTGGAGTACTCCGCCCGCGGGGTCGCCTGCGTCCGGGCCACCACCGACGAGTACCAGCGGCTCGGCCTCGGCTGGGCGGCCCGCGCGCCCAAGGACTGGGCCAAGGGCATCGCCACCCTCGCCGGTGACGCCGACCGCCGGCGCGAGCAGGCCGCCGCCGCGCACCAGAAGGTCCTCGCCGGTCACCTGACCGAGCACACGGCCGAGCTGTGGGCGACCGCCTGGCGCAAGGCCCGGGACTTCCGCACCCGCGACCAGCGCAAGCTCGCCTGACCTCCGCGCTCCCGCTCCCCCGACGCCCCGCCGGCCCCCGAGGCCGGCGGGCGTCGCGCGTTCCGGGGCTCGCGGGTGACCCCGCGGTCACAGCCGCACCGCGCGCACCGAGCGGCACTTCCACCCGTCGTGTGACCCCGCGCCGGTCAGCTCCGGACCCGCCGGTGCCGATGAAGCAGGAGCACGGAAAGCACATGTCACGCCACGGATCGGCGGACCCTGCGCTCGCGCCTGCGCGCGAGCGCTCCTGCCGCACATCCGGAGGTCCCTCGTGTCCTGCGCCCCCTGCCGGCGGTCCGGTCCATGCTGATCGAGGACCGCACCATGACGACGCTGCACAGCGCCCTCTCTGGCCTGGCCCAGCGTCAGCGGGTCACCGCCGACAACATCGCCAACGTCAACACCCCGGGCTTCCTCGCCGGCCGCACCGACTTCGAGTCGGCGCTCAAGAGCGCCGTCTCCGACGGTGGGACGCCGACCATCTCCGGGGGCACCGTCCGGCGGTCGCTGGAGCCGACCAACACCAACGGCAACAACGTCAACCTCGACAGCGAGACGGTCATCGCGACCGAGACGGGGCTGCGCTACCAGCTGGCCCTGAACGCCCTCGGTGGCAAGTACTCGCTGCTGCGCAGCGCGCTGGCGACGGGCTGACATGGCGCTGTTCGACGCGATGAGCATCGCCGGCTCCGGCATGCTCGCGCACCGCAAGTGGCTCGACGCCGTCTCCGACAACATCTCCAACATCAACACGGTGTCGGCCACCAACGAGGAGGCCTTCAAGCAGCGCTTCGTCAACGTCCAGGCCGTGGAGTACGGCTCGGGCGAGGGCGGCGTGCGGGTGGCCGGGGTGGAGTTCGGCAGCGGCGAGGGCCGGCTGGTGCACGAGCCGGACAACCCGCTGGCCGACGCGAACGGGTACGTCCGGTACCCCGACATCGACCTCGGCGACCAGATGACCGAGCTGATGATCGCCCAGCGCGGCTACCAGGCCAACGCCACGGTCATCGAGCGGGCGACCGCCGCCTACCAGGCTGCCCTGCAGCTCGGCAAGGGCTGACCGTGAGCTCGCCCATCTCCGCCATCGGCCTGCCCGGGATCACCGGGATCGTCGGCACCCCCGGCGTCGAGCGCACCACGAGCGCGCCGGCGACCGACGGCCCGGACTTCGCCTCGGTGCTGGCCGACTCGCTGGAGCAGCTGCAGAGCTCCCAGGCGACGGCCGACGAGCTCGCCACCCAGGCCGCCACCGGTGACCTGAAGGACGTCCACGACTACATGATCGCGAGCAACCAGGCGGCGCTCGCCACCCAGATGGTCGTGACGATCAAGAACCAGGCGGTCCACGCCTTCAACGAGATCATGAGGATGCCTGTCTGATGCCTGCTGCGCTCGCCGGGCCGTTGGCGCGGATCCGGTCCGTGCTCTCGACGATCAGCCTCGGGCAGAAGGTCGTCATCGGCCTGCTGACCCTGGGGCTGGTCCTCGGCGGGTTCTTCTTCTACAGCTGGGTGACCGCACCGACGCTGTCCCCGCTGTTCTCCAACCTGTCGTCGACCGACGCCTCGGCCATCGTCGACGAGCTCAACGCCCAGGGCGTCGCCTACGAGCTCGCCGACGGCGGTTCGACGATCATGGTCGCCAACGACAAGGTCTACGACCTGCGCCTGACCATGAGCGGCCTGGGGCTGCCGGCCGGCCAGGACACGGGGTACGCGCTGCTCGACGAGCAGGGCATCACCACCAGCGAGTTCCAGCAGCAGGTGACCTACCAGCGCGCCATCGAGGGCGAGCTGGCCAGCACGCTGGAGGCGATCGAGGGCGTCAACACCGCCGTCGTCCACATCGCGCTGCCCAAGGACGAGGTCTTCGTGACCGACCAGGGCAAGCCGACCGCCTCGGTGCTGCTCAAGCTCTCCCCGGGCACCACCCTGTCCGGCGAGCAGATCAACGCGGTGACCAACCTGGTCAGCTCGAGCATCGAGGGCATGGACCCCAACGACGTGACGGTCGCCGACTCCAGCGGCCGGGTGCTCTCGGCCGCCGGGACCGGGCTGACCGCCGCCGCCGGCGACCAGCGCTCGCAGATGGAGCAGGAGTACGAGAACCGGCTGGCCGCCAACGCCCAGCAGATCCTCGACCGGGTGGTCGGCCCCAACCGCGCCGTGGTCTCGGTGCGCGCCGACCTGGACCTGTCGCAGCGGCAGTCGGTGTCGGAGACGCACGCGTACAACGAGGGGACCCCACCGACCTCGGAGAGCACGTCGACCGAGACCTACACCGGCGACGGCACCGGCGTCGGCGGCGTGCTCGGCCCCGAGAACACCGCCGACGCCACCGCCGGCGGCGGCAACTCCACCTACGAGTCGGAGCAGTCGACGGTCAACAACTCGGTCGACACCACCACCGAGACCGTCATCGAGGCCCCCGGCTCGATCAACCGGCTCACCGTCTCGGTGGTCATGGACGGCACCGTCGCCGGCAACCTCAACCAGCAGCAGGTGCAGGCGCTGATCGGCAACGCCGTCGGCCTGGACACCGCCCGCGGCGACGCGATCACCGTCGCGGCCATGCCCTTCGACACCACCGCCGCCGACCAGGCCGCCGCGGAGCTCGAGGCCGCCGAGGAGGCCGAGCGGCAGGAGCAGATGTGGTCGCTGATCAAGACCGGCGGCATCGGCCTGGGCATCCTGCTGGTGATCGTCCTGGTGTGGCTGCGCTCGCGCCGCCGCGGCGACGTCGAGGAGGACTACGAGGCCCTCGAGCTCGACGACGACATGCTCGCCGAGCTCGAGCGGCTGCGGGTGGCCAGCATCCGCGACGAGCCGATCCTGGACAACGCGGCGCTCGAGCTCGAGGCCGCCGAGCGCCAGCGCGTGCGCTCGGAGATCTCCTCGATGGTGGCCGAGAAGCCCGACGAGGTCGCGGCGATGCTGCGCGGCTGGCTCAGCGAGACGAGCGGAGCGAAGAAGTGAGCATCGCGTCGGTGGAGCAGCTCGTCGGGATCGGCTCGACCCAGAACCTCCCCGCCCCCACCGCGTCGGCGGTGCCGGCGCGGCCGGAGCTGCCGGGGCTGCGCAAGGCCGCGGTCTTCATCGCCCAGATGACCAAGGAGGAGGCCGGCATCCTGCTGGCCAAGCTGCGCCCGCGGGAGGTCGAGTCGATCACCCGCGAGCTCATGCGGCTCAACACGGTGGAGCCCGAGGACGTCGACGGCGTCCTGTCCGAGTTCCACCAGATGATGACCGCGCAGCGCTTCATCGGCCGCGGCGGCGTCGACTTCGCGCGCGAGATCCTGGCCGCGGGCCTGGGCGAGGACAAGGCCGACGGCATCCTGCAGCGGCTCAACGTCGTCTACACCGAGGTGCCGTTCGCCTCGCTGCGCAACGCCGACGTCCGGCAGCTGGTCACCTTCCTCAAGGACGAGCACCCGCAGGTCATCGCGCTGGTGCTCGCCCACCTGACCGCCGCCCAGTCGGCCGAGGTGCTCTCCGGGTTCGCCCCGGAGCAGCAGGCCGAGGTGGCGCACCGCATCGCCACCATGGACCGCACCAGCCCCGAGATGGTCCGCCTGGTCGAGGAGGAGCTCGGCCGCCGGATGGGCTCGCTGCTGGCGCACCAGGACATGACGACGGTCGGCGGCGTGGAGACCCTGGTCGAGATCATCAACCGGTCGCCGCGGCCCACCGAGCGCTCGATCCTCGAGTGGCTGGACAACACCGACCCCGAGCTGGCCGAGCAGGTCCGGGCGCAGATGTTCGTCTTCGAGGACATCGTCACCATCGACGACCGCTCGCTGCAGCTGGTGCTGCGCGAGGTGGAGGCCAACGACCTGGCGACCGCGCTCAAGGGCGTGCGCCCCGACGTCCGGGACAAGGTCGTGCGCAACCTCTCCGAGCGCGCCGCCGAGAACCTGCTGGAGGAGATCGAGCTGCTCGGCCCGGTGCGCACGCGCACCGTCGAGGAGGCCCAGGGCAAGGTCGTCGCAGCCATCCGCACCCTCGAGGAGCAGGGCGTGCTGACCATCAGCCGAGGGGGCGAGGATGACTTCGTCTCCTGAGCCGGCCCGCGCCCCGCGCGCGGGGGCGCTGCTGCGCGGCGCGTCGGCGGCCCGGGCGGTGTCCTACCGGGACGCCGTCCCGGCCCCGCGCAGCGCCCCGGAGGCCCCTGTCGACGGGCCGCTCACCTACGCCGAGGTGGGGCCGTCGCCGACCGACCGGCGGACGACGATCCGCCGGGCCGCCGACCAGCCGGTGCCGGCGGATGCCACGGGCGAGGCGCGGCCCACGTTCCGGCTCGGCGACGTCTACGCCGAGGAGCTCGACCGGCTGCGCCGGCAGGCGCACGCCGAGGGCTTCGCCGCCGGCCACGCCGAGGGGCTGACCGCCGCCGGGGAGGTCGTGGCGCAGACCGAGCGGGCCGCCGCCGAGCGGCTGGCCGAGGTGCAGGCCCGGTGGGAGCGCCGGCTGGTGTCGGCGACCGCCGCGCTCGGTGCCGCGGTGACCGCGCTGGAGCAGGCGTCGCTGCCGACCGCCGAGGACGTCCGCGAGTCGATCCTCGGCGCCGTCGTCACGCTCGTGGAGGACCTGCTCGGGCGGGAGCTGGCGCTGGCCGAGTCGCCCGGGCTCGACGCCGTGCGCCGCGCCCTCACCCTCAGCCCGCTGGACGCGCCGGTCCTCGTCCGCGTGCACCCGGACGATCTCGCCGAGATCCCGGCCGAGGCGCTCGAGGCGCTGCCGGCGACCGTCACGGTGGCCGGCGACCCGGCGGTCGAGCGGGCCGGCGCCGTCGCCGAGACCGGGCTGCAGCGGATCGACGCCCAGCTCTCCGCCGCCCTCGAGCGGGTGCAGGCGGTGCTCGCGCTGTGAGTCTCGCCGCGCTGCTCCCCCGGGCGCGCTCCGCGGCCCGGCCGCAGGTCACCGGCCAGGTGGTCGGCGCCATGGGGCTGACCCTGTCGGTGGACGGCGTCGCCGCCGCGGTCGGCGACCTGGTCGAGGTGAACCCCGGCAGCGACCGGGCGATGCTCGCCGAGGTGGTCGCCGTCGGCCGCGAGCGGCTCACCTGCATGCCGCTGGGCGACCTCTCCGGCGTGCACGCCGGCGCCCCGGTGCGGGCCACCGGCATGCCGCTGCAGGTGCCGGTGGGGGCGGGTCTGCTCGGCCGTGTGCTCGACGGCCTCGGCCGGCCCGTCGACGGTGGCCGCCCGCTGGGGCCCGGCGTCTCCTACGTGGACCTGTCCAGCGAGACCCCGCACGCGCTGTCGCGCAAGCGGGTCGACGAGCCGCTCACCTTCGGCGTCCGCGCCCTCGACACCCTGGTGCCCTGCGGCAAGGGCCAGCGGCTGGGCATCTTCGCCGGCTCCGGCGTCGGCAAGTCCACCCTGCTCTCCCAGATCACCCGCGGCACCGATGCCGACGTCCGCGTCATCGGGCTGATCGGCGAGCGCGGCCGCGAGGTGCGCGAGTTCCTCGAGGAGAACCTCGGCCCCGAGGGGATGGCCCGCACCGTCGTCGTCGTCGCGACGTCCGACGAGCCGCCGCTGGTGCGGCTCAAGGCCGCGTTCGTCGCCACCCGGATCGCCGAGGCGTTCCGCGACCAGGGCCGCGACGTGCTGCTGCTCATGGACTCGATCACCCGGACCGCGATGGCCCAGCGCGAGGTCGGCCTGTCCGCCGGCGAGCCGCCGGCCACCCGCGGCTACCCGCCGAGCGTCTTCGCGATGATGCCGAAGCTGCTCGAGAAGGCCGGCACGGGCGCCACCGGGTCGATCACCGGGCTCTACACCGTGCTGGTCGAGGGCGACGACCACAACGAGCCGATCGCCGACACGGCCCGGTCGATCCTCGACGGCCACATCGTGCTGACCCGCAAGCTGGCAACGGTCGGCCACTTCCCCGCCATCGACGTCCTGGAGTCGATCTCCCGGGTCGCCGGTGCGGTGGTGGCCCCGGACCGGATGGCCGACGCCCGCGAGGTGCGCCGGCTGATGGGCGCGCTGCGCGACGCCAAGGAGCTCATCGAGATCGGCGCCTACCAGCCCGGCAGCGACCCGCTGGTCGACCGGGCGCGGCATCTGGCCCCCGTGATCGACGCCTTCCTCCAGCAGCCCACCGGCGACCTGACGCCGGCCGACGACGCCTGGTCGATGCTGCACCGCATCGCCACGGCCGGCTGACCGGCCGATGGGCAAGCGCGCCGCCTTCCGGCTGCAGCCCGTCCTGGAGCTGCGCCGCAGCCAGGAGCAGGCGGCGGCCCTCGCCGCCGCGCGGGCCGCGCAGTCGGCCGACGACGCCGACCGCCGGGCCACCGAGTGCGAGGACGCCGTGGCGGCCGCGCGGCTGCCGGCGTCCGCGCCGGCCGGCGCGTTCCTCGCCGCGGTCGCCCTGCAGCGGCTCGCCGCCGAGGACGCCGCGGCGCAGCGCGCCGTGGCCACCGCCACCGCCGAGCAGGCCGAGCTCGTCCGCCGGCAGTGGACGGCGGCCGCGCAGCGCACCAAGGCGCTCGAGCGGTTGAAGGATCGGCACGCCGCGGCGATCCGGTTGGCCGACCAGGCTGCCGAGGAGAGAGCCGTGGACGACCTCGTCACCGGCCGCGCCGGCCGCCCGCGCACCGAGGAGGTGCCGTGGAGGGACTAGGCGCGGTGCAGACCCGCATCGCCGAGATCCAGACCCGGTTCGTGCTCGGCACCCGGGCGACCACCAGCGGCAACTGGGCGTCGGCCGCCGCGGCGGCCGGCCTCGGTGGCACCGGCACCGGCTACGCGACCGGCACCGCCGGGACGGCCTCGGAGCGGGGCGCGGTCGGCGAGGCGATGAAGTACCTGGGCGTGCCCTACGTGTGGGGTGGCACCGACCCGTCGAAGGGCCTGGACTGCTCGGGGTTCACCCAGCTCGTGTTCGGCAACCTCGGCGTCGACCTGCCGCGGACCTCGTCGCAGCAGGCCACCGCCGGCCGGGCGGTCGCCTCGCTCGCCGACGCCCGCCCCGGCGACCTCGTCTTCTTCGACCACAGCTCCGCGCGACCCGGCATCGACCACGTCGGCGTCTACATCGGCGACGGCCAGATGATCGCCGCGCCGCAGGAGGGCGAGGTGGTCAAGGTGCAGCCGGTCGGCAACCCCACGGTGATCCGCCGCGTGCTGCCCGAGCAGGCCGCCGGCACCGCGGCCGCGGCGTCGTCCGCCTCGCTGACCGGCGTGCCGTACGCGAACCTGTTCACCTCCGCCGCCGCCCGGCACGGGGTCGACGCCTCCCTGCTGGCCGCCGTCGCCTCCCAGGAGTCGGGCTTCGACTCCCGCGCGGTGTCCCCGGCGGGGGCACAGGGCCTCATGCAGTTCATGCCGGCGACCGCCAAGGGCCTGGGGGTCGACGCCTTCGACCCGGCGTCGGCCGTCGACGGCGCCGCCCGGTACCTGGCGAGCCTGCAGCGGCAGTTCGGCTCCACCGAGCTCGCGCTCGCCGCGTACAACGCCGGGCCCGGCAACGTGCGCAGGTACGGCGGCGTCCCGCCGTTCAGCGAGACCCAGAACTACGTCCGCGCCGTGATGAGCAAGGCGGAGGCCTACCGGTGACGACTCCTCTGATGCCGATGGCGCCGGCGCCCCGGCCGGCCTCCCCGTCGGGTGCCGACCGCGGCTCCGGCGACGGCGCCGCCTTCGCGTCCGCGCTCGACGGCGCGCTGTCGGCCGGCCGGCCGGACCGCGCGCCGGCCTCGGAGCGCGGGGTGGGCCGCGAAGAGGCCCACGCGCGCAACGAGCGGCGGGCCGCCGAGCGGGAGGACGGCGACGCCCCCGAGCCCCAGGGCCGCGCGGTCGGGCCGCGCGAGGACACCGGCCGCCCGGAGGAGGCGCCGGCGACCCCTGACGACACCGACGACGCCGAGGACACCGCGGCCGAGCCGGCGGCGGACCCTCTGCCGACGGCCGCCGCCTGGGCGCTGCTGATGCAGGGCGCGCTGCACTCCGCGACGCCGGCCGCGGACGCCGCGCCGACCGCTCCGGTCCCCGGCGTCGCCGGTGCCGCGACCGCGCCGGTGGTGGGCGGCACCGCCGCCGCGGCCGGCCCCGCGCTCCCGCTGACCCTCGCGCCCGCCGCCGGGGCCCCGCTCCCCGCCTCCGTCCCGGCCGACCCCGCGGCGCTGCCCACCCCCGCCGTCCTGCCCTCGTCGACGGCGCTCCCCGCCCCGGCCGGCCCAGCCCCCGAGCCGGCTGCGGCCGCTGCCGCGCCGACGCCGGCAACGGGGACCGCGCTGCCGGCGGACACCGCCGCGGTGCTCGACGGGGTGACCGTGCTGACCGCTCCGGCGGGAGCCGCCGCCCCGGCCGCGGCCGTCCCGGCGGTCGCGACCCCCGACGCGACGGCGGTTGCACCCGACGCCGCGCCGCTCGAGGCCCTGGTTGCGGGGGCCGACGGCGGCTCCCTGCCCGCCGGCACCGGCAGCGGGTCCGACCAGCCGGCGGGGGACGGCGGCGCCCCGCCGCAGCCGGCGTTCGTCACCGGCCCGGCCGCCGCGCAGCCGACCGCACCCACCGCCCCGGCGACGTCGTCGGCCGCGGCCGCGGCGCCGGCCGCCCAGCTCCCGGTCAACGCGCAGCTGAGCCAGCCGGTCGCCGTCCTGGCCAGCCGTCCGGACGGCGTGCACACCATCACCGTCGTCCTGACGCCGGAGAACCTCGGCCCGGTGCACGTGCAGGTGACCGTCCGCGGCGACAGCGTGGACCTGACCCTCGCCGGTGCGCACGAGCACGGCCGCGCCGCCCTGCTCGAGGCGCTGCCCGACCTGCGCCGCGACCTGCAGAGCGCCGGCGTCAACACCGCCCGCCTGGACGTCTCCCGCGACACCGGCGGCGCGTGGACGGCACAGCAGCAGGGCTCGCCGGGCGGCCAGCAGCAGCCGCAGCACCGCGGCGAGCCCCGGACGGGTTCCTGGCTGCGCTCCCCCGACCACGGCCCGGACCGCCCCGGCCCGGCCTCCCCCACGTCGTCCGCGCTGCAGGGCGTGGACGTGCGCGTCTGAGACGGAGAGACGATGACCAGCCCCGTGGGCGGCACGACCGGCACGCAGGCCACCTACAGCGCCACGCCGTCGATCGGCCGCGACGACCAGATGGACAAGGACACGTTCCTCCAGCTGCTGGTGGCGCAGATGCGCTACCAGGACCCCAGCAACCCGACGGACCCGACCCAGTTCATGTCCCAGACGGCGGCCTTCACCCAGGTGGAGAAGCTCGAGGAGCTGAGCACGCAGAACGCGTCGCTGCTGGCCCTGCAGCGGTCGCTCTCCGCGGGCGCCATGGTCGGGCACACGGTCACCTACACCGACGACAACGGCGTGAAGCAGACCGGCGTCGTCACCTCCGTCGTCCTCGGCGACGAGGACACCGAGGCCACCGCCACCGTCGGCGGCAAGCCGGTCCCGATGGGCCGGATCACCGAGGTCTCCTGACCCCGGCCCTCCCCCAGCCCTCTCCCCAGCGAACCCGCCACCCCACGAGGAGTTCCTCCCCATGCTCCGTTCGATGTTCTCGGCCATCTCCGGCCTGCGCGCCCACCAGACCAAGATGGACGTCGTCGGCAACAACATCGCCAACGTCAACACCGTCGGCTTCAAGAGCAGCTCGACCGTCTTCGAGGACACGCTCTCGCAGGTCCTGCGCAACGGGTCGGCGCCGACCCAGGACACCGCCGGCACCAACCCGGCCCAGGTCGGCCTCGGCGTCAAGGTCGCCGGCATCACGACCAACTTCGGCCAGGGCTCGACCCAGAACACCGGCCGCTCGACCGACTTCATGATCAGCGGCGACGGCTTCTTCATGACCCGGGTCGGCAACGAGACGCTCTACACCCGGGCGGGCTCGTTCGACTTCGACGGCGTCGGCAACCTGGTCACCCCGGACGGCGGCATCCTGCAGGGCTGGATGGCCGAGGCCGACGGCACGATCAACACCAACGGCCCGATCGGCAACCTCTCGATCCCCTACGGCCAGGTCGTGGCCCCGGTCGCGACGACCGGCGGCGCCGCCGCGGGCAACCTGCCGGCCGACGCCGTGACCGGCGACCAGTTCCAGACGCAGATCACCATGTACGACGACCTGGGCAACGCCCACGAGGTCAGCTACGTCTTCACCAAGACCGCGACGGCCGGCGAGTGGACCGTGAACGTGCTCGACGGCGCCACCTCGCTGGTCGCCTCGCCGCTGCCGACGGTCGACTTCGACGCCGCCACCGGCTACATCACGCCGGTCGCCGACCAGACGCTCGCCGCGACCGCCGGCTGGGGCGCGCTGTCGATCGACCTGTCGAAGGTCACCCAGTTCGGCGGCAAGGCCACGGTCACGGCGACCACCACGGTGAACAGCGGCTCGGCGCTCGGCACGCTCGAGTCCTTCGCGCTCGGCAACGACGGCACGATCACCGGCATCTTCTCCAACGGCCTGCGCAAGCCCATCGGCCAGCTGTCCCTCGCCACCTTCGCCAACCCGAGCGGCCTGACCAAGGCCGGCAACAGCTCCTACCGGGTGGGCGACAACTCGGGCAACGCGCTGGTCGGCACCGCCGGCACGGGCGGGCGCGGCACGCTCTCCGCCGGCGCGCTGGAGATGTCGAACGTCGACCTCTCCGAGGAGTTCACCGGCCTGATCGTCGCCCAGCGCGGCTTCCAGGCGAACAGCAAGGTGATCACCACGTCCGACGAGATCCTGCAGACCCTCGTCAACATGAAGTAGCAGAAGGACCCCGCTGCCCCCACCGCTCGCACCTCGCGGCAGGTCCCTGCAGCGGGGCCGCTCCAGCACGTCACCAGGCGCCGCTCCCCCTCGGCGCCGCCTCGGGCGCGGTACTCCCCCGGCCGCGCGCGACCCGACGGCCCGGTCGTCCCCCCGGCGACCGGGCCGTCCGGCGTCCCCGGCGCGCCCGCGCGGCGCCGCCCCGAACGCTCACCCCCAGGGGGTGAGCAGCCCGTTCGGCTCAAGACGGAGCGTCCGCGAGCCGATACGGAGAGTGCCATTCTTGCCCCGTCCGGGGGCTGTCCGGAGAGCAGAGGACCCACCGTGATCCGTGTGACGCGCCTCAACGGCGAGGGTTTCGCGCTCAACCCCGACCTGATCGAGCGGGTCGAGGCACACCCCGACACGGTGGCGTTCCTCGTCGACGGGACCAAGTACGTCGTGCGGGAGAGCGTGGACGAAGTGCTGCAGGAGATCCGTGAGTTCCGGGCGAGCATCCTCGCCCTCTCCTACGAGATGGACCGCGGCGCCTACCGCTCCGTCGTCGAGGACGACGGGGACACCGGCTCGGTCGTGCCCTTCCCGTCCCGTGAGGAGCGCTGACCCGTGGATCCGGCCACTCTGATCGGGTTCGTCGTCTCGCTCGTCGCCCTCCTGGTCTTCATGGTCCTGGAGGGCGCCGACCCGACGTCGCTGCTGTTCCTCCCCGCGATCGTCCTCGTCATCGTGGCCACGTTCGGCGCGGCGATGTCCGGGTTCGCGATGGACGACATCAAGAAGATCGGCGCCTGGTTCAAGATGGCCGCCCTCCCGGCCAAGGTGCCGCCGCCGACCGAGCAGATCCAGATCCTCGTGACCCTCGCCGAGAAGGCCCGCAAGGAGGGCCTGCTCGCGCTCGAGGCCCAGGTCAAGGCGATCGAGGACCCGTTCCTCAAGCGCGGTCTGCAGATGGGCATCGACGGCACCGACCCCGAGGAGCTGCGCACCGTCCTCGAGGGCGAGATCGCGGCCAAGAAGGCCGAGGACAAGGTCGCCGCCAAGTTCTTCAACGCCATGGGCGGCTACGCCCCGACCATCGGCATCGTCGGCTGCATCGTCGGCCTGATGAACGTCATGGGGAACCTCAGCAACCCCGAGGCGCTGGGTCCGATGATCGCCTCGGCGTTCGTCGCCACGCTGTGGGGCGTCATGGCCGCGAACTTCTGGTTCCTGCCCATGGGCGCCAAGGTGCTGCGGGTCAGCGAGCTGCAGGCCGCCCAGATGGAGCTGCTCGTCGAGGGCATCTGCGAGATCCAGGCCGGCACCAGCCCGCGCGCGGTCCGCCAGAAGCTCAACTCCCTGGTGCCGCCCAGCGCGGTCCAACGGGAGGCCGCATGAGTTCCGGTTCCGGCGGAGGCCGGCGCCGCGGCAAGAAGCACGAGGAGGAGGAGCACGAGAACCACGAGCGGTGGCTCGTGTCCTACGCGGACATGATGACGCTGCTCCTCGTCCTCTTCGTCGTCCTCTTCGCGATGAGCCAGGTGGACAAGGAGAAGTTCGCCGCGCTGGCAGCCGGCCTCTCCGACGCCTTCGGCGCCCCGGTGACCGTGATGACCACCCCCACCCCCGACGGCGCCGTGCTCGACGGGCTGCCCGGGGCGATCGACATCGCGTCCAACATCCCGCCCGACCCGACGGTCCCCGACGCCGAGGTGGACGCCGCAGCCGCGCAGGCGGCGCTGGAGCGCGCGGAGCAGGTGCGGGCCGAGGCGGCCGCCGCCTACGCCGAGCTGGCCGCCGCGCGCGACCGGATCGACGCCGCGCTCACCGCCGCCGGCTACGAGGGGGCCGCGCAGTACGAGATCGACGAGCGCGGCCTGGTCGTGCACGTCATCTCCGACGGCGTGCTCTACGACGCCGAGTCCGCGGCGCTGCGGGCCGACGGCATCCGGGTGCTCAACGCCGTGGCGCCCGAGCTGGCCGGCCTGCCCAACCAGCTCCGCGTCGAGGGGCACACCAACTCGGTCCCGGTCACCCCCGGCGGGCCCTACCCGTCCAACTGGGAGCTCTCGACCGACCGCGCCACCGCCGTGGTGCGCCACCTGATCAGCCGCGGGCTGCCCGCGAACGAGGTGTCGGCCACCGGGTACGCCGACACCCGGCCGCTGGTGCCGGACGCCGACCCGGCAGCGGTCACCGTCAACCGCCGCGTGGACATCGTCGTCGTGTCCACCGCCTCGGCCGAGGCCAACGCGCAGCTGGCCTCCCTCGACGCCGCGAACGGCAACTAGGAGCGAAAGATGGCAGACAAGCCGAAGACCGACGGCGAGGAGACCGAGGAGAAGGGCGGCGGCAAGAAGAAGCTGCTGCTCATCGCGGTGGTCGCCCTCGTGGCCGCGGGCGCCGCGGCGTACTTCTTCCTGTTCTCGGGCAGCGGCGAGGCCGAGGCCGCCGAGCCCGTGCACGGCGGGTACACGGCGCTGGAGCCCATCGCGGTCAACCTGGCCGGGGGCGGCTACCTCAAGATCGGCATCACCCTCGAGTACACCGCGGACGCCGCGGGCGGCGGCCACGGCAGCGGCGGCGTCGACGGCTCCAAGGCCCTCGACCTGATCATCTCGACGTACTCGCAGGCCAGCCCGGCGGACGTCACCAGCGCCCGGGACGCGCTCAAGGAGGCGCTCGAGCAGAAGATCGTCGAGGCCTACACCGAGGACGGCGTCCCGATGGTCATGGGCATCTACTTCACGGAGTACGTCACCCAGTAGCCGACGAGCCGGCTCCACCACGTGCGCGAAGTGCCAGTTCCGGGCCCCGGGACTGGCACTTCGCGCACGTGCTGGTCCCAGCAGTCACAGCTCTCCCGCGGGACGACGGCAAGTCCCGACAGCCCGTCAGGGTGACCACCCCTCCCGCCGATGAGGGGGGACGTGACCCGACCCGAGACCGGTGCCGCCCCCGGGGCTGTGACCCCCGACGGCCCCTCGTCCCAGGTTTTCGGCTCACGCGGCAGGCGGCACGCCCCCCGCACGTACGACTTCCGCCGGCCGACGAAGCTCTCCCGCGAGCACGTCCGCGTCCTGCAGATCGCCCAGGAGGCGTTCGCCCGCCAGGCGACCACGCACCTGACCTCGATGCTGCGCGCCGGCGCCCGGCTCGAGCTCGACGGCATCGAGCAGTTCTCCTACGACGACTACGTCGCGACGCTGCCCGAGCCCGTCTTCATCGCGACCTTCACCATCGAGCCGCTGGCCGGCAAGGGGATGCTCGCCTACCCCCTCGACATGGCGATGGCCACCGTCGACCACATGCTCGGCGGGTCCGGCACGGCGGAGCAGCCCAACCGGCCGATGACCGGCATGGAGAGCGCGATCCACGGGCACCTGCTCGACCGCCTGCTGCACGAGTTCGCCGCCTCGTTCGCGCCGGTCACGACCGTGCACCCCGAGGTAGACAGCATCGAGTACAACCCGCAGCTGGCCCAGGCCGCGGCCGGCTCGGACACGGTCATGGTCGCCTCCTTCACGATGGCCATCGGCCAGCGCGAGGGCAAGGCCACCCTGGTGCTGCCGTTCTCCTCGTTCGCGCACGCGCTGAACAACGCCGCCTCGCCGCAGCTGTCGGAGTCGGCGCTGCGCAAGCGCAAGCGCGCCACGGAGGCCCTCGCCGCGCGGCTGAACCTCGTCCCGGTCGACGTGAGCGTCCGCTTCGCGCCGCTGACCGTCTCCTCCGAGGACCTGCTCTCGCTGGCGGTCGGTGACGTGCTGCTGCTGCGGCACCCGCGCGACAGCCCGCTCGAGGTCACCACCAACGACGCCGTCTTCGCCTACGCGATCGCCAGCAACCACCGCCGCCGGCTGTCGGCCGCGATCGTCCCCACCCCCGCTGCATCCGTGAAGGACTCCGCATGAGCGCGCCCCGCACCGCCGAGCACTCCGACACCGAGACCGTCACCGCGGTGGTCTCGGCGGCCGCGCGTGCCGCGGCCGCGCTGGTGCCGGCGACCAGCGAGCTGGTCCCCGGCCTGCCGGTCAGCGACCCGGACACCGTCCCGCTCCCGCCGGCCGCCGCGTCGGCGATCGCCGCCGGGCTCTCCGGCGAGGTCAGCGGGGACGTCGTCCTGGTCGTCTCGGCCGACGTCGTGGAGGCCCTGTCCAACTCCCCCGTCGGCAAGCTGGACGTCGCCGCCGCCCTGCGCCCCGCGCTGGAGGCCGCCGCCGCCACCCTCGGCCGCGTCCGCGTCGCCTCGGAGCGGGTCGAGGAGCCGGTCGCCGCCCTGGACGGGCTGCGCGACAAGGGCATGTTCGTCGCCGTCCCCCTGCTGGCCGACGGCGAGCACCAGGCCACCTTCGCGCTCCAGGTCGACCTCCCGCGGCCGGCGGCCGCGCCCGGCGGCTCGCGCAGCCTCGACCTGCTGCGGCACGTGGCGATGGAGGTCACCGTCGAGATCGGCCGCACCCGCATGACCGTGCAGGAGCTGCTCTCGCTGCACCCCGGTGAGGTGGTCGAGCTCGACCGCGCCGCGAGCGCGCCGGCCGACCTGCTGGTCAACGGCACCCTGATCGCCCGTGGCGAGGTCGTCGTCGTCGACGAGGACTTCGGCCTGCGGATCAGCGAGATCGTCACCGACGCGGCCGAAGCCTTCTGAGCGGGCGCCCGACATGACGTGGATGGTCATCAGGCTGGTCCTGTCGCTGGCGTTCGTCGGCCTCGTCCTGTGGTTCGCCGCGCGGGTGGCCCGCAAGCGCGGGCTGGGCTCGGGCAACGGCATCATCGAGGTCGTCGCCCGCCAGCGCATGGGCCGGTCGAGCACGGTCAACGTGGTGCGGATCGGCGACGTCTGCCTCGTCGTCGGGGCGACCGAGGAGCAGGTCACCCTGCTCGCCGAGGTCGACCCCGAGACCGTCGAGGCCGCGCGGGCGGCGCAGTCGCCCCGGCCGGCCCCGGTGCCTGTGCCGGTGCCGGCCGAGGACGGCGGCCGGGAGCTCGCCCCGGCGGCGCCGGTGGTCGCGGCGCGGTCGTCGTCCGGTGCGATGGCCGGCAGCGTGTTCGACCGCAACGGCTGGGGCAGCTTCGTCCAGGAGCTGCGCGAGAAGACGGTCCGGCGCTCGTGAGCGCCCCGGGCACGCTGGCTGCCCGGCGCCCGCTGGTCACGCGGCGCCGGCTGGCGCTGGTCCTGCTGCTGACGCTGGCCGCCGTGGTGGTCGCGCTGCTGGTGGCCGGGCCGGCGCACGCCGCACCGACCGCGCCGACCGAGCCCACCGCCCCGGTCGACCCCGCGGCGCCGGCCGTGGACGGCGGCGTCGACATCTCCGTCGGCGGCGGCAGCCCGAGCACGTCGATCACCCTGATCCTCGCGATCACGGTGCTCTCGGTGGCGCCGTCGGTGCTGCTGCTGTGCACCTCGTTCACCAAGATCGTCGTCGTCCTGTCGCTGGTGCGCAACGCGCTGGGCCTGGCCCAGTCACCGCCCAACCAGGTGATGACCGGCATCGCCCTGTTCCTCACGCTCTTCGTGATGGGGCCGGTGTTCTCCGACATCAACGACGTCGCCGTCCAGCCATACCTGGACGGGCAGATCGGCGTGAGCCAGGCCTACGACGCCGGCAGCGTCCCGCTGCGGGAGTTCCTGCTGGCCAACACCCGCGAGGACGAGCTGCAGCTGATGATCGGGCTCTCCGGCGAGGAGGCCCCGGCCTCCCCGCAGGAGGTCAGCATGACCACCCTCATCCCGGCCTTCGTCCTCTCCGAGCTCAAGAGCGCGTTCATCATCGGGCTGGTCGTCTTCATCCCGTTCCTGGTGCTCGACATGCTGGTCAGCGCCGCGCTCATGTCGATGGGCATGATGATGGTGCCGCCCTCGATCGTGGCGCTGCCCTTCAAGCTCCTGCTGTTCGTCGTCGTCGACGGCTGGGCCCTGGTCACCACGGCGCTCGTCCACTCGTACGGAGCGGGGTAGCGCCATGAGTGACGCCCAGGTCACCGAGATCGCCGTCGCGACGATGACGATGGCGGCGAAGGTCTCGGCACCCGTCCTGCTGACCGCGCTGCTGGTCGGCTTCGCCATCTCGCTGTTCCAGGCCGCGACGCAGATCCAGGAGCAGACGCTCACCTTCGTGCCCAAGGTCATCGCGGTCTCCATCGCCCTGCTGGTGACCGGGAACTGGGTGCTCGCGGAGATGGTCTCGTTCACCCAGGGCCTGTTCGACATGCTGCCGAGCCTGCTCGGGCAGACCTGAGGCGGCCATGGACCTGACGGTCCCCGCGGTCACCCTGGCCGGCCTGCTGCTGGCCACCGCCCGCGCGGCTGGCTTCGTGCTGCTCGCCCCGCCGTTCAGCTCCAGCGGCGTCCCGGCGGCGGTCAAGGGCGCGCTCGCCCTCGCGCTGTCGGTCGCCCTGCTGCACCTGGTGACGCCCGGCCTCCCCGCGACGATCACCCCCGGGTTCCTGATCGTCGCCGCGGTCACCGAGGTGGCCATCGGCGCCGGCCTCGGCTTCGTCGTCCAACTGCTGTTCTCCGCGGTGCAGCTGGCGGGCAACATCATCGACCTGACCGGCGGTTTCTCCCTCCAGCCGGCCTACGACCCCCTGTCGCTGTCGATGAACAGCACGATCGGGCGCCTGCACTACATGCTGGCCACCGCGCTGCTGTTCACCAGCGGGGGGCACCTGCTGCTGGTCCGCGGCTTCGCCACCTCCTACGAGGGCCTGCCCGTCGGCGGGGAGGTGCCCACCGAGCAGCTGGCGCAGGTGCTGATGACGGCGCTGTCGATGATGTTCCTGGCCGCCATCCAGATCGCCGGCCCGATGGTCGCCGTCCTGCTGCTCGCCGACGTGGCGCTGGCCCTGCTCAACCGCGCCGCACCGTCGCTGAACATCTTCGCGCTCAACTTCCCGCTGAAGATCTTCCTCACGCTGATGATGCTGGCGCTGAGCTTCCCGCTGCTGCCCGCTGCCGTGGACACGCTCCTCGAGCACGCCACCCGCGCCATCGTCTCGCTGAAGAGCGGGTGACCCGTGGCCAAGGACGGACCGGGTGGTGAGAAGACGGAGAAGCCGACTCCCAAGCGCCTGAAGGAGGCGCGCAAGGAGGGGCAGGTCGCCCGCACCCCCGAACTGGGGACGTGGGCCGGGGTCGCGGCGGCGAGCGTGCTGCTGCCCGTGCTGGTCGAGAACACGTTCACCGAGGTCCGCGCCCTCTTCGTGCACGTGGGCGCGGTAGCCGACGACCCCGAGATCGAGGCGATCGGCGCGCTGCTGGGCGAGTCGCTGGAGGTCTTCCTCACCACGATCCTGCCGCTGGCGCTGAGCCTGCTGCTGGTGGGCGTGGCCTCGTCGGCCGCCCAGGGCGGCATCTTCTTCGCCACCAAGTCGATCAAGCCGAGCTTGAAGAAGATGAACCCGCTCAAGGGGATCAAGCGGATCTTCGGCGTCCACGGCTGGTGGGAGGCCGCGAAGGCGCTGATCAAGACCGCCGTGCTCGGCGCCGTCGTCTATACCCTCAGCGACCGGGTGACCGGGCTGGTCTCGGCGTCGGGCGCGATGCCGCTGTCGACGGTGGTGAGCACGTTCGCCGACGCCGCCGTCCTGCTCATGCGGTCCGTCGCGGTCACCGGCCTGGTCATCGCCGCCGCCGACTACACGATCGCGCGCATGCGCACGATGAAGCAGCTCAAGATGAGCAAGTACGAGATCGAGCAGGAGCACAAGCAGTCCGAGGGCGACCCGCACGTCAAGGCGCACCGGCGGTCGGTGCAGATGTCGATGTCGCGCAACCGCATGATGAGCGACGTCCGCGACGCCGACGTCCTGCTGGTCAACCCCACCCACGTCGCGGTCGCCCTCAAGTACGAGCCGGACAAGGGCGCGCCCCGGGTGGTCGCCAAGGGCGCCGACGTGATCGCCGCCAAGCTGCGCGAGATCGCCGCCGAGGCGCGGGTGCCGATGGTGCAGGACGTCCCGCTGGCCCGGGCCCTGCACGCCTCGTGCGAGATCGGCCAGGAGGTGCCGGCGCAGCTGTTCACCGCGGTCGCCCGCGTGCTCGCCTTCGTCATGCACCTGTCGGCGCGCGGCGTGCGCGGCGGGTTCCACCGGCCCGGGTTCGAGGCGCCCGACGTCGAGGGCCTGCCCCGGGCCGGCCGCCGCCGCGCCGCGGCCTGAGACGGGGGTACCGCTCCCCCTCCGACCTGCCGATGTAGGACGGCGTGAGCACGATGTCCAAGGCCGCCGTCCCGATCGGCGTCGTGGCGATCGTGCTCATGCTCGTCGTCCCGCTGCCCGCGGCGGTGCTCGACCTGCTCATCGGCCTGAACATCACGGCCTCGCTGCTGATCCTGCTCGTCGCGATGCAGATCAAGCGCACGCTCGACTTCGCGATCTTCCCGTCGCTGATCCTGATCGCCACGCTGTTCCGGCTGGCGCTCAACGTCTCCTCGACCCGCCTGGTGCTCACCGACGGCTACGCCGGCCAGGTCATCGAGGCGTTCGGCCACTTCGTCATCGGCGGCTCTCTGATCGTCGGCCTCGTGATCTTCGTGATCCTGACGATCATCCAGTTCGTCGTCATCACGAACGGTGCCGGCCGCGTGGCCGAGGTGGGCGCCCGCTTCACCCTCGACGCCATGCCCGGCAAGCAGATGGCGATCGACGCCGACCTCAACGCCGGGCTGATCGACGAGAAGACCGCCCGCAACCGGCGCGAGGAGGTCACCTCCGAGGCCGACTTCTACGGCTCGATGGACGGCGCCTCGAAGTTCGTCAAGGGTGACGCGATCGCGGCGATCATCATCACGCTGATCAACCTCATCGGCGGCTTCGCGATCGGCGTCATGCAGCTCGGCATGGCCCCCGCCGACGCCGTCACGACCTACTCGCTGCTCTCCGTCGGCGACGGCCTGGTCTCCCAGATCCCGGCGCTGCTGATCTCCACCGCGACCGGCATCATCGTCACCCGCTCGGCGTCGGACGCCGACATGGGCAGCGACCTGCTCAGCCAGCTCGGCCGCTACAAGCAGCCGCTGCGCATCGCCGGTGGCGCGTCGCTGGCGCTCTGCCTCATCCCCGGCCTGCCGAAGCTGCCGTTCCTCGCCGTCGGGGTGCTCTTCCTGGTGATCGCCTCGCGGATCAAGGAGGCCCCGGTCGTCGACCCGGAGGCCGAGGCCAGGGCGCGCGCGGCCGAGAACGAGCCGAAGCCCGACTCCCCCGAGGCCATCGCCGAGAAGATGCGGGTCGACCCGCTCGAGCTCGAGGTCGCCTTCGACCTGGTCGACCTGGTCGACTCCGCCCGCGGCGGCGACCTGCTCGACCGCGTCAAGGCGCTGCGCCGGAAGGTCGCCATGGACACCGGCCTGGTGATCCCGCTGGTGCGCACCCGCGACAACCTCGACCTGCCGGCCTCGCAGTACGTCATCTGGCTCAACGGCGTCCCCGCGGCCAAGGGCATCTCCCCGGCCGGGACCGTCCTGGCCATCGGCGACAACCTCGACGGGCTGCCGGGCAAGGCCACCCGGGAGCCGGTGTTCGGGCTGCCCGCCAAGTGGGTGCCGGTCGAGCTGCAGCGGCAGGCCGAGATGGCCGGCGCCACCGTCGTCGACCGCTCCTCGGTCATCACCACCCACCTGGCCGAGGTCGTGCGGCAGAACGCCGCCGACCTGCTGGGCCGGGAGGACGTCAAGCTACTGGTCGAGATGGTGCGCCGCTCGCACCCGATCGTGGTCGAGGAGCTCACCCCGACGCTGCTCACGCTCGGCGAGATCCAGCGGGTGCTGCACGCGCTGCTCGAGGAGAACGTCTCGATCCGCGACCTGGTGCGCATCTTCGAGGCGCTGTCCCTGCGCGCGAAGACCTCCACCGACCTCGACGGGCTGGTCGAGGCCGCCCGCTCGGCCCTCGGCTCGGCGATCAGCCAGCCCTACGTCACCCCCGACGAGCGGCTGCACGTGATGACCCTGGAGCCGGCCTTCGAGCAGCGGCTGCTGGAGTCG
The DNA here is from genome assembly GCF_054050715.1 of Blastococcus sp. SYSU D00669. Classification (NCBI taxonomy): domain Bacteria; kingdom Bacillati; phylum Actinomycetota; class Actinomycetes; order Geodermatophilales; family Geodermatophilaceae; genus Blastococcus; species Blastococcus sp. SYSU D00669. The sequence continues at coordinate 35,471 of NZ_JBJGZV010000022.1, forward strand.
ATCCGGCAGACCGACGGCGGCCAGGTGCTCGCCCTCGACGCCGGCACCGTGGACGCCCTCGTCCACGGCTGCTCCGGGATGCTCGAGGAGGCCGAGCGCTCCGGCCTCTCCCCGGTCCTGGTCTGCTCCCCGCAGGTCCGGGCGGCCCTCGCCCGGCTCGTCCGCCAGGTCCTGCCCAGGCTGCCGGTGATCTCCTACACCGAGGTCTCCCGGACAGCGCAGATCGAGTCGCTGGGAGTGGTGAGCGGTGCCGTTGCGATCCGTTGAGGCCGCTTCGCGTGACGACGCCATCGCCGCGGCCCGGGAGCAGTTCGGGCCCACGGCGCGCGTCGTCGGCGTCCGGCGGGTGCGCTCGGGTGGCGTGCTGGGCTTCTTCGCGACCGAGCGCTACATCGCGGAGGTCGACCCCGAGGCCCCGGCCGCCCCGTCGACCGTCCCCTCGACCGCCCGCTCCGCCTCGCTCGACGAGCGGGCCCGCGTCGCCGCCGAGTCGCTCGCGCGGCTGACCGCCCGCACCGCGGACCCGGTCGACGAGCTGGCCGACCTGCTCGGCTCGGACACGCCCGCCGAGCCGGTGCCCACCTACACGCGCAGCGCCTTCCAGCGCGCGACCACCGAGAGCGTCCGCAGGTCGGCCGTCGTGCCGGCGGCGATGGCGGCGCGGGCCATGCGCACCGGCGGTGCCGAGCCCGCCCGGTCGAAGGCGACGGCCGCGGTGCCCGTGTGGCCGGTGGTGGACGCGGACGACGAGGGAGAGGTGGTCCCGGAGACCGGCGCGTCGGCCGCGCCGTCCCCCTTCACGGCCGCGCTGGCGCGCATGGTGTCGGGGGACCGCGAGGTCCGCCAGGCGGTGCAGGAAGCGCTCGCCGAGCCGGCCGGGGAGCAGGGCCAGGACGAGCTCCCGCGGCCGAACTGGGCGGCGATCGTCCGCGCGGCCGAGAAGTCAGCACAGTCGGGTGCCGAGCACCCGGAGCCGGGTGCGCGGCACCAGGAGGAGGAACCGGTGGACGAGCAGGGCGAGCAGTCCCCCGGGGTGCGCCCGATGGTGTTCCCGGCGTGGGCGGCCGAGGCTGCTGCGCCCGAGCCGGCGCCCGTGCCCGAGCCGGCTCCGGCGTCGTCCACCCGCGAGGAGGCGATCGCCGACGTCCTGCGCGCGGCCCTGGCGCAGGGGCAGTCCGACGAGGCGCTCGCCGACCTGCTGCGCACGGTGCTGGCGGGCTCCTCGCCCGCCACCGCCCTGGCCGAGCCGCAGCTGCCCGCCGAGCCGCTGTGGAGCGAGCCGTCGCCGGTCCAGCCCGTCTTCGCCGGCACCGACCTGGGCCCGGGCCACGACGCCGCCGTCCCCGCCGACACGGCCGAGTCGGTGACCGTCGCGCTGGACCTGCCGGCCGAGACGCCGGTCGACGAGCCGATCTTCGCGGAGGTCGTGCTGCACGAGCCGGCCCGGCCCGCCGAGCCGGTCGTCGAGGAGCCCGTGGCCGAGCCGGTGGTCCAGGCCGTCGCCGAGCCGAGGGTCCAGGCCGTCGCCGAGCCGGTGGCCGTGGAGCCGGAGCCGGTGGTCGTGGAGCCCGAGCCGGTGGCCGTGGAGCCCGAGCCGGTGGCCGAGGCGCGTGCCGAGCTGCCGATGCCGCCGCTGGCCCGGACGGCCAGCGACCCGGCGCCGATGCCGCTGGACGCCACCACCGTCATGTCCCCGCTGTCGCTGCTGCCGCCGCTGTCGGGGCGGCGCGGCGGACTGCCCCCGGTCCCGCCCGCCCCGTCGCGCCCGGCCCCGTCGCCCGCTGCCGCCTCGGCGTCGGCGCGGTCCGTCGAGCCGACGACGGCGCCCACGACGGCGCCGATGGCGGCCCCCGCGCCGGCCGCTCCCCTGGCCCGGGTGGTGCGCCTGCCGTTCGCGCCGCTGCCCGACGTCGACTACGTCGAGCCGGCCGAGTCCACCGTCGAGGAGACGCCCGTGCCCCAGTCCTCCGCCGCCCTCCGCTTCGAGGACGACGCCCCGGCGCCGGTCCGTGCCGCCGCTCCGGTGGCCGCCCCGGCCGCCGACCCGGTCCCGGCCGCTCCGGCCCCGGCGCCCGCCGCGGACGTCGCCGCCCGGCTGACCGCCCTCGGCGTCCCCGCCGGGCTGCTCGGCGACGGCTTCGCCGGCGCGGCCGCGACCTCGGGCACCTACGCCGCGCTGACCTCGGCGCTGGCCGGTGGGCTGCCGGTGGCGCCGGCGGTCCCCACCGGCCCCGGTGAGGTGCTGTTCCTCGTCGGGCCGGGCGTGGAGACCCTCCGCGCGGCGCGCTCGCTGGCCGCGACGCTGCGGCTGGACCCCGAGCGGGTGCAGTGGGCGACCCGCGGCGACCTGGCCGCGCTGGCGGCGAAGAGCAGCCGGATCACCACCATCGACGCCGCGATCGAGCGCCGGTCCGACGCCGCCCGCGCCGGCACGATGACGATCGTCGCGGTGGACGCGCCGCTGCGCACCGACGCGTACTGGATGTCGCAGATGCTGGCCATCTGGTCGCCGTCGGCGGTCTGGGCGGTCGTCGAGGCCACCCGCAAGCCCGAGGACCTGGAGCAGTGGCTCGGCGGGCTGCCCCGGGTCGACGCCCTCGTCGTCCAGGACAGCGACCTGTCCGCCGACCCGGCCGCCGTCCTGGCGCGGATCGACACCCCCGTGGCCCTCCTCGACGGCGTCCCGGCGACGCCGCACCGCTGGGCCTCGGTGCTGTGCGAGCGGCTGGAGACGCTCGAGGCATGAGCCCGCTGCGCTGGGACGTCCTGGGGGTGGGCTTCCTGCTGTCGCTGCCGCTGCTCGCGATGTACGTGCGCGGCGACCTCACCGTCGAGGAGATGACCGCTCGCCTGCCCTGGTGCCTGCTGGCCGCCTACCTGGCGGTGGCGCTGCTCCGCTGGGCCAGCAAGCCCCGCACCCCTGCCCCCGCCAAGCGCACGGCCGAGCCGGCCGACCCGACGCCCACCGTCTGACCCCGCCTGCCCCGCTTCGCCCGCTCTTCTCGCGCGCCGCCCGCGCTGCAGCGCGTGCTGTCCGCGTGGAGAGCGGGTGCTGCGTCGCGTGTCCACAGCCGCGGTGGCGGTGCACAGGTCCCCGTCGGGCGGTGCCGTGCCGGGCGCCCAGCCGCGAACCTTGCCGCGTGAGCACGGAGCCGCACGAGGACCTGCCCCCGCTGGTGCTGCGCCGGACGGCGCTGCGGCAGGGGTTTGTGGACGACGAGATCGCCCGGATGCGCCGACGCGGCGACTGGCTGCCGCTGCAGCGGGGCGCCTACCTCGCCGGCGACCGTCCGCTGAGCCGCCGGGCTCGTCACCTGCTGGTCGTGCACGCGACGCTCGCCGGGCTGCGCACGCCGGCCGTGGTCAGCCACGCCTCCGCCGCCGCACTGCACGGCCTCCCGTTGTGGGGCGTTCCGCTGACGCAGGTGCACATCACGCGCCGGCCACCGGCGCGCACCGACAGCGGCACCCGGCTCCGCTCCCATGCGGCCAGACTCGCCGACGAGGACGTCGTGGCGGTGGGGACCGTCCCCGTCACGGCGGTCGCGCGCACGGTCGTGGACGTGGCGCGGACCCTCCCGTTCGCACCGGCCCTCGCGGTCGCCGACGCCGCGCTGCACGCCGGCACCACCACCCCCGACGACCTCCGCCGGGTGCTCGAGGCGACAGCCGGCAGCCGGGGGAGTCGCTCCGCGAGGCGGGTGGTGGAGGCGGCGGACGGCCGCAGCGAGAGCGTCGGGGAGAGCCGCAGCAGAGCGGTGATGATCCAACTGGGGCTGCCGCTGCCCGATCTGCAGGTGGAGGTCCGCCGACCGGACGGGCTGCTGGTGGGCCGGTGCGACTTCGGCTGGCGGGAAGCCCGACTGCTGGGTGAGTTCGACGGGCGTGTGAAGTACGGCCGGCTGCTGCGACCGGGGCAGTCGCCGGGGGACGCCGTCTTCGCGGAGAAGCGGCGTGAGGACGCCCTGCGCGACGAGGGCTTCGGCATGGTCCGCTGGGTGTGGTCGGAGCTGGACACCCCGGGGCTGCTGGGCCGCCGGGTGCTCGCCCGCCTGCGCTGATCGCCCGCTCTCCGCGCGGAGCACCCGCACTGCAGCACGGGTGGAGCGCGCGGAGAGCGGGCGATCAGGCCGCTAGAGGGGGAGGTCCTCCAACATCTCGGTGACCAGCGCGGCGATCGCGGAGCGCTCCGAGCGGGTGAGCGTCACGTGCGCGAACAGCGGGTGGCCCTTGAGGCTCTCGACCACCGCGGTGACGCCGTCGTGCCGGCCGACCCGCAGGTTGTCCCGCTGCGCCACGTCGTGGGTGAGCACCACGCGCGAGCCGCTGCCCAGCCGCGACAGCACGGTGAGCAGGACGCCGCGCTCGAGCGACTGCGCCTCGTCGACGATCACGAACGAGTCGTGCAGCGAGCGACCGCGGATGTGGGTCAGCGGCAGGACCTCGATCAGCTCGCGGCCGGCGATCTCGTCGAGCACGTCCTTGGAGACCAGCGCGCCGAGGGTGTCGTAGACGGCCTGCGCCCAGGGCGACATCTTCTCGCCCTCGCTGCCCGGCAGGTAGCCGAGCTCCTGACCGCCGACGGCGTACAGCGGCCGGAAGATGACCACCTTCTTGTGCGCCCGCCGCTCCATCACCGACTCCAGGCCCGCGCACAGCGCCAGCGCGGACTTGCCGGTGCCGGCCCGGCCGCCGAGGGAGACGATGCCGATCTCCGGGTCGAGCAGCAGGTCCAGCGCCACCCGCTGCTCCGCCGAGCGGCCGTGCAGCCCGAACGCCTCGCGGTCGCCGCGCACCAGCCGCACCTGCTTGTCGGGCGTCACCCGCCCCAGCGCCGAGCCGCGGGAGGACAGCAGCACCAGGCCGGTGTGCGTCGGCAGCTCGGCGGCGCCCCGGACGAAGACCTCGCCGGCCTCGTACAGGGTGTCGAGCTCGGCGTCGTCGAGCGCCAGCTCGGCCATGCCGGTCCAGCCGGCGTCGACGGCGTCCAGGGCCCGGTACTCGTCGGTGTCCAGGCCGACGGCGGCGGCCTTGACCCGCAGCGGCACGTCCTTGGTGATCAGGCAGACGTCGCGCCCCTCGGCCCGCAGGTTGAGCGCCACGACCATGATCCGCGAGTCGTTGCTGTCGTTGCGGAACCCGGCCGGCAGCGCCGAGGCGTCGCTGTGGTTGAGCTCGACGTGCAGCGTGCCGCCCGAGTCGCCGACCGGCACCGGGGCGTCGAGCCGGCCGTGGGCCACCCGCAGCTCGTCGAGGATCCGCAGCGCCTGACGGGCGAACCAGCCCAGTTCGGGGTGGTTGCGCTTGTCCTCGAGCTCCCCGATCACGACGAGCGGGAGCACCACGTCGGAGTCGCCGAAGCGCAGCAGCGCCCCGGGGTCGGAGAGGAGGACGGAGGTGTCGAGGACGTACGTGCGGCGAGTACTCACGAGTCGACTCCCCTGGAGCGCGTGCTGCGCCCCGGCTCGAAGGTGACCGGGTCCCGGCGCAGGGGCCGGGCACCGGCCCCCCTGGTCGACGAACTCGTCAGCACCAACCGGGCCTCCCGTGGAGGACGAGGTGTGCTCGCCCTCCACGCAGGACGGTAGGACGGCCCGGTGACAGTTGCGTGACGAGCAGGCGGCGTGTCCCCCCTGCGAGGGAACCACCCGCCCCAGTCGCATCAACTGGACTCGCGGCGGAACCTCCGGACGCCGAACCACCAGCCGAGCACCGCCAGCGCGGCGGTCAGGCCGAGCCCCCACCACGCCGTCCCGCTGGCGTAGTCGCCGGCGAAGAACGACCGCGCCCCCTCGACGATGTGCTTGAAGGGGTTCACGTCGCTGATGCCCTGCAGCCAGCCGGGGGCCAGGCTCATCGGCAGCAGGATCCCGGAGAGCAGCAGGATCGGGAAGACGACGGCGTTGAGCAGCGGCGCGAACGCGTCCTCGCTCTTGAGGGTCAGCGCCAGCGCGTAGGACACCGCCGACAGCGCGGCACCCAAGAGCGCGACCACCACCAGGGTCAGGACGACGCCGACGAGCGGGGCGCGCAGGCCGAACAGCACCGAGACGAGCACGAGCAGCACGCCCTGAACCAGCAGGACGACGACGTCGCGCAGCACCCGCCCGAGCAGCAGCGCCGTCCGGCTGGCCGGCGTGACCCGCTGGCTCTCAACGACGCCGGCCCGCCACTCGGCGATCAGGCCGAAGCCGACGAACAGCGCGCCGAACATGCCGACCTGGACCAGGATCCCGGGCACGAAGATCTGGTAGGCGTTGCCGGCCGCGCCGAGCGAGCCCGACAGCGGCTCGAGCAGCGGCCCGAACAGCACGATGTAGAGCACCGGCTGCGACAGGCCGATCACCACCCACGCCGGGTTGCGCAGCGACAGCCGCATGGCGCGGGCGAAGATCGTCCAGGTGTCGCGGGCGACGCTGCTGCCCTGCTCGTGCACCGCCTCCTCGGGGGTCAGGGCCGCCGGGGTGGTCATCGCAGGGCTCCTTCCGGTTCGGGGGCCGACGCGGCGGCCGGGGCCGCGCCCTCCTCGCGCAGCGATCGCCCGGTCAGGCCGAGGAAGACGTCGTCCAGGCTGGGCCGCCGGCTCTCGATGCCGGCGACCTCGATGCCGGCGGCGTCCAGCTCGCGGACCAGCTGCACCAGCGCCGGGCCGCCGTTGGGCACCCGGCCCACGACCCGGGCGTCCTGCACCTGCGGCGGCTCGGCGCCGGGCAGCCCGCCGACCAGCCGGGCCACCTCCGCGGCCTGCTCGGCCCGCGCGGCGGTCACCGTGAGGACGTCGCCGCCGACGCCGGACTTCAGCTGGTCCGGCGTCCCCGAGGCGACGATCGAGCCGTGGTCGATGACGAGGATGCGGTCGCAGAGCGCGTCGGCCTCGTCCAGGTAGTGCGTGGTCAGGAAGACCGTCGTCCCCCGCTCCTCGCGCAGCCCGCGGATGTGCTGCCAGAGGTTGGCCCGCGCCTGCGGGTCCAGGCCGGTGGTCGGCTCGTCGAGGAACACCAGGCCCGGCTCGTGCACCAGGCCCATCGCGATGTCGAGCCGGCGGCGCTGACCGCCGGACATCGCCTTGGGCTTGCGGTCCCACAGCCCGTCGAGGTCGAGCTCGCGGAACAGCAGCTGGCCGCGGGCGGTCGCGTCGGCGGTGCTCATGCCGTACAGGCGGGCGTGGTCGACGACCTCCTCCCCCGCCAGGGCCTCGGGCTGGGTGGAGCCGCTCTGCGAGACGTAGCCGATGCGGCGGCGCACGCCCACCGGGTCGGCGAGCAGGTCGCAGCCGGCCACCGTGGCCGTGCCGGCCGTGGGCTCCAGCAGCGTGGTGAGCATGCGCAGGGTGGTGGTCTTGCCGGCGCCGTTCGGTCCCAGGAAGCCGACGATCTCACCGGCCTCGACGTCGAGGTCCACCCCGGCGACGGCGTGGACCTCCTGCTTCTTCCTCCGGAAGGTGCGGGCGAGCCCGCGGGCGTGGATCACGCCGCGGAGTATTCAAGTTTGACTAGCCGAGGGTCAAGCGCTTTTCTCCGTCGGCGCACCGCCGAGGACGGCGGGTGGCCAGAGGCCGTCGACCGGGTGGTCCGGGCCCGGCTGCTCGCCGGCGAAGCGGTAGTGACCGGCGTCCAGGCGCGCGCAGATCTCCTGCACCCACGCCCGCTCCCCCTCGACCCACGCGCGCGTGACGTGGAACAGCTCCACCGTGCTCGCCGGGGCCAGGCGGGAGGTCTCGACGTTGCGCGCCGCCGACCGCACCGTGGACACGGTGGCCTCGAGCACCAGGTCGCGCGCGCGGAGCGCCTCCCGCACCTCGGCCCGCGGCAGCGTGGTGAAGAAGCACAGGCCGGCGAGCAGCCGGCTGGGGTCGCCGGCCTGGGGCTGGCGCAGGGCGCTGTCCAGCAGCCGGTGGTACTCCACCTCGCCGTCGGCGGTGAGCCGGTAGGAGACCGTGTCGCCGGGCAGCTCCTCGACGAGCGCCTGCTTGGCCAGCGTGCGCAGGCCCGAGTAGATGGAGCCGGGGTTGAGGTGCGCCCAGTCCTGCACCTGCCAGCTCAGCAGCTCACGGCGCAGCAGGTAGCCGTGGACCGGCTGGAAGATCCGGACCGCCCCGAGCAGCAGCAGCCGCGTGGTCGACATGCGCCCACTGTGCCGCGCGGGCGGCGGTCGCGGACAGCGGGCTCACTCCTCCCGGCGATCCCGGGGCACCTCGGGCAGCCACGGCAGCTCGCGGGTCGGCGGGGTGCGCGGCCGGGGGGGTCGGTCGTCGTGCGCAGGCGGCCAGTCGTCGTGGGCAGGCGGCCGGTCGTCGTGCGCAGGGGGCCACTCGTCGTCCCACCGGTCGTCGTCCCACCGGTCGTCGTGCTGCTCGTCGTCCCACCGGTCGGGGGGACGACGGCGGACGGCGCCGCTGCCCCGCCGCGGGCGGACCGCCACCAGCGCCCAGAGCACGGGCACCAGCAGCACCGGCCACTGCAGGGTCAGGTCGCCCAGCCAGACGAGCAGCGCCACCAGGAGCACGAACAGCCACGCCGCCGTCCACAGGCCCAGGGCGCGGGCCTGACGGGGGGTGCGCCGAGCCATGCCGGTCAAACGGTCCGCAGCTCGCCGGCGATCCCGGCCGGGGTCAGCGGCTCGTCGAGCAGGCGCAGGAAGCGGTCGGCGACCGGCACGCCCTCCGGGCGGGCGGCCAGCCAGCGGGCCAGCAGCTCGAAGCCCTCGACGTAGGTGGAGATGTAGGCCCGCCACAGCGGGTGGGTGAGGAACCGCAGCTGCTGGGCCGCCCGCTCGGCGCTGACCAGCGACCAGCGCTGGAGGAACGCCGTCACCTCGGCGGCGTCGGCCCCGCGGTCGTGCAGCAGGACGGCGGCGTCCTGGCGGACGCGGTTGAGCGGGGCGGCCGCGGCGGAGATCCGCTCGGCGAGCTCGCCGTCGAGCCGGAGCCCGAGGTCGCCCAGGATCTCCGCGGCCCACGGCCCCCAGCCGGTCCCGATCGAGGCCTCGACGCCAAGGTCGGCGAGGCCCTCGGCCATGAGGCACTCGGGGGTGTTGACCAGGAAGACGGTGTGCTCGACCCGGCCGGCCTTGTCGACCAGGCCCTGCTCCTTCCGGCAGTGCTCGGTGTGGTGGCCCGGGTAGGACTCGTGCGCGACCAGGTGCGGCAGCTGCCCGAGGCGGTGAGGCAGGTCGGCGTTGATGGCCACGCGAGAGCGGAAGCCGCCCTCGTAGTAGTTGAAGCCCGACCAGGGCTGGTCGGTGACCACCTCGTAGGCGACGGTCTCCAGCTCGGGCAGCCCGTAGTCGACCCGCACCCGGTCGCGCAGCGCGCTGGACAGCGCGTGCACCGCCGCCTCCAGCCGGTCCGGCGGGCACTCCTCGCGGCGGCGGTGCGCCGCGTAGCGCTCGGCGAGCGGGCCGCTGCCCGGCAGCAGCGTCTCCAGCTCGGCGTGCGCGGCCGCGTAGACCGCCGGGTCGCCGAGCTCGACGTCGACCTGGAAGTAGGCCGACACCTCCTCGACGAAGCGGACCGGCTCGCCGCTCATCTTCCGGGCGCTGCACTCCAGGCCGGTCAGCTGGCCGCGCAGGAACGCCGTCCGGTCGTCGGGCAGGTCGGCGGAGTCGAGCTCGCGGAGCAGGTCGCGGGCCCGGTCGCGCAGCTGCTGCGGGGTGGGCGCCGGCTCGTCCTGGACCTCCGCGCGGATGCGCGGGTCACCGGTGTAGGCGTCGACGAAGCCGGACTCGAGGCGGTCGAACCGCAGGCCCAACCGCACGTACTCCAGGGGGACGTCGACCATGCGCGCGAGTCTGTCAGGAGCCGAAACGGCGGTGTCTCGCGGAGTAGTCGCGCAACGCCCGCAGGAAGTCGACCCGGCGGAAGTCCGGCCAGTAGACGTCGGTGAAGTAGAACTCGGCGTGCGCGGTCTGCCAGAGCAGGAAGCCCGACAGCCGCTGCTCGCCGCTGGTGCGGATGATCAGGTCGGGGTCGGGCTGGCCGCGGGTGTAGAGGTGCTCGGCGATGTGCTCGACGTCGAGCACCTCGACCAGCTCGTCGAGGGACGTGCCGCGCTCGGCGTGCTCGGACAGCAGGGATCGGACGGCGTCGGCGATCTCCCGCCGCCCGCCGTAGCCGACGGCGAGGTTGACCGTCGCTCCCGGCCGGTCGCGGGTCAGCTCCTCGGCCTGCTTGAGGACGGCGACGGTCTCGGCCGGCAGCAGCTCCAGCGCGCCGACCGCGCGCAGGTGCCAGCGGCGGTGGACGGCGGACAGGTCCTCGACGACGCCCTCGATGATCCGCAGCAGCGGGAGCAGCTCCGGCTCGGGGCGGGAGAGGTTGTCGGTGGAGAGCATGAAGATCGTGACGACCTCGACGCCGGCCTCGTCGCACCAGCCCAGGAAGTCGGCGATCGTGTCGGCGCCGCGGCGGTGGCCCTCGCTGACGTCGTCCAGCCCCATGTCGCGCGCCCAGCGGCGGTTGCCGTCGATGATCACGCCGACGTGGCGCGGGATGTCGGCGCCCTCCAGGGCGCGCGCGAGCCGTCGTTCGTACACCCGGGTCAGTGCGTCGCGAACGATCTGGCGCGCCCCCACGGGGGTCACCCTAGGCCCCCGGGCGGTCACCCACTCGTACCGCGCCGTACCTGCGCGGATGCCGTCGCCGTCCGTTCCCGAGCTCACAGCCCACTCCTGGTGCCGCATTACCTACGGGTCCGTAACCTCGGGGCATGAGCGCTCTTCCCCCTGACCGCGAGCCCGTCCGGGTCGAGGCCGACGGGGCGGAACTCGAGGCGCCGCGCACCCAGGCCGTGGCCACCGTCCTCGAGGAGGGCGAGCAGGTACAGCGCGCGTGGACCGCCGCCGACTTCGCCGACGACGACTGGGACCACCCCGACACCCGCCCGCGCCTGCGCGGCTGGCTGCACCTGTTCGCGTTCTTCGGCGCGATCGTCGGCGGCGCCGTCCTCATCCCGCTGGCCTCGGTGCTCGGCGCGCGGGCGGGCTTCTCGGTGGCCGTCTACTCGGTGACCATCTGCGGGCTGTTCGGCATCAGCGCGCTGTACCACCGGCGCCGCTGGTCACCGCGCGGCTGGAAGATCATGAAGCGGCTCGACCACTCGATGATCTTCCTGTTCATCGCCGGCACCTACACGCCGTTCTCCCTGCTCGCCGTCGACGACCCGACCGGCTACTGGGTGCTGGGCATCGTCTGGGCGGGCGCGCTGGCCGGCGTCACGCTCAAGCTCACCTGGCCGACGGCGCCGCGCTGGGTCGGCGTCCCGCTGTACGTGGCGCTGGGCTGGGTCGCCGTCTTCGTGCTCACCGACATCCTGCACATCGCGGGCGTCGCGTCGCTGGTGCTGCTCGCCGTCGGCGGCGTCCTCTACACGCTCGGCGGGGTGGCGTACGCGCTCAAGAAGCCGAACCCCTGGCCGGGGGTCTTCGGCTACCACGAGGTCTTCCACGCGATGACCATCGTGGCCGCGATCTGCCACTACATCGCCGTCTACTTCGCGATGTACAACTCTCCGTTCATCTAGACCCCACCGCTTTCGGCGCCGAAAGCGGGCGTCAGGTCCAGGGCGGGCGGGCGTCGTGCCTGGTGGACCACGCGCCCGCGCGGCGCCAGGTGCGGGCCACCCAGTCGGCGTCCTCGTCGGTCACGAGGTTGCCCATCACCCGCAGGGCGAGCGTCATCAGCGCCCGCGAGCGCATGCCGACCGGACCGGCCGCCGGCAGCAGCCGCGGCACGGTGAGCAGCCCGGCCAGCCGGCGGGCGATCGAGAACGCGGTGCCGTAGTTGCGGCGCAGGGTCGCCGGCCACGCCTGCGACCAGTCGGGCTCGTCGACCAGCGCGGCGAGGTCGCGGCCGGTCTCCAGCCCGTAGTCGATGCCCTCGCCGTTGAGCGGGTTGACGCAGCCGGCCGCGTCGCCGACCAGCGCCCAGTTGCGCCCGGCCACGCCGGAGACGGCGCCGCCCATCGGCAGCAGCGCCGACGCCGGCGCGCGCACCGGCCCGTCGAGCTGCCACTCCTCGCGGCGGCTCTCGGCGTAGACCTCCATCAGCGCCTTGAGCTGCACGCCGGCCGGCCGCTTCGCCGTCGCCAGCGTGCCGACGCCGATGTTGACCTCGCCGTCGCCCAGCGGGAACACCCAGCCGTAGCCCGACAGCAGCTCGCCGTCGACGCCGCGCAGCTCCAGGTGCGAGGAGATCCACTCGTCGTCGCTGCGGCCCGACCGGACGTAGCCCCGCGCGGCGACGCCGTAGGCGGTCTCCCGGTGCCACTCACGACCCAGCACGCGGCCCAGCGGTGAGCGCGCGCCGTCGGCCACGACGAGCCGCCGGCAGCCGATCGTCGTCCGGACGGCGTCACCGCGGTCGAACACGACGCCGGTGACCCGGTCGCCGTCCCGCTCCACGTCGACCGCCCGCGCCCCCTCGACCGGCACCGCACCGTCGGCGAGGGCGACCTCGCGGATCCGCGCGTCGAGCACCGCCCGCGGGACGGCGCCGCCGTGGTCGGGCAGCGAGCCGCCGGGCCAGGGCAGCAGCAGTTCCTGCCCGAAGCCCGCCGCGCGCAGCCCGCGGTTGCGGCCGCGCTTGCGCACCCAGTCGCCGAGGCCGAGCAGCTCCAGCTCGGCGATCGCGCGCGGGGTCAGCCCGTCGCCGCACGCCTTGTCCCGGGGGAACACCGCGGCGTCGGCCAGGACGACGTCCCGGCCGGCCCGGGCCGCCCACGCGGCAGCGGCGGCGCCGGCCGGCCCCGCGCCCACGACGAGGACGTCGGTCGAGGTCGGCTCGGCGGCGGTCACGCCCCCAGTGTCCCTTGCCGGCGCCCGGGTCAGCCGAGGACCGGCAGTCGGCCCGCCGCGGCGCCGAGCTCCGCGCGGTCGGCGTCGGTCAGCGGCTCCCGTCCCGCCCCGCGCAGGGCGGCGGTGGCGTCGTCCCACCCGGCGGGGAGCGGCCCGCCGAACAGCCCCTCGAACACCCGGCGGACCTCGGCCAGCGGGCCGGCCACCGGGCCGGGCCGGTCGAGGTGCCGGACCAGGTCGAGGTGGTGCACGGTCGCCTCGACCACGAGGGTCGAGGTCAGGTCGGACAGCGTCATCGGCGCACCCTGGTTGCCGACCAGCTCGCCGGCCGGCACCCGGCCGGCCGCCACCAGCACGGCCGCCGACGCGGCGGCGTACCGGCGGGCCAGAGCCTCGATCCCGCCCTGCACCGCGGCGGCGACGCGGACGGCGACCAGGTCGTCGGACCCCTCCCCTGAGGGTGGCGCGTCCGGCCGCCAGTACGCGACCGCGTCGAGCAGGGGCGGCCCCTCGACCGGCGTCGCGAGCGCGACCAGCGCACGGTGCGCGTCCTCCACCAGGTGCAGAGCCAGGTCGAGCACCGACCACCCGGTGCAGCCGGTCGGCCGCCACTGCTCCTCGGGGGTCACCGAGGACAGGACGTCGGCGAGCTGGCCGTAGGCCGCCCGCAGCACCCAGAGCTCGGCCATGCCCCCGAGGGTCCTCCTACTGCGGACCGCGGGCCCGGACCTCCTCGACCGTCGCCATCGCCTCGCGCAGCTCGGTGAGCCAGTCGTCGGTGTGCCGGCCGACCAGCCGCACCGCCCAGGCCAGCGCCTCGGAGCGGGACCGGGCGACACCGGCGTCGACGAGGGTGTCGAGCACCAGCCGCTCGGGCTGCCGCAGCCGGGTCATCACCGGCACCGACAGGTTGGTGAAGACCTCGCGCACGTCCCCGCAGACCGCGCCCCAGGCCACCGAGCGGCCGTAACGCTCCTGGGCGGCGTCGGCGATGGCCATCCGCTGCTCGCGGGTGTCCTCGCGGAAGCGCGCGATGCGCCCGGCGCGGGCGGCGGCCGGGTCACCCTCGCCGGCCTCGGGCTCGGCCAGCGTGCCGATCACCGTGATCTCGTCGCGGTCCACGATCAGCTCCACGGGGCCGGTGAACCAGCCGTCGGGCAGCCGCCCGGCGAACCAGCCGGCCACCTCGCCGCGGTCGACCGGCGGACCGGTCTCCGCACCGCGGCCGCGACCCTTGCCGCCCCAGGCGCGGGCGAACTCGCGGGCGAAGTGCTCTCCGGCGAACCGATGTCCGTGCATGACACCCTCCCTGGCGTCGTTGATTACACGGTTACACGGTAAGCACGATGACTGGGATCAGGAAGACGCCATCGCTGCGCTGAGAGCGGACACGTCCGTGACCGGTGCCGAGCAGACGAACCCCTGGCAGACGTAGGCGGCCGGCCGGCCGTCCACGGGCGGCCGGTCGGCCAGCAGCGGAACGCCCGGGGCGTCGGGCTCGCCCACGACGACGACCGCGCCGGGACTGGCCGAGGCCCGGGCCGCGGCGGCCAGCGCGTCGCGCGCCGGGCCCGCCGGGCCGCTCACCGCCACCTCCAGCGGGCCGGCGAGCAGCGCCTCACCGACCGCCGCCGCCCAGCCCGCCGCGCGCGGCGCCCGCTCGACCAGCTGCGCCAGCAGCGCGAGCGCGGCCTCCCCGAGCTCCCGGTGCCGCGGGGCGCCGGCCAGCGCGCCGTAGGTGACGGCCGCGCCGGCCGCCGCCGCGATGCCGCTCGGGGTGGGACCGTCCCCCGGGTCGAACGGCCGGTGCACCAGCGCCTCGGCGTCGGCCGCCGTGTCGTGCCAGCCGTCGGCGTCGACGAACTGGTCGACGACGACGTCGAGCAGATCCCCGGCCAGCTCCAGCCACCGGCCTTCCCCGGTCGCCTGGTGCAGCGCGAGCAGTCCCTCGGTGAGGTCGCCGTAATCCTCGAGCACGCCGGCCGGGACCCCCGCGACGCCTCCCCGGGACACCCGCCGCAGCCGGCGGCCGACCAGGTGCACGTCGGCGAGCAGCCCGGCCGCGCGCCGGGCGGCGGCCAGCGACTCCCCCGCACCGGTCAGCACGCCGTGCTCGGCGAGGGCGGCGACGGCCAGCCCGTTCCAGGCGGTCACCACCTTGTCGTCGCGGGCCGGCTGGGGTCGCCTGCCCCGCGCCTCGAGCAGCCGACGCCGGACCTCGGCCAGGCGAGCGGGGTCGTCGGGGTCGCGGAGCAGCTGCAGGGTGGACGAGCCGTGCTCGAAGGTGCCGGCGGCGGTCACCTCGAACACCCCGGCGGCCCACCGGCCGTCGTCCTCACCCAGGACCTCGACCAGCTGGTCCGGCGTCCAGACGTAGGTCAGCCCCTCCACGCCGTCGGTGTCGGCGTCCAGCGCCGAGGCGAACCCGCCCTCGGGCGTGGCCAGGTCGCGCAGCAGGAAGGCGGCGGTGTCGTCGGCGACCCGCCGGGCCCAGTCCGCACCCGTCGCGCGCCACAGGTGCAGGTAGACCCGCAGCAGCAGGGCGTTGTCGTAGAGCATCTTCTCGAAGTGCGGCACGACCCAGCCGGCGTCGACCGAGTAGCGGGCGAAGCCGCCGGCGAGCTGGTCGTACACGCCCCCGCGGGCCATCGCCTCCAGCGTGCGGCTGGCCATGTGCAGCGCCCGCTCGTCGCCGGTCCGCGCGGAGTGCCGGAGCAGGAACTCCAGCACCATGGACGGGGGGAACTTCGGCGCGCCCTCGAACCCGCCGGCGCGCGCGTCGAAGCTGCGCCCGAGCGCGTCCACCGCCCGGTCGAGCAGCTCGGCCGAGAGCGGCCCGGGCTCCAGCTGCAGCCGACCCGCGATCGCGGCGGCGACCCGGCCACCTGCTGCCTCGACGTCGTCGCGCCTGCTGCGCCACGCGTCGGCCGTGGCGGCGAGGACCTGCCGGAAGGCGGGCATGCCGTGGGCGGGGCGGGGCGGGAAGTAGGTGCCGCAGTAGAACGGCCGGCCGTCGGGGGTGGCGAAGACGGTCATCGGCCAGCCGCCGTGCCCGGTCAGGGCCTGGGTGGCGGTCATGTAGACGGCGTCGACGTCCGGCCTCTCCTCGCGGTCGACCTTGACGCAGACGAAGTCGGCGTTCATCTGCGCCGCGGTGGCGTCGTCCTCGAACGACTCGTGGGCCATGACGTGGCACCAGTGGCAGGCCGCGTAACCGATGGAGATCAGCAGCGGGACGTCACGCCGCCGGGCCTCGGCGAACGCCTCCTCGCCCCACTCCCGCCAGTCGACGGGGTTCTCGGCGTGCTGCAGCAGGTAGGGACTGGTCGCCCGGGAGAGTCGGTTCGGCACACGCCGTCCCTACCCCGTCAGGCCTCCTCGGGCTCGCGCTCCTTGCGGCGCAGCAGCCAGGAGGTCAGGCCGAGCAGGAGCACCAGGACACCGAGCACGCCGATCTCGACCATCCGGTTGGTGAACTCGCGGCCCTTGGCGACGGCGCCCGCCGCCTCGACCGACAGGACGACGATCTCCTTGATCGAGGCGATGATCCCGATGATCAGGAACGGCTCGGCGACCAGCTCACGGCGCTCGACGGTGGCACGGACGGCGAAGAGCAGCTCGACGACGATGAACACCAGCAGCAGGACGTCGAGCATCTCCAGCAGCGGCTGCTGCGAGAAGTCGCCGACCACACCCCATGCCGTCTTCGCCGCCACACCGAGCAGCACGACGGCCGCGCCGAGGAGCAGGACCGCGATCCCGCCGTAGACGACGTTCTCGGCCACCTCGAGGGCCCGGGTCGTCCTCCGGCCCATGGCGGACGGTCGTTCCCGCTGCTCGGGATCGGCCTCGCGTCGCTGCGTCACGGGGGTGATCTTGGGGCACGACGGGGCCGGCCGCCGGGTCGAGCGCCCCGCGTTCAGCCGCTCGGGCGGCGCTCACCCACGGTGAGACGGCGGTGGCACTAGCACACGACGCGCTCAGAGTTCGGTCGCCACGCCAATCGAACTGTCATGTCTTGCCTATCGACGGCCACGAAATTCGTGTCGGTGACGAGATCTCGCCCATGGCCCCTGCCGATGCGTCGGCGGATTCTGACGTCGGCGCACACCCGAAGGAGGTCCCGCCATGAGAACACCACTCCGCCTTCTCGTTCTCGCCCTGGCGAGCGTGCTCGCCGCACTCGCCCTCCCCGCTCCTGCCCAGGCCGCGACCACCCCGTACTGCGGCATCACCTGGGGCTCCACGGCCGAGGGGGACCTGCCGGTCCAGCCGGCCGCGGGTACGACGATCACCGACGTCCGCTCGGGTCAGCACACCTGCTACGACCGCCTCGTGCTCGAGGTGGCCGGCCCGGCGCCGGACTACCGCGTCGAGTACGTCTCCCAGGTGACCGCCGACGGGTCCGGCGCCGTCGTCCCGCTGCGCGGCGGCGCCTACCTGCAGGTGACCGCCGGCGCGGCGGCCTACGACCGGTACGGGCGGCCGACGTTCGCGCCGATCGGGCCGGAGCTCGTGGACGTCGCCGGCTACCGGACGTTCCGGCAGGTGGCCTACGCCGGCTCCTTCGAGGGCCTGACCACCCTCGGCGTCGGTGTCCGCGCCCGGCTGCCGTTCCGGGTGTTCGTCCTCGACGGCCCCGGCACCGGCCACCGGCTCGTCCTGGACGTGGCGCACGCCTGGTAGCTCCGAACCGCTACGCGGCGGCCGGTTCCCCACCCGGGGAGCCGGCCGCCCGCCGTCCGGGGGGCTTGACCCGCACGACTCGCCTCCGGATACTCGGTTTGGAGTAATCGGAGGAGCGATGTCCCGACGCCGGGTGTCCAACCCGCTGGCCCTCGCCGTGCTCGGCTGCCTGGCCGAGCGGCCCATGCACCCCTACGAGATCTCGACGACGCTGCGCACGCGCGGCAAGGAAGCGAGCATCCGGCTCAACTACGGCTCGCTCTACTCCGTGGTCGAGTCGCTGCAGAAGCACGGCCTGATCACCGCCCGGGAGACGACGCGGGAGGGACGGCGTCCCGAGCGGACCGTCTACGAGATCACCGCCGCCGGCCGCGACGAGTTCGAGGACTGGCTGGCCGAGCTGCTCAGCACGCCCGCGCGCGACTTCCACTCCCTCGAGGCCGGCCTGTCGCTGATGGCGGGTCTGCCGCCGGACGAGGTGGCGCGGTTGCTGACCGAGCGGGCGAGCAAGCTGCAGATGGAGATCGGCGCGCTCGACGCCGTCCTCGCCTACACCGCCGAGCAGAAGCTCCCCGAGGTCTTCCTCGTCGAGAGCCACTTCCGCCGGGCGATGCTCGCCGCCGAGCTGGCCTTCGTCGGCCGGCTCGCCGAGGACATCCGCAGCGGCGCCTTCGGCGGCACCGCCGTCTGGCGCCGGATGCACGAACTGGTGGCCGAGGGGATGACCTTCGAGGAGGTCCTCCGCGACCCGGTCGCCCATCTCGGAGAGGAGGCCCGCCCGCTCGAAGGGCTCCCCCCGGCGACCGGCCGGTAGGAGCGCAGAACCCCCGCCCGGTGCGGCAACACCGGACGGGGGCCCGAACACCCGAGCGGGACCGCACGCGGCCCGTCCCGAGGCGCACCCCCACGATAGGCGCGCCGGTCCCGCTCCCCCTCACCCGAAAGGGAGCACCGTCATGCCCGTCCACCCCTCGGCGGCCCTCCGCGCCGCCGACCTGGTCAAGACCTATCCGGGAGGCCGGGGCGCGCCGCCGGTCCGGGCCCTCGACGGCCTCACCTTCGAGGTCGCGCCCGGCACCGTCTTCGCCCTGCTCGGCCCCAACGGCGCCGGCAAGTCGACGACGGTCCGGATCCTCACCACGCTGTCCCGGGCCGACTCCGGCGCCGCGACCGTCGCCGGCATCGACGTCCGCCGGGCGCCCGACGCCGTCCGGCGGGCGATCGGCCTGGTCTCGCAGAAGCCCTCCGGCGACCCGATGGCGACCGGCCGGGAGAACCTCGTCCTGGCTGCCCGCATCCAGGGCCTCACCGCCGCGGAGGCGGCCGCCCGGGCCGACCGGCTCCTCGCCCGTTTCGGCCTGACCGGCGCCGCCGACCGGTTGGTGAAGACCTATTCCGGCGGCATGGCCCGCAAGCTCGACGTCGCCCTGGGGCTCGTGCACGCACCGCGGGTGCTCTTCCTCGACGAACCCACCACCGGGCTGGACCCGGAGGCCCGGGCGGGGATGTGGGCCGAGATCGGTCACCTCGCCGCCGAGGAGGACGTCACCGTCCTGCTCACCACGCACTACCTCGACGAGGCCGACCGGCTGGCCGCCCGCCTGGCGATCGTCGACGCCGGCCGGGTGGTCGTCGAGGGGACGCCGGACGCCCTCAAGCGCGGACTGCACGGGGACGCCGTCGCCGTCGAGGTGGCCGAACGCGACGCCCCGGCGGGCGCGGGGGCGTTGTCGCGGCTGCGCGGGCTGAGCGACGTCGCCGTCGACGGGACGACGCTGCGCGCGCGGGCCACGGGCGGGGCGGGCGCCGTCCCCGCCGTCCTCGCGGCGCTGGAGGGGGCCGGCGTGGCGGTCGCCTCGGTGACCGTGGCCCGGCCCTCGCTCGACGACGTGTACCTGCGCCACGTCGGCCGCAGCCTGGAGGTGGCAGCGTGAGCACCCTCGTCGCCGACGCCGTCGGCACCCCCCGCGCACCGCGGGCCTCGCTGCTCCGGCACGCCGGCTTCCTGACCGCCCGGTCGACGAGGGCGCTGCTGCGCCAGCCGGCGTACGCGGTCATGACGCTGGTCCAGCCGATGATCTGGCTGCTGCTGTTCGGCGCGCTGTTCGAGTCGGTGGCCGACGTGCCGGGCTTCGCGGCCGCGCACGGGTCCTACCTGGAGTTCATCACGCCGGGGATCGTGGTGATGACCGCGCTGTTCTCCAGCGGCTGGGCGGGGACCGTCTACATCGAGGACATGGACCGCGGGGTCATGGACCGGCTGCTGGCCTCGCCGGTGCGCCGCGGCGCGATGATCGCCGGCACCCTGGCCCACCAGGCGCTGACCACGGTCCTCCAGACGCTGGTGGTCCTGCTCATCGCCTTCGCCGCCGGTGCCCGGTTCCCCGGCGGCGCGTCCGGCGTGCTGGTCACGCTGCTGGCGGCCGTGCTGATCTCGGTGGTCGTCGCGTCGCTGTCGGACGCGCTGGCCCTGCTGCTGCGCCAGCAGGAGGCGCTCATCGGGATCAGCCAGTTCATCGTGCTGCCCCTGCAGTTCCTGTCCTCGGCCCTGATGGACACCCGGCTCGCGCCCGGCTGGGTGGCCACCGTCGCCCGCTACAACCCGGTGGACTGGGCGGTCGTGGCCGCCCGGGAGGCGCTCTCGTCGGGCACCGACTGGGCGGTGGTGTGGTCGCGGCTCGGCCTGCTCACCGCGCTGGCGGCGGTCATGGCGTGGCTGGCCACGCGGGCGTTCGGCGCCTACCAGCGGTCGCTGTAGCGGCCCGCGGCCGGCCGGTCAGCCCTGCGCGTCGGGGTCGGCCGGCCGGTCCGGCCGGGGCGGCTCGATCGCCCGCGGCGCCCGCCGCAGCGTGTCGAGCAGGTCCTGGCCGGGCGGGGACGGCTGCTCGAACAGCTCGGCGGCGTCGTCGGGGACGACGACCTCGGGCTCGCGGTCGGCCGGGTCGAAGCTCGGCGGCACCCGCTTGAGGTGCCGGCTCATCGACTTGACCAGCAGGACGACGGCGATCAGGAGCAGGACGACGAGGAGCAGCCCAAGGGGGCCGGCCTTGCCGACGTCCTCGGGCAGCTGCTCGTCGGCGACGGCGAGCAGGTTCATCGGACACCCACCTCACTGCGGATCCCGGCGAACAGATCGTCCTCCGGCACCGGCGTGTCCACCAGCGACCGGGCGAGCTCGTAGTCCTCGGTCGGCCAGATGTCCTGCTGCACCTCGATGGGGCAGGCGAACCAGCGGCCGTCGGGGTCGATCTGGGTGGCGTGCGCGATCAGCGCGGCGTCCCGGACCTCGAAGTAGTCGGCGCAGGGCACCCGGGTGGTGACCCGGTGCGAGACGTCGCGCGAGGGGTCCCAGTTCGCCAGCCACTCCTCGTAGGGCGACTCCAGGCCGCGGGCGACGATGGCCTCGTGCAGTGCCCGCGTGCGGTCGAGCGTGAAGCTCATGTGGTAGTAGAGCTTGCTCGGCTGCCAGGGCTCCCCCAGCTCGGGGTAGCGGTCGGGGTCGCCGGCGGCCTCGAAGGCGTGCACCGAGACCTCGTGGGTCTTGATGTGGTCGGGGTGCGGGTAGCCGCCGTTCTCGTCGTAGGTCGTGATCACGTGCGGCCGGAACCGGCGGATCAGCGCGACCAGCGGCGCGGCGGCCTCCTCGACGGGCACCAGGGCGAAGCAGCCCTCGGGCAGCGGCGGCAGCGGGTCGCCCTCGGGCAGGCCGGAGTCGACGAAGCCGAGGAACTCCTGCTCGATCCCGAGGATCTCCCGGGCCCGCGCCATCTCCTCCACCCGGATCTGGGGCAGCCGCTCCCACACCTCGGGGCGGTCCATGGCCGGGTTGAGCACCGAGCCGCGCTCGCCGCCGGTGCACGTGGCGACCAGGACGCGCGCACCCTCGGCGACGTACCTGGCCATGGTCGCGGCGCCCTTGCTCGACTCGTCGTCGGGATGGGCGTGCACGGCGAGCAGGCGCAGCTGGTCGGGCGAGGTCACCCGGGCATTGTCCCCCGGCCGGGGACGGCGCCGGCGGACGCCGGGAGGGCGCCGTCCGGAAACCCCCTGTTCGGGTCGCCCACCGGGAGGAAAAGTGGTGCTCGTCACGACACCGCGGAGTATCGTTCTCGGTTCCGCGAGCCCGCCGGAGCTGTGCACCGGCCGGGAACGCGGTGTTAGCTTGGCGTGATCGACCGAGGCCGTTCCCTCCGGGGGGCGGCTTCCCGACTTTCAGGAGTACTCCACGTGTCGACCCCCACGGACGAGCAGCAGCAGGGCATCTGGCTGACCCAGGAGGCCCACGACCGGCTCAAGGCCGAGCTCGACCAGTTGGTGGCGAACCGGCCGGCCATGGCCGCGGAGATCAACGCCCGCCGCGAAGAGGGCGACCTCAAGGAGAACGGCGGCTACCACGCGGCCAAGGAGGAGCAGGGCAAGCAGGAGGGCCGCATCCGGCAGCTCACCGACCTGCTGCGCAAGGCCCGGGTCGGCGACGCCCCCAAGACCGCCACGTCGGCGGTGACCGGCACGGTCATCACCATCAAGTTCGAGGGTGACGACGAGACCGAGAAGTTCCTGCTCGGCTCGCGCGAGATCGCCGGCACGACCGGCCTCTCGGTCTACTCCCCCGAGTCCGCGCTCGGCTCGGCCATCACCGGGTCCAAGCCCGGCGACACCGTCACCTACCGGGCGCCCAACGGCAAGGACATCACCGTCGAGGTCGTCGCGGTCGAGCCGTTCGTCCCCTGACGCGCGGGCGGGGAACCGGCGTGGCCGGGCACGTCCGCTCCCGGCGGGCGGAGAACACGGGCTTCGTCTGCGGGCACTGCGCCGCCGACGTCCCGGCCAACACCGACGGGCACTACCGCAACCACTGCCCGTTCTGCCTGTGGTCGCTGCACGTCGACGACCTGCCCGGCGACCGGGCGAGCGGGTGCCGGCAGCTCATGGAGCCGATCGGCCTGGTCGAGAAGTCGGGCAAGGGCTGGCAGGTGGTCCACCGCTGCACCGCGTGCGGCCACCGCCAGCCCAACCGCCTCGTCCGCGACGGCGACTCCCCCGACGACCTCGACCTGGTGCTCGAGCTCCCCTGGCTCTGACGTCACCCGCTCTCCTCCCGCTCCACCCGTGCTGCAGCGCGGGCGTCGCGTGAGGAGGGCGGGCGACGTCAGGCAGCCAGGCCGCGGCGGCGCAGCAGCGGGGCCGGGTCGGCGTCCCGGCCGCGGACGGCGCGGAACGCACCGAGCGGGTCGACCGAGCCGCCGCGCGAGAGCAGCCGGGCGCGGAACGTGTCGCCGTTCTCCCGGCGCAGGCCGCCGTTCTCCTTGAACCACTCGACGGTGTCGGCGTCGAGGACCTCCGACCAGATGTAGCTGTAGTACCCGGCGGCGTAGCCCCCGGCGAAGACGTGCTGGAAGTACGTGGTGCGGTACCGCGGCGGCACGAGGTCGGAGGCGACGCCGGCCTCCTCCAGCGCGGCCCGCTCGAACGCGACCGGGTCACCGATCTCGGTGTCCGGGGTGATCCGGTGCCAGGCCTGGTCGAGCAGGGTGGCCGCCAGGTACTCCAGCGTCGCGAAGCCCTCGCCCCACAGCGACGCGGCGTCGATCGCCTCGACGACGCTGGCCGGGAGCGGCTCCCCGGTCTCCACGTGCCGGGCGTAGTGGGCCAGGACCTCCGGCCACAGCGCCCACATCTCGTTGACCTGGCTCGGGTACTCGACGAAGTCGCGGGGCACGCTGGTGCCCGAGAACCGCGGGTAGGTCACCGCCGACATCAGCCCGTGCAGCGCGTGGCCGAACTCGTGGAAGAGCGTGTTGACCTCGTCGAGGGTCAGCAGCGTCGGCGACCCGGCGGCGGCCTTGGTGACGTTCAGGTTGTTGAGCACCACCGGCCGGGTGCCCAGCAGCCGCGACTGCGTGACGAACGAGCTCATCCAGGCCCCACCGCGCTTGCCCTCGCGGGCGAAGAAGTCGCCGAGGTAGAGGCCCACCGGTCCGCCGTCGGCGTCGGTGACCTCCCAGACGCGCACGTCGGGGTGGTAGCCCTGCAGCTCGGGCCGCGGGGTGAACCGGAAGCCGTAGAGCAGCTCGGCGGCGTGGAAGACGCCGTCGACCAGCACCCGGTCCAGCTCGAACCAGGGCCGCAGGGCGGCGGTGTCGACGGCGTAGCGCTCGGCGCGCACCTGCTCGCTGTAGAACGCCCAGTCCCAGGCGGCGAGCTCGACGCCGTCGCGGGCGGCGGCCTCGCGCAGCGCGTCGGCCTCCGTGCCGGCGTTGGCGACCGACGGGCCGACCATCGACGACAGCATCGCGTCGACCGCCTCGACGCTGCCCGCGGTCTGGTCGGCGACCACGAGGGCGGCGTGGGTGTCGAAGCCGAGCAGCCGTGCCCGCTCGGCGCGCAGCCGCGCCATGCGCGCGGCCACCGGCCCGTTGTCGTGCTCGCCCGACGACGCCCGCGACACCGACGCCTCGAACACCCGGCGGCGCAGCTCGCGGTCGCGCAGCTTGGCCAGCACCGGCTGGCCGGTGGGCAGCAGCAGGGTGAGCAGGTAGCCGTCCTGGCCGCGGTCGGCCGCGGCACCCTCGGCCGCGGCGATCTCCTCGTCGCCGAGCCCGGCCAGCTCCGCGGGGTCCCCGACGAGGACGGCGGCGGCCTCGGTGGCCATCTGCAGGTTCTGGCCGAACGTCGTCGACAGCTCGGCGAGCTGCTGGTTGAGCTCGGTGAGCCGGGCCCGGCCGGCGTCGTCGAGCTGGGCGCCGGAGAGGACGAAGTCGAGGTGGTAGCGCTCGACCAGCCGCACCGCCTCGTCGTCCAGACCGGCCTCCTGCCGCCCGGCGTGGACGGCGTCGATGCGGGCGAACAGCGCCGGGTCGAGCCGCAGCGCGTCGGCGTGGGCCGCCTCCAGCGGCGCCAGCTCCCGCTCGATCTCCCGCAGCCGCGGCGTCGACAGCGAGGAGGCGAGGTTGCCGAACACCAGGCCGGCGCGGGTGAGCAGCTCGCCGGAGCGCTCGAGGGCGACGACGGTGTTCTCGAAGGTCGGCGGCTCGTCGGACGCGACGATCGCGGCGACCTCCGCCCGCTGCTGCGCCATGCCGGCCAGCAGCGCCTCGCGGCAGTGCTCGAGCGTGGTGTCGGCGAACGGCGGCAGCCGGAACGGCAGGTCCGACGGGGTGGCCAGCGGGTTCTCGGCGGAGATCTGGGCGCTCATCGCCGCCCATCCTGCGCCTGCCGCCGCCCCGGGTGCGCACCGGCCACCGGCTGGGCACACTGCGACCGGTGCGCAGCTACGCCGACGAGGTCGCCCGCCGGGTCGCCGAGGTGCTCGGCGAGCGCCTGATCGGCGTCTGGCTGGTCGGCTCGTGCGCGCTCGGCGACTTCGACCCGGCGCGCAGCGACATCGACATCCAGGCGGTCGCGGCCGGCCCGGTGTCCTCGGACGAACGCCAGGAGCTGGTCGCCCGGCTGCGCACCGAGGCGCTGCCGGTCCCGGCGCGCGGCCTGGAGTTCGTCCTGTACGCGGCCGAGGACCTCACCGCGCCCGGCGGCCCGCGGTTCTCGCTCAACCTCAACACCGGCCCGCGGATGGACCTGCACGTGGTGGTCGACCCCGCCGACGACCCCGGCTTCTGGTTCACGATCGACCTCGACATCGCGCGGTTGACGGCGCTCCCCCTGCTCGGCCCGCCGGCCGCCGAGGTGTTCCCGGAACTGCGCCGGGACCTGGTCGCCAGGGCCGTCGTGGAGGGGCTGGACTGGTGGTCGGCGCGCTCCGGCACCCCCGCCCAGACCCTGCTCAGCGCCTGCCGCTCGTGGGCGTGGGCGACCGACGGCCGCTGGCGCTCGAAGACCGACAGCGCCCGGTGGGCGATGGCCCGCCTACCCGACCCGCGCGGGGTCGAGGCGGCGCTGCGCGCCCGCCGTGGGGAGGAGGTCGCACCGCCGGGCCGCGACGACGTCGAGACGGTCGTCGCCGCGGCCCGCGCCAGGCTCTCCTGCAGGGTCCCGCCGTGAGCGTGCGAACGGTGGGGGGCAGGAGGGTCCTCGCATCAGCGGCTGGCGGCCCGCCGGTAGGCGCGCACCGACAGCGGCACGAACACCGCCAGGATGATCACCACCCAGATCAGCGTGTAGAGCGCCGAGTGCTGCATCGACCAGGCGTCCGAGGGCGGCGGGCCCAGGGTGTTGCCGAACAGCTCGCGGGCGGCCTGGACCAGGGTCGACACCGGGTTCCACTCCGCGAACGTCTGCAGCACCGAGGGCAGGCTCTCGAGCGGCACGAACGCGTTGGAGATGAAGGTCAACGGGAAGATCACGATGAAGCTCGCGTTGTTCACGACCTCCGGCGTCCGCACCACGAGCCCGACCAGCGCCATCAGCCAAGAGATGGCGAACGCGAACAGCAGCAGGAGCAGGAAGCCACCCGCCGCCTCGAGCACCGACGTGTTGATCCGCCACCCGACGACCAGCCCGGTCACCGCCATCACGGCGATGGAGATGATGTTGACCGCGGCGTCGGCGACGGTGCGGCCGACCAGCACCGCGGCCCGGGACATCGGCAGCGAGCGGAACCGGTCGATCAGGCCCTTCTGCAGGTCCTCGGCCAGGCTGTAGCCGGTGATCGTCGAACCGAAGACCACCGTCTGGGCGAAGATGCCGGGCAGCAGGAACTCCGCGTAGCTGATGTCCCCCGGCACCTCGATCGCGCCGCCGAACACGTAGCGGAACAGCAGCACGAACATGATCGGCGACAGCGTCGCGAAGACGAGCAGGTCGGGGACCCGCTTGACCTTGATCAGGTTGCGCTTGGTGATGACGGCGCTGTCGGACAGCGTCGCGGCCAGGGCGCTCATCGCGCACCTCCCCCGGCGGGCGCCGGCTCGGGCTCCCCGGCCGCGGCGCCGTCCTCGGCGGCGTGCCCGGTGAGCGTGAGGAAGACGTCGTCGAGATCGGGCCGGCGCAGCCCTGCGTCGACGAGCTCGGCGTCGCTGCCCTCCAGCAGGCGCAGCGCCTCGGCGAGCACCTCGGTGCCGCCGCGCACCGGCAGGGTCAGCCGCCTGATCTGCTCGTCGACCTGCGGCTCGTCGACGGCCAGCGGGCGCAGCCGCTCGGCGACGCCGGGCAGCATCGCGGCGTTGGTGACGGTGAACTCCAGCCGCTGGCCGCCGACCTGCGCCTTGAGCTCGTCGGCGGTGCCGCGGGCGATCACCCGGCCGTGGTCGATGACCACCATCCGGTCGGCCAGCCGGTCGGCCTCCTCCAGGTACTGCGTGGTCAGCAGGATCGTCGTCCCGCCGTCGGCGAGGTCGGCGATGAACTCCCACATCGACAGCCGGCTGCGCGGGTCCAGCCCCGTGGTCGGCTCGTCGAGGAAGAGCACCCGCGGCCGGGCGATGAGCGAGGCGGCGATGTCCAGCCGCCGGCGCATGCCGCCGGAGTAGGTCTTGGCCGGCCGGTCGGCCGCGCCGGTGAGGTCGAAGCGCTCGAGCAGCTCACCCGCCCGCGCCCGCGCCTCCTTCTTCGGCAGCCGGTAGAGCCGCCCCACCATCTCGAGGTTCTCGAACCCGGTGAGGTACTCGTCGACCGCGGCGTACTGGCCGGTCAGCCCGATGGCCGCCCGGACCCGGTCGGCGTCCCGCACCACGTCGAGACCCACCACCTCCGCGCGCCCGCCGTCGGGCTGCAGGAGTGTCGTCAGGATGCGGACGACGGTGGTCTTGCCCGCCCCGTTGGGGCCGAGCAGGCCGAGGACGCTGCCCTCGGTCACCGTCAGGTCCACACCGTCCAGTGCTGTCGTGTCGCCGAAGCGCTTGACCAGGCCGTCGACGACGATCGCGTCGGTCATGCGCAGGACCGTAGGCCCGGGGGGTGACCGTTTCCGACCGCTTTTCGCGAGGGGCGTAGCAGGAAGTCCATGCCGGTGCAGACGCCCCGGTCAGCGGGAACTCATCGGCCTCACTCCGGCGTGGGCGCGTACCCGGCACGCACCAGCGCGGCGGTCACCTCGGCCGCGTGGTCCGGCCCGCGGGTCTCCAGGACGACGAACACCTCGACCTCGCCGAGGTCGAGCCGGGTCGCCGTCCGCTCGTGCTCCACCTCCAGCACGTTGGCCCCCACCGCGGCCAGCTCGGCCAGGACCGCGGCCAGCGAGCCCGGGCGGTCGGGCACCCGCAGCCGCAGCGAGAGGTAGCGCCCGGCCGCCGCCATGCCGTGCTGCACCACCTTGAGCAGCAGGACGGGGTCGATGTTGCCGCCCGAGACCACCGCGGTCACCGGTGGCGCGAACGCCCCCGGATCGGCCAGGACGGCGGCGACGGCGGCCACCCCGGCCGGCTCCACGACCAGCTTGGCCCGCTCCAGGCAGAACAGCAGGGCCCGCGAGAGGTCCTCCTCGCCGACCGTGCGCACCTCGTCGACCAGCTCGCTCACGTGCGCGAACGTGAGCGCACCGGGCGCGGGGACGGCGATCCCGTCGGCCATCGTGGCCATCGCCGGCAGCGGCACCGGCCGGCCGGCGGCCAGGGAGCCGGGGAACGCCGCCGCCCCCTCGGCCTGCACGGCGACGACCCGCACACCCGGCCGGCGGCTCTTCACCGCGGCCGCGACGCCGGACACGAGCCCCCCGCCGCCGGCGCAGACGACGACGGTGCCGGTGTCGGGGCACTGGTCGAGGACCTCGAGGCCGACGGTGCCCTGCCCGGCGATCACGTCGGGGTGCTCGAAGGGGTGGATGAAGACCGCGCCGGTGCGCTCCGCGTGCTCGGCGGCGGCGACGAGCGGCTCGGCCAGCGTCTGCCCGAGCAGGTGGATCTCCGCGCCGTAGGACCTCGTGGCGGCCACCTTCGGCAGCGGCGCCGTCTCGGGCATGAAGACGGTGGCGTGCGCGCCGAGCAGCTGCGCGGCCAGCGCCACGCCCTGCGCGTGGTTGCCGGCGCTGGCCGCCACCACGCCCCGGGCGCGCTCCTCGGCGGTCAGCCGCGCGATCCGCGTGTAGGCCCCGCGGATCTTGAACGAGCCGGTCCGCTGGAGGTTCTCGCACTTGAGCCAGACCGGGCCGCCGACCCGCTCGGCCAGCCCGCGGGAGTGCTCCAGCGGCGTCCGCCGGACCACGCCCTCGAGCAGGGCGGCGGCGGCCTCGACGTCGGCGCCGCTGACCAGGGGGACGTCGGCTGCGGGCACGGGCCGATCCTCGCACCCGACGTGCACCGCACCGGTGACCGGAGACCCCTCCGCGTCGTACCGTGGCGGGGGTGACGGACCCGGCTCCTCAGCAGTCCACCCCTCCCGCACCCACCACCCTCGGCGAGCTCCGCGACAGCGGGGCGACCTACCGCACGGTCAAGGCCGAGCTGCGCGCCAACCTGCTCGCCCGCCTGGGCGCCGGCGAGCCCACCCTGCCCGGCATCGTCGGCTTCGAGGACACCGTCGTCCCGGAGGTCGAGCGGGCCCTCATCGCCGGCCACGACCTCGTCCTGCTCGGCGAGCGCGGCCAGGGCAAGACCCGGCTGATCCGCACCCTCGTCGGCCTGCTCGACCAGTGGACCCCGGTGCTGGTCGGCAGCGAGCTCAACGAGCACCCGCTGCACCCGGTGAGCGTGTGGGCGCACCGGCAGATCGCCGAGCACGGCGACGCCACGCCCGTCGGCTGGCTGCACCGCAGCGACCGCTTCGGCGAGAAGCTGGCCACCCCCGACACCAGCGTCGGCGACCTGATCGGCGACGTCGACCCGATCAAGGTGGCCGAGGGCCGCACGCTGGGCGACCCGGAGACCGTCCACTACGGCCTGGTGCCGCGCACCAACCGCGGCATCTTCAGCGTCAACGAGCTGCCCGACCTCGCCGAGCGGATCCAGGTCGCGCTGCTCAACGTGCTCGAGGAGCGCGACATCCAGATCCGCGGCTACCGGGTGCGGCTGCCGCTGGACCTCCTCCTGGTCGCGAGCGCCAACCCGGAGGACTACACCAACCGCGGGCGGATCATCACGCCGCTCAAGGACCGCTTCGGCGCCGAGGTGCGCACCCACTACCCGCTCGAACTCGTCGACGAGATCCGGCTGCTGCACCAGGAGGCCCTCACCTCCTGGGGGACGACGCACCTCGACACCCCGCTCATCCCCGAGCACCTCGTCGAGATCGTCGCCCGCTACACCCGGCTGGTCCGCGAGTCCAGCCACGTCGACCAGCGCTCCGGCGTCAGCGCCCGGTTCGCCATCGCCGGTCTGGAGACGATCGCCGCGTCCGCCGTCCGCCGGGCCGCCGTCGCCGGGGAGACCCGGCCGGTCGCGCGGGTGGTCGACCTGCCGAGCATCGTCCCGGCCAGCCGCGGCAAGGTCGAGTTCGCCGACGCCGGCTCCGACCCCGACGACGAGCGCGAGCTCGAGGTGCTCGAGCACCTGCTGCGGCAGGCGACGGCGCAGACCTTCCGCGCCCGCTGCGCCGGGCTCGACCTCACCGGGCTGCAGGAGCACTTCACCGGCGGGGAGACCGTCGAGTCCGGCGAGCTGGTGCCGGCGGCGGCCCTGCTCGGCCAGCTCGGCACGATCCCCAAGCTCGCCGAGCTGCTCGGCCGCGTCGGCGTGCCCGAGGGCGAGCAGTCGGCGGAGCAGGCCGCCGCGGCGGTGGAGTTCGCCCTCGAGGGGCTCTACCTCACCCGCCGGCTGGCCAAGGACACCGACGGCGCCCGCACCGTGTACGGGGCCTGAGGTGGCGCGCCCGCACGGCGGTCGCGGCTACCGCTACGGCCGGTGGCGCGGCGGTCCCGACCCGCTCGCCCCGCCCTACGACCTGGGTGACGCCGTCGACGAGATCGGCGACTCGGTGCTCGGCGGCAGCGGGGTGCGGGAGGCGCTGCGCGAGCTGCTGCGCCGCGGCATGCAGGGCCGGCGCGGCCTCGACGAGCTGCGCCGCTCGGTGCGCGACCGGCTCCGGCAGGCCCGCACCGCCGGCCGCATGGACGGCACCCTGCAGGAGGTCCGCGAGCTGCTCGACCGGGCGCTGGAGGCCGAGCGCCGGGAGCTGTTCCCCGACCCCGACGACGCCGCCCGGCTCGCCGAGGCCGAGCTCGACGCGCTGCCCGACGACACCGCCGGCGCCGTCCGGGCGCTCAAGGAGTACCCGTGGCGCTCGCCCGAGGCCCGGCAGGCCTACGAGCAGATCCAGGACCTGCTCCGCCGGGAGGTGCTCGACAGCTCCTTCTCCTCCATGAAGCAGGCGCTGGAGAACGCGACGCCCGAGGACATGCAGGCGGTCAAGGACATGGTCGCCGACCTGTCGAACCTCCTCGACGCGCACAACCGCGGTGAGGACACCGACGAGCAGTTCCGCGACTTCATGGACAAGCACGGGCAGTTCTTCCCGGAGAACCCGGAGACGATCGACGAGCTGATCGACTCCCTCGCCCGCCGGGCGGCCGCGCAGGAGCGGATGATGGCCGGGATGTCGCCCGAGCAGCGGGCGGAGCTGGCCGACCTGATGGCCCAGACCATGCAGGACATGGGCCTGGCCAGCGAGATGGCCCACCTGCAGGACGCCCTGCGGCAGGCCCGGCCGGACCTGCCCTGGGGGCAGCGCGGCCAGGTCCCGGACGGCGCCGAGTCGCTCGGCCTCGGTGACGCGACGACGGCGGTCGCCGAGCTGGCCGACCTGGAGGCGCTGTCCAACCAGCTCTCCCAGGGCTACGCCGGCGCCTCGCTGGCCGACGTCGACGGGGAGCTGCTCGAGCGGGCGCTGGGCCGCGACGCCGTCGACGACCTCGCGGCGCTGCGCCAGCTGGAGCGGGAGCTCGAGCGGCAGGGCTTCCTCAACCGCAGCGACGGCAAGCTGGAGCTCTCCCCCAAGGCGGTGCGGCGGCTGGGCGCCACCGCGCTGCGCCGGGTGTTCGCCAAGCTGCAGGCCACCGGGCGCGGCGAGCACGACGTCGCCGACGCCGGCGCCGCCGGGGAGCTCACCGGCAGCTCGCGCGAGTGGCGCTTCGGCGACGAGCAGCCGCTCGACGTCGTCCGGACGGTGAAGAACGCCGTCCTGCGGACGGCGCACGAGCCGAGGCCGGGCGGCGGGCGGGCCGTGCACATCGCCGTCGAGGACTTCGAGGTCGTCGAGACCGAGCGGCGCACCGGTGCGGCCGTGGCCCTGCTGGTCGACCTCTCCTACTCGATGGCGCTGCGCGGCACGTGGGGGGCGGCCAAGTCGACGGCGATGGCCCTGCACTCGCTGGTGACCACGCGGTTCCCGCAGGACGCGATCCAGATCATCGGCTTCTCCTCCACCGCGCAGGTGCTGCGGCCCGAGACGCTGGCCGAGCTGTCGGTGGACACGCTGCAGGGCACCAACCTGCAGCACGGGCTCATGCTGGCCCGCCGGTTCCTGGCCCACCACCGCGACGCCGAGCCGGTGGTGCTGATCGTCACCGACGGCGAGCCGACCGCCCACCTCGAGGACGACGGGACGCCGTTCTTCTGCTGGCCACCGATGCCCGAGACGATCGCCCGCACCGTGGGCGAGGTCGAGCGGGTGGCCCGGTCCGGCGCGACGGTGAACGTGTTCGCGCTCGACCCCGACCCCGGGCTGGTGCACTTCGTGCACGACCTGACCCAGCGGGCCGGCGGGCGGGTGTTCACCCCCGACAGCGACCGCCTCGGCGAGTACGTGGTGGCGGACTACCTGAGGACCCGGAGGGGCCGCCGCGCGCGCTGAGACAATGGCGGCGTGAGCTCCGAGGCGTTGACCGGCACCATCACGATCGAGAAGGTCGACGCGGCGGCCACCTACCCGCTGCGCATGCAGGAGCTCCGCGAGGGCCGGCCGCCGGAGATCGAGGAGGACGACGCCCCGTACACGCTGCACCTGGCCGCCCGGCTGGACGACGGCGCGATCGTGGGCGTCGTCCGCTTCCACCCCCGCGACTGCCCCTGGCGGGACACCGAGGGCTCGTGGCAGCTGCGCGGCATGGCCACCGACCCGCGGGTGCGCGGCCTCGGCGTCGGGCGGGCGCTGGTCGCCGACGGGCTGATCCGGGTCTCGGCCCTGGGGGCGCAGCTGGTCTGGTGCGACGCCCGCAAGGCCGCCGTCGGGTTCTACGAGCGCATCGGGTTCAGGATCGTCACGGAGGAGTACGACCTGCGCCCGGTGGGCCCGCACCGCGGCATGCTGATCGAGCTACCGATCCGCTGAGACCGCCACCGGCTCCGGCCCGCTCGAGCTGACGCCCGGGATCACCCCGGCGCGGAAGGCGTCGACGAAGAGCCGGTGGTCCTCCTGGGTGCGGCGGGCGTAGTCGTGCGCGAACCGCACGAGGTCGGCGACGAACTCCCCCCGCCGGTCGCCGATCATCGCCGTGATCGCCTCCTCGGTCTGGAAGGGCACCAGGGTGTGGTCGCTGTCGGCGTCCCCGACGCAGTGCATCTTCGCCGTCGCCCGGCCCAGCTGGGTCATCACCGGGCGCATGTGGGACGGCTCGGTGAGGTCGTCCCAGTCGAAGTCGACCTCGTAGGGCGAGAGCTCGGCCACGCCGAAGCCCACCCCGCCGATCTCGGTCCAGCCCACGAACTGCGAGGTGTGCGCCTGCAGCGCCCGCCGGCTCGTCGCCGTCCGGTGGCCCTCGTGCTCGAAGTACCCCCTGATCTCGGGGTCGGTGACGATCCGGCTGGGCGCGGCGACGTTGCCCTGCTTGATCGACAGGACGACGTCGTTCTCCAGCGCCTGGTCGTAGCCCTCCAGCAGCACGTTGTAGGCGGGCAGCCCCGCGCTGCCGATCCCGAAGCCGCCGGTGCCGACGACGTCCTTGACGTCGTAGGCCACGTCCCGGCGGCGCGCCGGCGGGTGCACGGTCTGCCGGTAGCGCTCGACGGCGGCCAGCACCTCCTCGCGCTCGCCGTCGTCGAGGCGGCGGTTGCGCGAGGTGTCGGCGAACCGGCGCTCGAAGCGCTCGACGACCGTCAGCCGGTCGAGCAGGGCGATCCGCGTGCGGGCGCTGGTCTCCAGGATGACGTCGTGCACCGCGCCCTCGGTGTTCTCCCGCACCAGGGCGAAGGAGCGGTCCTCGTCGGAGTGCGTGAAGGCCTCGACCTGGTCGAGGTAGGCGGTGAGGTAGCGGCGCAGCAGCTCCTCGATGACGTCGTCGGAGAGCGCCTTGCGCCAGGCCAGCAGGGCGAAGCTCGCGACGAACCGGCGCAGGTCCCAGCTGACGTGCCCCAGGTAGGCCTCGTCGAAGTCGTTGACGTCGAAGACGATGCGCCCCGACCCGTCCATGTAGGTGCCGAAGTTCTCCGCGTGCAGGTCACCCTGGATCCACACGCGGGCCGTCCGCTCGTCGCACCACGGATCGTCGGACGTCGCCATGTCGGCGTAGAACAGGCAGGCGGACCCGCGGTAGAAGGCGAAGGGGTCCGCGGCCATCTTCCGGAACTTCGTCCGGAAGGCGTCGGCGTCGGCGCGCATGAGATCGGCGAAGGCGTCCACGAGGACGTCGACGATCACCCGGCTGCGCCCTTCGGCCTGGTCGGGGGACACCTCTACGGGGGACGACGGCACGGGCACACCGTAGGGGGCCGATAGCCTGCGGAGGAGGGTTGAGGTCCTACCGGGGGGAGGACGGGAGGCGGCATGACCAGGGCGAGCGTGGCACGACGGCTGGCGGCGGGCGCCGCCTACGGCGGCGGGGGCGTCGGCCTCGCCGGCGCCGGGCTCCTCGCCCTGCTCAGGGAGCAGGCGCGCTCCGCCCGGCGCAAGGTCGAGGCCCGCACCGCCAAGGACGACCCGCCCTCGGGCAACGGCGTCTACGGCCGCGGGCGCGGCAAGCCGCTCGTGCTCGCCGTCCTGGGGGACTCCAGCGCCGTCGGCCTCGGCGTCGAGCGGGCCACCGAGACCCCCGGCGTGCTCATCGCCGCCGCCCTGGCCGAGCTCGCCGAGCGGCCGGTCCGGCTGGTGCGGCTGGCCGTCTCCGGGGCGGTCTCGCGCGACCTCGACGACCAGGTCTCCGAGGCGCTGGCCGAGCACCCCGACGTCGTCATGATCATGATCGGGGCGAACGACGTCACCAGCCGCACCAGGCCGGCGGTCTCGGTGCGGCACCTGGCCGACGCCGTGTCCCGGCTCGTCGACGCCGGCTGCCAGGTCGTCGTCGGCACCTGCCCCGACCTCGGCACCATTCGGCCGATCGGCCAGCCGCTGCGGCTGCTGGCCCGGCGGTGGAGCCGGCAGATGGCCGCCGCGCAGACCATCGCCGTCGTCGCGGCCGGCGGGCGGACCGTGTCGCTGGGGTCGATCCTCGGGCCGTCCTTCGCCAGCGACCGCACCCTGTTCAGCTCCGACGAGTTCCACCCCAGCGCCGCCGGCTACGCGGCCGCCGCCGCCTGCCTGCTGCCGTCGGTCGCCGACGCCGTCGGGGTCTGGCCGGCCGCCGCCGACCGCGCCCGCGGGCCGCTGCGCCGCGAGACGGTGCGGCCGGTCGCCCAGGCGGCGGCGCGCGCGGCCAGCCGCCCGGGCACCGAGGTCCAGCCCACCGAGGTGCGCGGGTCCGACACCGGTCCGCGCGGGCCGTGGGCGCTGCTGCGCCGGCGCCGCCCCACCGAGCTGCCCACCCCGGAGCAGGCGCAGGAGGCGGCGGAGACGCCCGTCGGAGGCTAGGGCTCCGGTCCCGGCTACCCGGGAGTAGTTTCGCTGGTGTTCCGCCGTCCGGAGCTCCACCGTCGGAGCCCGCACCCCTGGGAGGCCCCGTGCCCGAAGCCGTCATCGTCGCGACCGCCCGCTCGCCCATCGGTCGCGCGTTCAAGGGGTCGCTCAAGGACCTGCGGCCCGACGACCTGGCCGCCACGATCGTGCGCGCGGCGCTGGACAAGGTGCCCGAGCTCGACCCGCACGACATCGACGACCTGATGCTCGGCTGCGGCCTGCCCGGCGGCGAGCAGGGCTACAACATGGGTCGCGTCGTCGCCGTCCTGCTCGGCATGGACCACCTGCCGGGGACGACGGTCACCCGCTACTGCTCCTCCTCGCTGCAGACCACCCGGATGGCGCTGCACGCGATCAAGGCCGGCGAGGGCGACGTGTTCATCTCGGCCGGCGTGGAGATGGTGTCGCGGTTCGTCAAGGGCAACTCCGACTCGCTGCCCGACACCCACAACCCGGTGTTCGCCGACGCGCAGGCCCGGGTCGCCAAGGTGGCCGAGAGCGGCGCCGACTCGTGGACCGACCCGCGGGAGAGCGGCGAGACCCCCGACATCTACATCGCGATGGGGCAGACGGCGGAGAACCTCGCCCTGCTCAAGGACGTCTCGCGGCAGGAGATGGACGAGTTCGCCGTCCGCAGCCAGAACCTGGCCGAGCAGGCCATCGCCGACGGCTTCTGGGAGCGCGAGATCACCCCGGTGACCACACCCGACGGCACCGTGGTCAGCAAGGACGACGGCCCGCGCGCCGGCACCACCCTCGAGGGCATCTCCGGCCTCAAGCCGGTCTTCCGCCCCGACGGCCGGGTGACGGCCGGCAACGCGTGCCCGCTCAACGACGGCGCCGCCGCGGTGGTCGTCATGAGCGACACCAAGGCCCGCGAGCTCGGCCTCACCCCGCTGGCGCGGATCGTCTCGACCGCCGTGACCGGCCTGTCGCCGGAGATCATGGGCTACGGGCCGGTGGCCGCCTCGCAGCGGGCGCTGGAGCGGGCCGGCATGACCATCGACGACATCGACCTGGTCGAGATCAACGAGGCGTTCGCCGCGCAGGTGATCCCGAGCTACCGCGACCTGGGCATCGACATCGACAAGCTCAACGTGCACGGCGGCGCGATCGCCGTCGGCCACCCGTTCGGCATGACCGGTGCCCGGATCACCGGCACGCTGATCAACGGCCTGCAGACCAAGGACGAGACCTTCGGGCTGGAGACCATGTGCGTCGGCGGCGGCCAGGGCATGGCGATGGTGATCGAGCGCCTCAGCTAGGGCGCGTTGCCGCGGCGATCATGGCGCCGCGCCCACCGGACCGGCGTTCCCGGTGGTCGCGGCGCCATGATCACGGTCGACCGACCCCGGACAGCGCAGTGGCCCGGCCCCCTCGCGGGGACCGGGCCACTGTCAGTTGGAGGACCTCGTCCTCCCCACCCTCCGCAAGCTCACGGCGGGGCCCGGGACGAGGCCGATCAGCTCACTCGCGGAAGTAGCTGAGCAGCCGCAGGATCTCCAGGTACAGCCAGACGACCGTGACCAGCAGGCCGAAGGCGATGTACCAGGCGAACTTCGCCGGGGCGCCGCGGCGGATGGCCTCGTCGGCCATGTCGAAGTCGAGCAGCAGCGACAGGGCCGCCACACCGATCACGACCAGGCTGAAGATGATCGCCACGGGCCCGCCGTCGCGCAGGCCGAGGCCGCCCGGGGTGAAGAACGCGGCGATCCAGTTGGCCAGGACCAGGACGAGGACGCCGACCAGGGCGCCGATGATCCAGCGGGTGAACTTGGGGGTCACCCGGATGGCGCCGGTCTTGTAGACCACGAGCATGCCGGCGAAGACGCCGAACGTGCCGATCAGGGCCTGGACGACGATGCCCTCGCCGTAGACCTGGTTGAACGCCTCGCTGATGGCGCCGAGCGCGACACCGTAGAGCGCGCCGTAGGCCAGCGTCGCGGCCGGGTTGGCGATCTGCTTGAACGCGATCACCAGGCCGAGGACGAAGGCCACCAGCACGGCCGGCAGGGCGAAGCCCCACGCGGCCTGCCCGGGCAGCGCCCACGTGGCCGCCGCGGCGAGGACGGTCACCAGGAAGGAGATCCCCGTCTTGGTGACGACGTCGTCCATCGTCATGTAGCGGGTGGTCGACCGGGTGTACGGCGCCTGCTGGGCGGGCGCGCCGTACTGGTCGTACTGGGCCGGGGCGCCGTACTGCTGGGGCGAACCCCAGCCGCCGCCGTACTGCCCGCCTCGGGTGGCGCTGTCGAACGCGCGCCCGAAAGCCGGGTTGCTGCTGGGCATCGTCATCTCCCTGAGGGAACTGGTCGGACCGTGGGGTCCACGGTGGCGGACTCCACTCGGTCAGGTCAACGCCACACGCGGCCTGCGCGTTCCCGAGGCCCGGGGTTCACCCCGAGGGTCGTACCCCCGGTCGGGTTCGAACCGACACTGGGACCCTTTTAAGGGGCCTGCCTCTGCCAGTTGGGCTACGGGGGCGGTGTGCGAACGGTAGCCCGGCGGGCCGCCCCGACCGCGAGCAGCGCGCGCAGCGCCGCCTCGACGGCGGCCGGCCGCGGACCGGGCAGCACGGCGGCCTGCACCTGCCGCTCCCCCGGGACGTCGGCCAGCGGCAGCGCCACCAGGCGGTGGCCGCCGACGACGACGGTGAGCTCGTGGGTGAGCGCCACCCCCTTCCCCGCCGCCACCAGCGCCTGCGCCTCGAACGGCTCGTCGCCGCGGCCGGCCAGCAGCACCGGCGGGTGCAGCCCGGCCCGGCCCAGGACGGCGTCCACCCGCCGGGCCGCCGAGCCGTCGTGCGCCCGGATCCAGGTCTCCCCCGCCAGCGCCGCCACCGGTACCGCGGTCCGCCCGGCGAGCCGGTGCCCGGCCGGTAGGAGCACCCGCAGCGGGTCGGCGAACAGCGGGAGGACGTCGACGCCGGGAGCGGGTGCCGCGGGCTCGAAGTCGTGCTCGAACACGACGGCCAGGTCGAGCTCGCCGCGGCGCAGCCCGTCGACGGCGTCCGCGCGGTCCACCAGGACGTCGACGAGCATGATCCCGGGGTGCGCCCGGTCCAGCCGCCCGCCGACCTCGGCCGAGAGGTGCACCAGCGCCGAGAGGAACGAGCCCAGCCGCACCGTGCCGCGGGACAGGCCGCGCAGCTCGCGCAGGTCGGCCTCCGCGCGCTCCACCTGCGCGGCGATCAGGTCGGCGTGGCCGAGCAGGACCCGCCCCGCCTCGGTGGGCAGCACGCCCCGGCGGGTGCGGCGCACCAGGACGCTGCCGACCGCCCGCTCCAGCGCGGCGATCTGGCGGGAGACGGCGGGCTGGGTGAGGTGCAGCTCCTGGGCGGCCGCCGAGAACGAGCCGTGGGCGAGGACCGCCCGCAGGGTCGCCACCTTGACGAGGTCCAGCATGACCGGAACGTAGGACTCCCCCGACGGATCCGCATGGATGCGCATGGCGGCGGCTGCGCACCGGGACGGTCATGGGTGAGCGGCTGCGGACCTGGGTCCTGTTCTGCGCGGTCGGCCTGGTCACGGCCACCTGGGCGGCGCGGGTCCCGGCGGTGCAGGACCGGCTCGGGCTCTCCCCCGGCGCGCTGGCCGTGGTCGCGCTCGCGGTGGAGGCAGGCGCGCTGTGCGGGCTGCCGCTCGGCGCGGTCGTGGTCGACCGGTTCGGCACCCGTCGGGCGATCGCGGCCGGTCTCGCCGTCTTCGCCCCCGGCCTGACGACCGCCGCCCTCGCGCCGGACCTGGCCGTGCTCGCCGTGGGCCTGGGCGGCTGGGCCGCCGCCAACAGCGTGCTCGACGTGGCGATCAACGCCCAGGGCGTCGACGTCGAGCGGCGGGCCGGGCGGCCGCTGCTGTCTGGACTCCACGCCGGTCAGAGCTGCGGCCTGCTGCTCGGGGCCGGCGTCGCATTCGCCGCCACCGCCGCCGAGGTGCCCCTCCTCGCGCACACGGCGGGCGTCGCCGCGGCCGCGCTCGCCGCCGGCCTGCTCGCGGCCGCCGGGCTGCCGTCGGCGGGGCGGGACGGCGGCCGCTCCGCCGTCCGGCCGACCCGCGGGCTGTCGGCGCTGAGCGCGCTCGCGTTCTGCGTCTTCCTGCTGGACGGGACGGCGTCGACGTGGCTGGCCGTGCACGTCCGCGGCACCCCGGGCGGGAGCGAGGGGCTCGCCGCCGCGGCCTACCTCGGCTTCACCGCCGCGCTGCTGGCCGGCCGGCTGGCCGGGGACCGGCTGACCGCCCGGTTCGGCCGCCGCGGGCTCACCCGAGCCGGCGCCGGGTTGGCCGCGGCAGGGCTCGCCACCGCCGTCCTGGCGCCGGGCACCGCGCTGCCGATCGCCGGCTGGGCGGTGCTCGGGCTGGCGCTCGCGCCGCTGGCGCCGGTGGTCCTGGCCGCCGCGCCGGGCGCCGGGGCCGGCGGGGCGCCGGCCGCGCTCGCGACCGTGACGACGATCGGCTACCTGGGCTCGTTCACCGGGCCGCCCGCGGTCGGGGCCGTCGCGGAGGCGACCGGGAGCCTCGGCGCCGGGCTGGCGGCGGCCGGGGCCGCCGCCCTCGCGGCCGCGGTGCTGGCCGGCCGGGCCCTCCCGGGCCGCGGCCGCTGAGCCACCTACCGTGTCGGGGACAGCGTCGTCGTCCCGGAGGTCCCATGCGCTCGCCCGCCGTCACGGTCGTCGGAGCCGGCTTCGGCGGGATCGGCATGGCGGCGCGGCTGCTGCGCGCCGGGTTCGCGGACGTCACGGTGCTCGAGCGGTCCGACCGCGTGGGCGGCGTCTGGGCGGCCAACGAGTACCCGGGTGCGGCGTGCGACGTCCCGGCGTCGCTGTACTCCTTCTCGTTCGCACCGAAGACCGACTGGACCCGCCGCTACCCGCCGCAGGCCGAGATCCGCGACTACCTCGAGGAAGTCGCCCGGCGCAGCGGGGTGCTGGAGCGCACGCGCTTCGGCACCGAGGTGGTCGACGCCCGCTTCGACGACGCGCGCGCCCGCTGGGTGCTCACCCTGGCCGACGGCGCCACGCTGGAGACCGATGTCGTCGTCGCCGCCTGCGGCCAGCTGTCCCGCCCCGCCGTCCCGGCGATCCCCGGGCTGGCGACCTTCACCGGGACGGCGTTCCACTCCTCGGGCTGGCGGCACGAGCACGACCTGACCGGCCGGCGGGTCGCCGTCGTGGGCACCGGGGCCAGCGCCGTCCAGTTCGTCCCGCACGTGGCCGAGCGGGCCGCCGCGACCACGGTCTTCCAGCTCGACGCCCCGCACGTGATCCCCAAGCCCGACCGCCCCTACGGCCCGCGGCTGCGGGCGGCGTTCCGCGCCGTCCCCGGCCTGCTGGCGCTCAACCGGGCGGTGACGTACGTGCAGTACGAGGCCCGGGCGCTGGGCTTCACGCGGTGGCCGGGGCTGATGTCGCTGATCGACCGCCAGGCGCGCGGGCACCTGGCCCGCCAGGTCGCCGACCCCGACCTCCGGGCGCGGCTGCAGCCGCACGGTGTCCCCGGCTGCAAGCGGATCCTGCTGTCCGACGACTACTACCCGGCGCTGGACCGGCCCTCGGTCGACGTGGTCACCGAGCCGATCACCGGGATCCGGCCGACCGCCGTCGTCACCGCCGACGGCCGCGAGCACCCGGCCGACACGATCATCTGGGGCACCGGCTTCCGCGCCACCGAGTTCCTCGTGCCCATGACGGTCACCGGCGCCGGCGGACGCGACCTGCGCGAGGTGTGGCGGGACGGCGCCGAGGCCCACCTGGGCATCGCCGTGGCCGGCTTCCCGAACCTCTTCCTGCTCTACGGGCCGAACACCAACCTGGGCCACAACTCGATCGTCTACATGATCGAGAGCCAGATCCGGTACGTCGTCCAGGCGGTG
Source organism: Blastococcus sp. SYSU D00669 (assembly GCF_054050715.1). Lineage (NCBI taxonomy): Bacteria > Bacillati > Actinomycetota > Actinomycetes > Geodermatophilales > Geodermatophilaceae > Blastococcus > Blastococcus sp. SYSU D00669. The sequence continues at coordinate 76,469 of NZ_JBJGZV010000022.1, forward strand.
CGGCGGCTGGCCGCCGGCGCCCGCACGCTCGACGTCCGGCCGGAGGTCCAGCGGCGCTCCGCCGACGAGGTCCAGGCCCGGATCACCCGCACCGTGTGGGACCGCGGCTGCACCAGCTGGTACCGGACCGAGTCGGGGCGCAACACGAACAACTGGCCCGACTTCACCTTCGCCTACCGGTGGCGCACCCGCCGGTTCGACCCGGCCGACTACGTGGTCGAACCGGTCTGAGCGAGCTCGGTCGCCCGGGAGAGGACGGCGTCGAGCATCGGCTCGGTGAGCTTGCCCGTGAAGGTGTTCTGCTGGCTCACGTGGTAGCTGCCCAGCAGGGTCAGCGGGCCGCGCGGCCCCTCGAGGTGCACCTCCACCCCGTGCCCGAACGCCGGGCGGGGGCGCGGCAGCGGGTAGCCGGCGGCGGCGAGCACCGGCCACAGCGCCGTCCACCCGAACCCGCCGAGGACGACGGCGACGCGCAGCCGCGGCAGCAGCGCCAGCTCGCGGGCCAGCCACGGCGAGCAGGTGTCGCGCTCCTCGGGCGTGGGTGCGTTCGCCGGTGGGGCGCAGCGCACCGCCGCGGCGACGCGGACGTCGGTGAGCTCCAGGCCGTCCCCGATGTGCGTGGAGGTCGGCTGGTTGGCCAGCCCCGCGCGCCACAGCGCGGCGAAGATCCAGTCGCCGCTGCGGTCACCGGTGAAGACGCGGCCGGTCCGGTTGCCGCCGTGGGCCGCCGGGGCGAGGCCGACGACGGCGATCCTCGCGTCGGCGGGCCCGAGCCCGGGCACCGGGCGACCCCAGTACTCCTCGTCGCGGAAGGAAGCGCGCTTGACCCGCGCCACCTCCTCGCGCCAGGCGACCAGCCGCGGGCAGGCGCGGCACCCGGAGACCCGGGCGTCGAGCACCGTCAGGTCGCGGACCCCGGCCGCGGAGCGGACGACGCCGGCGGCGCTGCGGGTGACCGGGAACCCGGCCTCGTCGACGGCCACGACGACATCCGATCACCCGGCCCCGGTCGTGGGAGAGCCGGGTCAGCGCCCCAGGGCGGTCATCGCCTGGTCACGAGCTGGAACCGCTGCACGGCCCACACGGCCGCGCCGACGGCCAGCAGGCCGCCGACGGTCACGACGGCGGAGCCGACCGGGTGCTGCCGGGCGTGCCGCCAGGCGTCCCGGGCCTTGCGGGCGAACGAGGCGAACAGCCGGCGCGCCCAGTCGAACTCGGTCGACCAGACCCAGAGGCCGGCCAGCACGGGCGGGATCGTGAGCGGGCCGGGCAGCACGGCCAGCGCGACGCCGAGGGCGACGAGGAGCAGCCCGGCGAGGAAGACCCCGACCCGCCAGAGCCGGGCCACCGACGGCTTCCGGTGCACCCGCTCCCGGACGGAGCCCGGCCGGATCGGCCTCGGCCGCCCGAGACCGTCGGCGCAGCTCTCGCACCGGGTCGCGCCGGGCGCGGCCGGGCGGGCGGTCCTCTCGGCGGTGAGCGTCATGCCGGGGAGCTACCCCGGACGGCGCCGTCCGATTCCCGACGGGCACGACCGGATGGCGGACGACGGATCAGCCGCGGGCGAGGCGCAGCGCGATCCCGTCGAGGATGTCGTGCTCGCTGACGACGACCTCGTCCAGGGCGAAGGCGTCCATGAGCACGCGCAGCACCAGCGCCCCGGCGCCTATCACGTCGACCCGCCCGGGGTGCATGACCGGCAGCGCGGCCCGCCGCGACCGGGTGGCGGTGAGCAGGCCGGCGGTCACCGACCGGACGGCGGAGACGGGGATCCGCGAGCCGTGGATGGCGGCGGCGTCGTAGTGCGGCAGCTGCAGCGCCAGCGCCGCGACCGTGGTGACCGACCCGGCCAGGCCCACCAGCGTGGCGGCCTCGGCGACCGGCACCGCCTCGGCGACCAGCGCCAGCGCGGCCCGGATGTCGGCCTCGGCGCGCTGGATCTCGTCGGCGGTGGGCGGGTCGCCGGCCAGGTGCCGCTCGGTGAGCCGGACGCAGCCGACGTCGACCGAGCGGGCGGCGCGGACGCCGGCGGGGTCGCCGAGCACGAACTCGGTCGACCCGCCGCCGATGTCGACGACGAGGAACGGCGGCCGGGGCGCGGGGTTGCCGTGCGCCCGGGCGGCGGCGTCCAGCGACGCGGTGGCCCCGAGGAAGGACAGCTCGGCCTCCTCGCGGCCGGTCACGACGTCGGGCAGCTTGCCGAGGGTGGCCTCGACCATCCGCTCGAAGTCCGCCCGGTTGGCCGCGTCGCGGGTGGCGCTGGTGGCCACCATGCGCACGGCGGTGGCGCCCAGCCCGCGGGCGGTGGCCGCGTACTCCTCGAGCACCCGGCGGGTCCGCTCGATCGCCTCCGGCGCGAGCCGGCCGGTGGCGTCGACGCCCTGCCCGAGCCGCACGACCTCCATCCGGCGGACCAGGTCGACGTGCGGCCCGTCCTCGGGGACGTCGGCGACCAGCAGGCGGATCGAGTTGGTGCCGCAGTCGATCGCGGCCGCGCGCGTCATCCGTCGTCCTCCGGCAGGGCGCAGGGACCGTTCGCCCACCACTCCCCCATCGCCTCGACCGCGCGGTCGCCGATCGGGTTCACCCCCGGCCCGGCGGCCAGCGCGTGCCCGGCGAGGGCGTGCAGGCACTTGACCCGGTCGGGCATGCCGCCGGCGGTGTTGCGGGTGGGCAGCTCGCCGCGGGCGTCGCGCTCGGCGAGGTAGACCTCGTGCGCGGCGCGGTAGCGCGCGGCCAGGTCGGGGTCGGTGCCCAGCTCGTCCTGCCACTCCCGCATCCGCCCGGTCGACTCCAGGCGGCTCGCGGCGGCCGACGCCCGCGGGCAGGTCAGGTAGTACAGCGTCGGGAACGGCGTGCCGTCCTCCAGGCGGGGTGCCGTCTCCACGACGTCGGGCTGCCCGCACGGGCAGCGGTGGGCCACCGCGGCCAGCGCGCGCGGCGGCCGCCCCAGCTGGCGGGCGACGACGTCGCGCTCGGCGGGGGTGACGGCGGGCCGGGCGCCGGGGGGCACCGGCCGGGGCGCGGGCTCGGGGGCGGGCTCAGCCACCGGAGCCCGCCGGGTCGCCGTCGGCGGTGGCGACGGACTGCATGAGCCCCTCGTACCACGACGGCCGGGTCGCCGAACCCGTCGGCTCCTCGGGCAGGGTGCCGGCGTCGCCCTCGACGGTCGCGCCGTCGACGACGACCACCAGCCGGTCGCCGGGCAGCACGTAGGTGAGCCGCTCGCGGGCCTCCCGCGCCGTGTGGTCGGGGTCGGCCTGCCGGTCGAGCTCCTCCTCCAGCTCCTGCGCCCGCTGCTCGAGCTCGGCGCGCTCGGCGGCCAGCTGCACCAGCTCCGCGCGGCCGGCGAGGAACTGCCGCACCGGCCCGGCCAGGGTGAGCGCGAGCAGCAGCACCAGGGCGCCGAGCAGCACCGCCCGGCCGGTGAACAGCGGCCGCCGCCGGGTGCCCGTCGCGCGGGCGGGACGGCGGACCGAGCGCCGCTGCCCCGGCCGGCTGGGCACGGTCGAGCGGGCACCGGTGCGCACCGGGCCGGTGTGCACCGGCCCGGTGGCGCGGGGAACGCCGCGACCGCCGGCCCGCCGTCCGGCCGCGGCCCCGCGCCGACCGCGGACGCTGCTCATCGTCCGACGGACCTCAGCTGGCCAGGCGTGGGAACGCGGCGGCGCCGGCGTAGCGGGCGGCGTCGTCGAGCTCCTCCTCGATCCGCAGCAGCTGGTTGTACTTGGCCACCCGCTCGCTGCGCGCCGGCGCACCGGTCTTGATCTGCCCGCAGTCGGTGGCGACGGCGAGGTCGGCGATCGTGGTGTCCTCGGTCTCGCCCGAGCGGTGGCTCATCATGCAGCGGTAGCCGCTGCGGTGGGCCAGGTTGACCGCGTCGAGGGTCTCGGTGAGCGTGCCGATCTGGTTGACCTTGACCAGCAGGGCGTTGGCCGCGCCGCGGGCGATGCCGTCGGCCAGCCGCGCCGGGTTGGTGACGAACAGGTCGTCGCCGACGATCTGGATCCGGTCGCCGAGGGCGTCGGTGAGCGCCACCCAGCCGTCCCAGTCCTCCTCCGACAGCGGGTCCTCGATCGAGACGATCGGGTAGGCGCCGACGAGCTCGGTGTAGTACTCGGTCATCTCGGCCGAGGACAGCGTCTTGCCCTCGAAGGTGTAGCCGTCGTCCCCGTGGAACTCCGTGGCGGCGACGTCGAGGGCGAAGACGATGTCGTCGCCGACGGTGTAGCCGGCCTGCTCGACGGCGCGCGCGATGAGGTCCAGGGCCGCCCGGTTGCTCGACAGGTTCGGCGCGAAGCCGCCCTCGTCGCCCAGGCCCGTGGCCAGGCCCTCCTTCTTCAGCACCGACTTGAGCGCGTGGTAGGTCTCCGCACCCATGGCCAGCGCCTCGGCGAAGGTCCCGGCGCCGATCGGGGCGATCATGAACTCCTGCACGTCGACGTTGCTGTCGGCGTGGGCGCCGCCGTTGAGGATGTTCATCATCGGCACGGGCAGCAGGTGCGCCGACGGGCCGCCGACGTAGCGGAACAGCGGCAGGCCGGCGGAGTCGGCGGCCGCCCGGGCGACGGCGAGGCTCACGCCGAGCAGGGCGTTCGCGCCGAGCCGCGACTTGTCGGGCGTGCCGTCGAGGTCGAGCAGCCGCTGGTCGAGCAGCCGCTGCTCGGCGGCGTCGTAGCCGACCAGCTCGGGGCCGATGACGTCGAGGACGCCGTCGACGGCCTTGGTCACGCCCTTGCCGCCGTAGCGCTCACCCCCGTCTCGCAGCTCCACGGCCTCGAAGGCGCCGGTCGAGGCGCCGCTGGGGACGGCCGCGCGGGCGATCGTCCCGTCGTCGAGGGCGACCTCGACCTCCACGGTGGGGTTTCCGCGCGAGTCGAGGATCTCCCGCGCGCCTACGGCGTCGATGCTGGGCACGGGGGCAGCCTATCCAGCCCGGCGCGGCCGGCCGTGCGCACCGCGTCGGTGCCGCCGGTCCTGCGACGATGGACGGCGATGAGCACCCCCGCCGCCCCGCCCCGACCGCACCGGCGGGCGGCGGCCCAGCTGCTGCTCGGCTACCTCCCGCTGCTCGCCGTCGGGCTCGTGCTGCTCGCCGTCCTCGCCCTGCGGCTCTCGGCGGCGCGCGAGCCGCTCGCGGCCGCGACCGCCACCGCCACGGCCGACGTCGTCGCCGACGGACGGGCCCCCGACGGCCGCGGGGTGGCGGTGGGCTTCGACGAGGACGGCGCCCGGCGCACCGGCACCCTGGTCCTGCGGGAGCCGGTCGACGTCCCCGCCGGCGCGCAGGTCGCCGTGCGGTACGACCCCGACTCGCCGCCGGAGGACACCGCCGTCTACACCGACGGCGACGCAGCGCACCGCGCGGTGGCCGACCTCGTGTTCGGCCTCGGGGTGACCGTCACCGTCCTGCTGGTCGCCTCGGCGGTCACCGGGCTGCGGGTGCTGTCCCGGCGGCGGCTGCGCGGGGCGCCCGTGACCGACGCGGTGGGCACCCGCGTCGTCGTCCGCCAGGGGCTGGTCGTGCGCAGCTGGCTGGAGCTGGCCACCGGCCGGGGCGAGCGGTGGGTGCCGGTGCACTGGTCGTCGGAGCTGGCCGCGCTGGAGCCCGACGGACCGGTGCAGCTGCGCGGCGACCTCGCCGGGCGCGCCGTGCTGCCGGTGGTCGACGGCGCGGAGGTGTGGCCCTCCGGCCGGCTGCGGTCGCGCCCGCCGCGCGGCGAGCGGACCGTCGTCGTGCCGGCCGACGCCCCCGCCGGGCCGCCGACCTGGGCCCGGCAGGTGCGCAGCGACGTGGTCGTGGTGATCGCCGCGCCGGTGCTCGGCCTGCTGTGGGCCTACCTCGACGGCAGCGGGACGGCGGGCTTCGTGTTCGCGACCGTGCTGGCCGCGGCGGTGCTGTTCTGGCTCGCGCAGCTGCTCGGCTCCGACCCCAGCCCGCCGCCCCGCGCGGGCCGGCGCTGACTCACGCCCCGGCTTCGGCGTCCAGCTCCCCGGCGTAGCGGCGGACCGCCTCGCGCAGCGCGTCCTCGGCGTCCCAGCCGCGCTCGGCGGCGGCGACGACCAGCCCGAGCAGCTGCTCCCCGAGCGCCTCGGGGCTGTCGACCGCCAGCTCCCCCGCCGGCGGCGTCGACAGCCCGGCCCGGGCCGCGCGGCGGACGAGGGCGGCGCCCCACGAGGCGGCGGGCTGCGAGCGCGAGACGCCCTCGGTGGGCGAGCGGCGCTGCTTCTCCGCCTTCTTGATCTCCTCCCAGCCCGCCTCGACCGCGGCCACGTCACGGGGGCCGGCGTCGCCGAAGACGTGCGGGTGCCGGCGGACCAGCTTGTCGACGAGGTCGCCGGCGACGTCGTCGATGTCGAAGCGCCGGTCGCCGTCGGCCTCCGCGGCGACGCGGGCGTGGAAGACGACCTGCAGCAGCACGTCGCCGAACTCCTCGCGCATGGCCGCGGCGTCGTCGTCGACCACGGCGTCGTAGGCCTCGTGCGCCTCCTCCAGCAGGTAGCCGCGCAGCGAGGCGTGCGTCTGCTCGGCGTCCCAGGGGCAGCCGCCGGGCGAGCGCAGCCGGTCCATGACGGCGACCACGTCGAGCAGCCGGGCGCCGGCCGGCGGCGGCACCAGGGGCACCCCCGCCAGCTCCCCGGCCGTGCCGAGGCAGACGACGTCGTCCGGCCGGGCCCGCGCGGTGGCGAGGTCGGCCACGTCCTCGACCGCGGTCCCGGCCGCGCGCAGGGCCGCGGCGGTCGCGGCGGCCCCGGGCAGGGCCAGCACCGGCTGCCCACCGCTGACCGCGCGCCACGCGGAGGGGGCCAGCAGGGCCGGCCGGTACGGGCTCACGGGGACGCCGAGCGCGACGGGCACCGGCGTCAGCCCCCGGTCGTGCCCGACGCGGGCTCGTCGCCGTCGAGGATGTCGACCACGCCCTCGTCGCCGGGGACGACGGCGTTCTCCTCCAGGACGCCGTAGCGCGGGTTCACCGTGATGTCGAGACCGTCGCGGAAGTCCTGCACGACGGCCTGGACCTCGTCGTCGATCCCCGAGGAGGCGGCCTCCTCCAGGTCGCCGCGCACGTCCTCGAACGGCTGGACGGTGACGTCGGCGACGAAGGCGACCACCACGCCGAGCCCCTCGACCGGCAGCGTGAACCCCTGCCCGGCGGGCGTGGCCAGGATCTGCTCGGCCAGCGCCTGCGGCAGCGCGTCGGGGGCGCGCGTCTCGGGCTGGGCGAGGGTGGCGTCACCGGGGAAGGCGGCCGCGACCACCGGGTAGCTCGCCGGGTCGGCGGTCAGCTGGGCAAGGACGGCGTCGGCGGTCGGCTGGTCGGGCACGGTGATGTAGCCGAACACGTACTGCTGGAACTGCTCCGGGTTCGCCTCGTACTGCTGCCGCAGGGTCTCCTCGGAGACGGCGTCGTCGAGCCCCTCGGCCCGGGCGATGTCCTGCCGGACGAGCTGCTGGCGGACGTTCTCGAAGACGTCCGCGCGGCCGATGCCCTGCGCCGCGAGCTGCGCGTAGACCTCGTCGGGGTCGTTGCCCTCCAGCAGGTCGTCGATGCGGCCGCGCACCTGCGCGTCGGTGACCGAGACGTCCCAGCGCTCGGCGGCGGCGGCGTAGACCTGCTCGCCGACGAGCAGGCTGAGCACCTGCCGGGTGAAGGCGTCCGGGTCGGCCTCGGCGAACGCGGCGACGTCCTCGTCCTCCAGCCGGGCGTCCACCGCGCTCTCCAGCTCGGTCACGGTGATCTGCTCCTCGCCGACGTAGGCGGCCACGTTGGGCGAGGTCCGGCAGCCGGCCAGCCCCGCGACCGCGAGGACGGCGGCGGCCCCGGCCAGGACGACCTGGGGAACACGACGCGTGCGCACGCCGCGAGACTCCCACACCGGTCGGAGCGCCCGTCGCAGGCGGCCGGCAGCGATGAGTTCTGCGGGGCGCGTGGGTCGTCGTCCTCGTGGAGACCATCGCCGAGAGGTACCGCCGCCGCGCCGCCGCGTTCGAGCGCACGGTCACCGCCGTGCGGGCCGACCAGTGGTCGCAGCCGTCACCGTGCGCCGCCTGGACCGCACGCGACGTCGTCGCCCACGTGGTGGGCATGCACGCGGAGATGCTGCGGCCGGTCGGGCGGGCCCTGCCGCCGACCGGCGACGACCCCCTCGCGGGCTTCCGCGCGGCCCGCGCCGCGGTGGAGGCCGTCCTCGGCGACCCCGGGCTGGCCGCGACCACCGCGGACACCCCGGCCGGCCGCCTGACCGTCGCGGAGCACGTCGACCGGGTGGTCAGCGACGACCTGGTCGTGCACCGGTGGGACCTCGCCCGCGCGACCGACCAGGACGGCTTGATCGACCCGGGCGACGTGGCGCAGCTGTGGGCCGCCGCGACCGCCGTGCCCGCCGAGCTGATGCAGCGGTTCCGCACGCCGGGTGCGTTCGGGCCGGGCATCGAGGTGTACGGCGCCGAGGTCCCGGTCGACGAGGCGGCGCCGCTGCAGGACCGGCTGCTGGGCTTCCTCGGCCGCGACCCCCGCTGGAAGCCCTGAGTGGTGGAAGGACCCCCTGCCCCCCACCACTCGCACGCTCGCGGCGGGGCCCTGCAGGGGGCCGTCAGGAAGCGGCCTTCTGCGGCTCCTGCAGGAGGGACGTCAGCAGGGCGTGCAGGTTCTCCAGCAGGGCGACGTCGCGCAGCGGGGTCCGGCGGTCGGGGCCGACGGGCACCTTGAGCGAGATCGTCTCGACGGCGGCCTTGTAGGTGGCGCCGTCGGCGAGCCGGGCGAGGCGCATCTGCTTGGACTCGGGCAGCGGGACCGGGGAGATGCGGATCGCCCGCCCCTGCAGCGACACCTCGGTGATGCCGAGCCCCCGCATGGCCGCGCGGAACCGGGCGACCGCCAGCAGGTTGAGCACCGGGGCGGGCGGGGCGCCGTAGCGGTCGGTCAGCTCCTCGAGCACCGCCTGCGCCTGGTCGTCGTCCTGGACCGATGCCACCTTGCGGTAGGCCTCCATGCGCAGCCGCTCCCCCGGCACGTAGTCGTGCGGCAGGTGCGCGTCGACCGGCAGGTCGACCCGCACCTCCAGCGGCTCGGCCGGCGCCGCCTCGCCGCTGACCTGCGCGCGGTAGTCGGCCACCGCCTCGCCCACCAGCCGGACGTAGAGGTCGAAGCCGACCCCGGCGATGTGCCCCGACTGCTCACCGCCGAGCAGGTTGCCCGCGCCGCGGATCTCGAGGTCCTTCATCGCCACCGCCATGCCGGCGCCGAGGTCGGTGTTGTGCGCGATCGTGGTCAGCCGGTCGACCGAGGTCTCGGTCAGCGGCCGCCTCGGGTCGTAGGTGAAGTAGGCGTAGGCGCGCTCGCGGCCGCGGCCGACGCGGCCGCGGATCTGGTGCAGCTGCGAGAGGCCGAAGGTGTCGGCCCGGTCGACGATCAGCGTGTTGGCGTTGGGGATGTCCAGGCCCGACTCGACGATCGTCGTCGCGACCAGGACGTCGTACTCCTTCTCCCAGAAGCCGACCATGATCCGCTCGAGCTCGTGCTCCCTCATCTGCCCGTGGCCGACGGCCACCCGGGCCTCGGGCACCAGGCCGCGGATCTTCGCCGCCGCCTTGTCGATCGACTGCACCCGGTTGTGGATGACGAAGACCTGGCCGTCGCGCAGCAGCTCGCGGCGGATCGCCGCGGCCATCTGCTTGTCGTCCCACGCGCCGACGTAGGTCAGCACGGGGTGCCGCTCCTCGGGCGGGGTGAGGATCGTCGACATCTCCCGGATGCCGGTCAGCGACATCTCCAGGGTGCGCGGGATCGGGGTGGCCGACATCGACAGGACGTCGACCGCCGTCCGCATCGTCTTGAGGTACTCCTTGTGCTCGACGCCGAAGCGCTGCTCCTCGTCGACGATGACCAGCCCGAGGTCCTTGAACCGGGTGGTCGGCTGCAGCAGCCGGTGGGTGCCGACCAGGATGTCGATCTGCCCGTCGGCCAGCTCCTGCAGGATCTGCCGCGACTCGGCGTCGGACTGGAACCGGGAGAGCACCCGCACCGTCACCGGGAACTGGGCGACCCGCTCGGAGAACGTCTTGTAGTGCTGGTTGGCCAGCAGCGTCGTCGGCACCAGGACGGCGACCTGCTTGCCGTCCTGCACCGCCTTGAACGCCGCCCGCACCGCGATCTCGGTCTTCCCGTAGCCGACGTCGCCGCAGATGATCCGGTCCATCGGGACCGGCTGCATCATGTCGGCCTTGACCTCGTCGATCGCGGCGAGCTGGTCGGGCGTCTCCTGGAACGGGAAGGCGTCCTCGAGCTCGCGCTGCCAGACGGTGTCCGGCCCGAAGGTGTGCCCCTTGGTGGCCATCCGCGCGCTGTAGAGCCGGATCAGCTCGGCGGCGATCTGCTTGACCGCCCGGCGCGCCTGGCCCTTGGTCTTCTGCCAGTCGGTGCCGCCGAGCTTGGACAGCGCCGGCTGCTCGCCGCCGACGTAGCGGGTGAGCTGGTCGAGGGAGTCGGTGGGCACGAACAGCCGGTCCGGCGGCTGGTTCCGCTTGCTCGGCGCGTACTCCACGATCAGGTAGTCGCGCTGCCCGCCGTTGACCGTGCGGCTGATCATCTCGACGTAGCGGCCGATGCCGTGGTGCTCGTGGACGACGAGGTCGCCGGGCTGCAGCTGCACCAGGTCGACGGCGTTGCGCCGGCGGGCCGGCATCTTCACCGCGTCGCGCATCGTGGTGCCGCGCTGGCCGGTGAGGTCGTGCTCGGTGAGCAGCGCCAGTCCCACGCCCGGGAAGGCGAACCCGGTCTCGAGGTCGCCCTGGGTCACGTGCGCCAGGCCGGTCTCGGGGGCGGTGCCGATGTCCGGGACCAGCCGGACGCCGAGGTCGGCCTCGGTGAACTGGTCGGCGGCGCGCTGCGCCGGGCCGGGACCGGCGAAGGTGACGACGACGGCCCACCCGTCGCGGGACCAGGAGCGCAGCCGGTCGATCGCCTTGGGCAGGTCGCCGGAGAAGCGGTCGACCGTGGTCGCGTCCAGGGTCACCTGCCGCTCGTCGTCCTCGGCCTGGAGGGTGAACGCGCCGGTCGTCCACCACGGCAGCCCGCGGCCGCGGGCGGCGGTCTCGACGTCGGCCAGCTCCCGGAAGGACGACGCCCCGAGGTCCAGCGGCGCCTCGCCGGCCTCCGCGGCGGTCGCCCAGGAGGCGGCGAGGAACTCCTCGGCGGTGCGCACCAGGTCGGCCGACCGGCTGCGCACCCGCTCGGGGTCGCAGACCAGCACGTGCGTGCCGCTCGGCACGAGGTCGGTGAGCAGCTGCAGCTCGCCGCGGATCAGCGCCGGCGTCAGCGACTCCATGCCCTCCACCGCGATGCCCTCGGCCAGCTTGCCGAGCACGTCGACCAGGCCGGGGTGCTCCGCGGCCAGCTCGGCGGCCCGGGCGCGGACGTCGTCGGTGAGCAGCAGCTCGCGGCACGGCGGCGCCCACAGCCGGTCGGGCCGCTCGTCGAGCGAGCGCTGGTCGGCCGCGGAGAAGTAGCGCAGCTCGTCGACCTCGTCGCCCCAGAACTCCACGCGCACGGGGTGCGGCTCGGTCGGGGGGAAGACGTCGAGCAGGCCACCGCGGACGGCGAACTCGCCGCGCTTCTCCACGATCTCGACGCGGGTGTACGCCGCGTCGACCAGGGCGCGGGCGACGTCGTCGAGCTCGGCGGAGTCCCCCGGCGCCAGCTCGACCGGGACCAGGTCGCCCAGCCCCGGGGCCAGCGGCTGCAGCACGCTGCGCACCGGGGCCACCAGCACGTCGATCGTGCCGTTGGCGCCGGGGTGGGTGAGGTCGCGGAGCACCGCGAGCCGGCGGCCGACGGTGTCGGCGCGGGGCGAGAGCCGCTCGTGCGGCAGGGTCTCCCATGCCGGGAAGGTCTCGACCCGGCGCTCGGGGAGGAAGCAGCGCAGCTGGGCGGCGACGGCGTCGGCGTCCCGCTCGCCCGCGGTGACGACCAGCACCGGCACCCCGCCGTCGTCGCCGCCGCGGGCCAGGGCGGCCGCGACCAGCGGCTGCACCGGCGGCGGGGCGGTGACGGCCAGCTCGGCGGCCCCGGCCGACGCGACGACGCGCGCCATGCCCGGGTCGGTGAGGACGACGTCCAGCACGCCGCGCAAGGTCACGGGGCAGTTCCTCCTGGGACGGGGAGGCCGCAGCGCCGGACACGGCGGGGGCCGGCTCCCAGGTTAGTCCCCGGGAACCGGCCCCCGCCGTGGTCGTACCGCCTGGATCAGGAGGTCAGCGCGCGGGCCACGCGGCCCACCGGCTCCTCCGCGTCGATCGCCGTCAGCGCCTTGCGCAGGATCGTGCTCGAGGTGTGCATGGTGTACGGGAAGTACCTGACCTCCACGCCGACCCGCGCGAAGTCGCGCTCGAGCTTGTCGCCCTTGGGCGTCCCCCGCCAGTCGTCGCCCTTGAAGATCACGTCGAAGCGCACCTGCTCCCAGGTGTCGAGCTTGTCGGGCAGCACCTCGGCGTGCACGTCGTCGACGAAGCGCAGGCTGCGCACGATCTCCAGCCGCTCGGCCAGCGGGATCACCGGCAGGCGGCCCTTGGTCCGCAGCAGCATCTCGTCGGAGACGACCCCGGCGATGAGGACGTCGCAGTGCTCCTTGGCGTGCTTGAGGATGTTCAGGTGCCCGATGTGGAAGAGGTCGTAGGCCCCTGGCGCGTAACCGATCACGGTCATTTCCCTTGCTTCCCCCTGCGTCCGTAGTCCCGGGTCCGCGCCGGCTGCCACGCGCCCGCCCGCTCACTCTCCGTGGTGCCGGGCGACTGCTGTGGCGCTCGACCGCATGCCGAGCTGGGAAGTTACCGGAGGACGTGTCACGCACGGTGACCTTCACGGCGCACTTCACCCGTTCGGATGCCGTGTGCACCGCCGCACCGTCCCGCGGTGCCAGGATGCGGCCACCCGCCGTCGGGCGGGGCTGCGCACGGGGCGACGGAGGTACCGGGTGGACGACGCAGCGGCGCTGCCGCCGCGCCGCGACGGGCGCCGGCTGACCCGCCGGGCCGCGCTCCTGCTCGGGGGCGCCGGCGCCGGCGCGCTGGCCGGGGCCGCGCTGGCACCCGGCGAGACCCGGACCGCCGCCGCCGTGCCGGCGGACCCGCCGGCGTCGGCCGCCACGACTCCCCCGCCGCCGTCCGCTCCGGCTCCCCCGACGCCGATCCCGGCGGGCCTGGGCCTGCTGCCGGTCGAGGACTTCCGCGGCGGGGGGCTCGGCGACGACGACGCCTTCGCCGCGGCGCTGTCCCACGCCGCGGCGCAGACGCACAAGCCGGCGATCGTCTTCGCCAACGCCGCCTACGACCTGACCCGGCGGGTGCGCCCGTACCCCGGGCTGCACCTGAAGGCCTTCCCGTTCGGCGACGAGTTCTTCGACGGCCAGCAGATCACCCTGCCGGCCGGCGGGCTGCTCGCCTTCGACCCCGAGGTGCAGTCGGTCACCCTGGACAACCTGTCCTGCCGCGTGCGCGACCACCTGCTCGAACCGATCCCGCGGGACAACTCGCGCGGCGCCTGGACCGACGTGCGGGTGCACGGCGGGGGCTACAAGGGCGGCACGACGCTGCTCGAGGGCTCCTTCCTGCGGCTGGACTTCCAGCCGGCCTACGTCAACGACGTCACCGACTCGGTGGTGCGGATCGGCGGCAGCGACTCGTGGTTGTTCACCCGCGGCGCGCACTTCGTCAGCGGCACCCTCCCGCCCGAGCGGGCGTTCCTCGACCTGCACAGCCTCGGCCAGTCGGTGGTGGGCAGCGCCTACGTCACCGCCCAGGGCGGCTACGGGGTCCGGATCAGCGGCAGCGGGACCGGGCTGCGGCTGGCCGGCACCCTGGTCGACGCGAGCAACCGCACCGGGGCCCGGGCCACCCAGCTCGCCGGCGTGCAGATCAGCGGCGGCACCGACATCACGATCGACGACCTGTGGGTGTTCAACGCCAACGTCAGCGGTGCCAGCCGCGGCCTGGTCACGGTCACCGGCGGATCGGAGATCGTGTTCACCGCCCCGCGCTTCCCGGCCACCAACGCCTCGTCGACGGCGGCCGACACCACCGGCGCCTGCATCCACACCACCGTCCCGATCACCGTCGTCGCCCCCAAGGCGGCCGGGCGGGCGAAGCTGATCACCGCGTCCGACCCGGACCTGGTGACCCTCGTCGGGGCGCCGGGCTGGCGGGTGGAGGCGGCCTGAGCGGTGCCACCCGCACGGGCGGTCGGCGGGCGCCGGGGCTCCCCCTCACGGGTGACCCGGGCTCCGGTTCGCCTGGTGGCCCGCGCGGCCGCACTTACGCTTCGGTTCCCGTAGAGGCTCACGGAACAGCGGGGGTGCACCGGCCTCGGACCACCTGCTCCCGGCTGCACAGTGACGACAGCAGCACCAGGGACGGACATGGAACTGAGGGACTACCTGGCGGCGATCCGTCGCTACTGGCTCACCTGGGTCGGCGTGACCCTGCTCGGCGTCGCGCTGGGCGTGACGGCGTTCCAGCTGACCCCGCGCACGTACGAGGCGACCGCCCGGGTGTTCGTGTCGGTGTCGCCGGCGATCCCGAACAGCGCGCAGTTCGTCGACCAGCGGGTCAAGAGCTACCCCGACATCGCGGAGAGCGCCGCCGTGCTGCGCCCGGTGATCGGGCAGCTGGGCCTCGACGAGTCGCTCGACGAGCTGCAGGCGCGGGTGTCGGCCGACGTCCCGGTGGAGACCTCGCAGGTCCAGGTGACCGTCTCGGGCGCCGACCCCCGCGAGGCCGCGCAGATCGCCAACGCCGTCGCCGACCAGCTCACCACCGTCGTCGAGGACCTCGAGACGCCGTCGTCGGGCAACCGCCCGGTCACCCTGACCGTGAGCGACCCGGCGTCCGCCCCGCGCGAGCCGGTCTCGCCGGTCGCGCTCTACGACGTCGGCCTGGGCCTCGCCGTCGGCCTGTTCCTCGGCCTCGCCCTCGCCGTCGTGCGCAGCCGCATGGACACCACGGTGCGCAGCGAGGAGGACGTGCGCCGCGCCTGGGGCCACGAGCCCGGGCTCGAGGTGCTCGTCCCGCGCCGCGGCCGCGCCCGCCGCAGCGCGCTGACCGGCAACCCGGCCGCCGAGCTGGCCCGCCGGCTGGAGTTCACCGCCGAGGAGCGCCGCGTCCGCATCGTGCTGCTCTCGCCGTCGCCGGCCGAGTCGAGCGCGCCGCGCGCTCTCGCCGAGGGCGTGGCCGCGGAGCTGCGCGGCCGGGGCGTGAAGGCCACCGTCAGCGACGTCGAGGGCAGCACCCGCCTGGTGGCCGACGACGGCCCCGGTGTGCTCATCACCGTCGCCGAGCCGCTGGCGCCGCTGTCGTTCTGGCGGTCGGTGGCCGAGCACTACGACGGCGTGGTCCTGGTGGCCGCGGCCGGCCGGGTCGACGCCGCCGAGCTGCACGAGATGCGCGTCCTGCTGCGCGCCACCTCGGTCGAGACGCTCGCCGTCGTCGTCACCCCGCGGCGCACGCGCAAGGTGAAGGCGGCCGACGAGCCGGTCGCCGCCACGCCGCGCCCCGGCGTGCCCGCGAGCACCGCGGCCCCGCTGGACGGGCGGCCCAGCCGCACGGAGCAGGGCGAGCCGGCCGGCACCGGCCGCTGACCTCCCCGCACCGGAGCCCCCGTCTCGTCCGCGAGGCGGGGGCTCCGTCGTGCCGAGCGCAGCACGAGCGGACCGTCCTCGCCGGGTGGCCGCCACCCGCGCGTTGCGTGGTGCGGGTCGCGGCCGTCCGGCGCGGGTGATCAGAGGAAGGGGCGGGGGGCCGCCGGCTCGAGCGGCGGGCGGTCGCGCCGGGAGGTCGGCGCGGCGGCGGGCAACTCCTCCCGCAACCGGGCGCGGGAGCCGCCCTCGACGAGCAGCGAGACGGCGAAGAAGCACAGGAACGCCGGCGTCGCGTCGAACAGGCCGCTCTCCAGCAGGCTGCGGCCGATCACGAAGACGGCGACGCCGAGGAAGAGCACGCGGTGCGGGTGCGGCGCCCGCACCGCGCCGCGCAGCACCCACAGCGCCCAGACGGCCGCCGTGAGCAGGCCGAGCAGGCCGGTCTGCACGAGCAGGGAGACCCAGCTGCTGTCCAGCGGCTGCTCGTTCCACCACTGCCCCTGGACCTGGATGATCTTCACCGACAGGCCGCCGCCGAACACCAGCTGCCAGACCGACTCGGCCCACTGCCCCGCGGCCCGCCAGGCGATGAACCGCGACTCGAGCGTGCTGATGCCGGTGCCGTTGCGCTCGACGAAGGCGCTGAGCACCCCGGTGGTCAGCACGGCGACCACGCCGGCCGCCGCGACGACGAGGGCGCCGGTGACCAGGCCGACCCGGGCGCGGCGGATGTGCAGGGCCATGACGGCGAGGGCGAGGACGAGCATGAGCAGCGCCGTCCGGGAGCCGGTGACCCAGATGATCCCGAGCCCGCCGAGCGCGGCCGCGGCGCGCAGCCAGCCGGCCTCGCCGAGCACGACCCGCCACGCGACGAACAGGACGACGACGCTGGCCAGCAAGGCCATCTCGTTCGGGGTCAGCGGCGGCAGGCCGCCGGACAGCCGGCCGCTCGACAGCGTGGGCAGGCCGGTGACGGCCGCGACCAGCGCGATGCCGCCGCAGGCGACGGCGAGCGCGGAGAACGCCTCGTAGACCGTGGCGACCCGGAGCAGGAAGAAGACGGTGAGGGCCAGGACGACGACGCGGACGGCGACCAGGCCGCTGGCCAGCAGCGTGCCGTAGGTGAGCGCGCCGAACACCGAGGCGCCGAGCACGACCGCCAGAAGCCAGACCGACCCGGTGCCCAGCCGCCGGCGGGCCCCCGCCTGCGCGGCGTAGAACGCGATCAGCAGCGCGAGGAAGGACAGCCCGCCCTTCGCGACGACCACCGGGTCGAGCGCTCCGGAGAAGTACTGGCCGCGCCGCCAGCCCACCGTGCTGGCGACGAGCAGGAACGCGATGACGAGGCGGCCGAGCGGGCCCTGCGCGAGGAGGGGCCTCATGCCGCCCCCGCGGCGGCCTCGATGGTCACGACGCGGCATGCTACGGGCGCGCAGCGCGAATGTGCGCCAAGCTCGGCGAACGTCAGACTTATGGAGGACAACCGGTGCGGGTGCTCTTCGACGCCTACTGGTGGGTGGAGGGCCAGCCGTCGGGCCGCCGGGTCGTCGACTCGTTCCTCCGCACGTGGCTCACCGAGTTCCCGGAGGACGAGCTGAGCGCCGCCGTCCGGGCCGCGCACCTCGACCGGGCGCGCGAGCTCGCCGGGGACGCGGCGCTGACGCTGCACCCGGTCCGGCGCGCGCCGCACGGGCTCAGCGTGATGACCGAGCTCGGCCGGCTGACCGGGGGCGTCGACGTCGTCCTCTCGCAGAACTACACCCCGCTGCGCGCGAGGGCCGTGCGGGCGGTCTTCGTGCACGACCTGATGTTCGAGGAGCACCCCGAGTTCTTCACCCGGCTCGAGCGGCTGTACTTCGCCGGCATGCCCTTCTCGGCGCGCGCCGCCGACGTCGTGCTCACCTCGACGGCGGCCGAGGCGGCCCGGATCGCCCGGGTCCGGCCGCGGCTGGCCGGCCGCGTGCGGCCGGTGGGGCTGAGCGTCCCGGAGGCCTTCCGCACCCGCCGGGCGGCCGACCCCGACGTCGGGCTGACCCCCGGGCGCTTCCTGCTCTGCGTCGGCCGGCTCAACGCCCGCAAGAACGTCGACCGGCTGATCGACGGGCTGCTCGCCGACGACCTGCTGCGCGACGACCTCCCGCTGGTGGTCGTCGGCGAGCCGGACGGGCTGGCGATCCGCGGGGCCGACCCGGGCGACCGGCGGGTGCGGTTCCTCGGCGGGATCGACGACGCCGGGCTCAAGTGGCTCTACGAGCAGTGCCGGCTGTTCGTCTTCCCGTCCCTGGACGAGGGCTTCGGGCTGCCGGTCGTGGAGGCGGCGCTGTCGGGCGCGCCCATGGTGCTCAGCGACATCCCCGCCTTCCGCGAGCTCGCGCCGGGCGCGTCGTTCGTCGACCCCACCGACCCGGCGTCGATCGCCCGCGGGGTGCGGGCGGAGCTGGCCCTCCCCTCCCCCAGCCCGAGCCCCGAGGTCGCGGTGCCGACGTGGGCGGAGGTCGTCACCCGCATCCGCGAGGCGCTGCTCGAGCAGCTCGCCGCCCGGCGCTAGTCCGGGTCACACCGCGGCGACGGCCGGCTCCGCCGCCGCCGGCGCGGCGCCGGTGCGGCGCAGTGGCCGCAGGACGAGCTGCCGGACGGCGACGGCGGCGAGCACCGGCCCGGCGGCCAGGGCCAGCGGCGCCCAGCGCTCGCCGTCGGGGACGAGGAGCACCAGGGCGCACACCCCGCCGAGGGCGGCGAACTCGAGCAGGCGGCACGCGAGCACCCGCCGCTGCCGGCGGTGCACGGTCGCCAGGCCGGAGTACGGCAGCAGGAAGGCCGCCGCCACCGCGTAGGTGCTCCAGCCGACGACGGCGAGCACGGGGACGGCGTAGGCGCCACCGGTCAGCAGCGGCTCGACCACCGGCTGGAGCAGCACGGCGAGCGCCCCGACCGCGGCGACCGCCGCGGCCAGCCCCAGGGCCACCCGGTCGGCCGCGCGGATCGCCCACCGGGGCTCGCGGTCGCGGGTGGCCACGTAGTGCGGCAGCAGGAAGGAGCCCAGGCCCGCGACCAGCACGAGCGTCGGCGCGGTGTACACGCGGGCGGCCTCGAGCGGGCCGTAGGCGGCCGCGCCCACCCCGGCGACGACCACCAGCCGCAGCGCGGTGAGCAGGGTCGGCCGGACCGTCTGACCCGCCGCCCGCCACGCGCCGAACGACCACACCTCGCCGAGCGCCGGTCGGCGCCACGGGCCGCGGGGCCGCTCGCCGGCCGGTGCGCGCCACCAGGCGACGACGGCGGCCGCCGTCTGCCCGGCCAGCAGCGCCACCAGGAACGACGTCAGGGTCAGCGGGCCGGCCAGCGCGCACAGCACGAGGGCGCCGAGGGAGACCACGAGGCTGGTGGCGTCGACCGCCGGCAGCGCCCAGAACCGGCCGGTCGCCATGAGCAGCCGGCGCAGCACGTCCTCGACCACGTAGGCGGTCGTCGCTGCGGCGAGGACGAGCACCGCCCACCCGGAGACGACACCGGTGACCGCGGCGACCGCCGCACCGACCAGGCCCGCGCCGACCGAGACCGCCAGCGCCCACACGTGCAGGCCGGCGCGCACACCGCGCTCGTGCCGGTCGAGGACGGTCAGCGAGTCGCCGACCATCCCGCTGGAGACGGCGGTCACCAGCACGATCGCGCCGTAGACGAGGGAGAACGTGGCCAGACCGGCCGCGCCCAGGGAGCGGGCCGCGGCGACCTGCAGGACCAGCCCGGCGAGGGCCTGGCTCACCTGCCCGGTGACCGCGCCGGTGGCGGGCCGCCGGAGCAGCCCACCGAGGCGTCCGATCACGCCCGGCATCCTCTCAGCGCGCACCCCCGGACCGGGCCGTCCCGCCACCACGCCTCACCCGGATCTCCCCCCTCCGGACGTGCCGCGGGGCCCGGCTCGGACCGAGCCGGGCC
>NZ_JBJGZV010000023.1:0-95371 GCF_054050715.1 Blastococcus sp. SYSU D00669
CCCCCCCCCCCCCCCCCCCCCCCCCCCCCCCCCCCCCCCCCCCCCCCCCCCCCCCCCCCCCCCCCCCCCCCACCGCGGAGGGGGCCGTCAGCGGTGGCTGCGCTTGTGGCGGTAGAGGTCGGCGTCGGCGCGGGCGAGCACGCTGCCCAGGGTGTCCCCGGGGCGGACGCCGGCTACCCCGACCGACCAGCCGAAGTCGTGGCTGGCGTCGAGCCGCTCGAGGATCTCGGTGGCGCCGGCGGTGTCGGTGCCCGGCAGGCACAGCACGAACTCGTCACCGCCGTAGCGGCCGAGGAGGTCGGCGCGGCGCAGCTGCCCGCTCCACCGGTGCGCCAGGTCGCGCAGCAGCGCGTCCCCGGCGCCGTGCCCCTCGGTGTCGTTGACCTCCTTGAAGGCGTCGAGGTCGAGGATCGCGACGGTGAGCGGCTCGCCGGTGCGGCTGGCGTGGGCCAGGTTGCGCTCGGCCTCCAGCTCCCAGGCGCGCCGGTTGGCCACGCCGGTGAGCGGGTCGGTGGTCGCGGCGGAGCGCAGCGAGGCGGCCAGCCGGGCCAGCACCTCGGTGAGCACGAGGGTGGCGACCACGACCGGCACCCAGGCCGAGGCGAACCCGCCGGGCCGGGCGGCGACCGCGCCGGCGGTCGCGGCCACGACGACCAGCAGCACGTGCACGCGGGCGGGGCCGAGCCGGAAGAACCAGGCGGCGTACGTGCCGAGGGCGATGAGGACGGGACCGAGGCCGACGATGCCCACGGCGGTCGCCGAGCGCCAGGCCAGCAGCCCGATGAGCACGGCCATGCCGGCCGCCAGCACGTGCTGCGCGGCGGGTCCGACGCGCCGGCCGGCCAGCCACACCGCCGTCCCGGTCCCGAGCCCGACGGCGCCGAGCACCCACAGGAGGGTCACCGGGGTGCGCGCGTCCATCGGCCGCGCCGCGCCCGCCAGGCACAGCGCACCGCTGAGCGCGTACAGCAGCGACAGCATCCGCGTCGCCGCCGGTCGACCGGCGTGCATGACATCCCTCCCTCGCCGCGACCATCGGCACGTGGAGGGGGGTGGGTGCAGGACGGCGGCGCCCGTCACCCCCGGGAGGGGGAGACCGGCCGCTCCCACCGCGGGTGGTGCGGGTCAGCACGCGGAAGCCGGCGTGCTCGAGGAAGGCGCGGTAGGCCGCCTCCTCGGGGGCGCGGTAGTCGAGCAGCCGGTCGACGCGCCCAGCCGCAGCCACTCCGCGGCCTCGCCCAGCAGCCACGTGGCCAGCCCGCGGCGCCGGTGGGCCTCGGCGACGTGCAGGTTGCCGACGTCGGCCCAGCCGCGCTGCTGCACGATCCGGCCGGTGTCGCCGCCGCGGTCCTCCACCTCCACGTGGCCGACCTCCGCGCCGTCGAGCAGCCCGGTGAAGCGGGTGCTGTTGACCCCGAGCGTGCGGCGGGTGGTCAGGCCGGGGAGCGGGGGCGCCGGGCGCGGGAGGACGGCGACGTCGGCCAGGTACACGTCCTCGGTGCGGGAGCCGGGCCGGAACCCGGCGTCGCGCAGGATGCGCCGCACGTGCGGCCACTGCTCCGGCAGCCCGTAGAGGCCCGGTGCCGGGAGGGCGCCGTCGGCGTACTGCCGCCGGACCCCGGACCGGGTCAACCACGCGACCGCGGCGGCCGCCAGCGTGTCCCCGGCCCGCGCCGCGTCGGGCCAGAACGGCGCCTCGGGCCAGCAGACCGGCCAGCGGACCTCCCCGGCGTCGCGGTGGCCCTCGCCCACACCGGCGGTGCCGGCGTAGCGCACCAGGTGCGCGGCGGCGACGACCCGCCCGCGCTGCTCGGCGACGAGGGTGTGCCGCTCGGCCACCCAGGGGTCGACGATGAACTCGCCGGGCTCCGACTCGAGCCGGCTGAGCAGGGTGTTGACCGGGACGGCGAGGCCCGGCACCACCGTCGCCACGTGGGCGTTCACCAGGTCTGCCAGTTGATCGCGGTCGGCGCGCCGGAAGGGCCGCACCTCGACGGACGTCATGACCGGCCTCCGGAGGGCATGGGAACCGGGGGAGGCCGCTACCGGTGCGGGACGCCCGGACCCTACTGCGCCGCGGCGCCCTCCGCGATCCGCTTGATCGCGGCGAGCGTCGCCGGGATGCCCTCGTGCGCGGCCCGGGTGCGTTCGGCGATCTGGGCGTCGGCGTCGGCCCCGTAGCGCTCGGCGAACAGCGCGAGCCCGGCGGGCAGGAACTCCCACGACTCGGTCAGCTCGGTGCCCCCCTCGACCGGCCGGAAGGTGTAGCGCCACCGCACCAGGGAGCCGCCGACGACGAAGGCGAACTCGCGGCCGCGGTCGGCGGCCACCACCTGGCTGCGCGTCTCCCAGGTGCGCGCCGGCGTCTCGTTGCGGCCGGTGAACCAGTCGCCGACCCGGCCCGAGGCGCCGTCGTCCCACCAGCACGCGACGCAGACCGGGCTCCACTCGCCGGTGCGGGTCACGTCCGCGACGAGGTCGTAGAGCTCCTCCGGCGGGACGGCGACGACGGTCGATCCCTGGTGCGTCAGGCTGGGCACGCCCGCAGTCTGGCAGGCGGGGCTCAGCCGCCGGTCAGCTCGGTGGGCACGGTGATGACGTCGACCATCGCCCCGCGCCGGTACACGGTCACCGGCAGCGGCTGCCCGATCGCGTCGGCGAACAGCAGCCGCTGCAGGCTCTGCGCCTCGGCCACGGGCCGCCGGCCGGCCTCGAGCACCAGGTCGCCGGACTTCAGCCCCGCCCGGTCGGCCGGGGAGCCGGCCACGACGTCGACGATCCGCAGGCCCAGCCGCCGGCCGGTGCGCTCGGCCAGCTGGGCGGGCAGCGGCGCCGGCGTGCTGACCAGGCCCAGGTACGCCCGGCGCACCCGCCCGTCGGTGATCAGCGAGCCGACGATCCGCCGGGTGGTGTCGTTGATCGGCACCGCGAGGCCCAGGCCCCACCCGGCGACGGCGGTGTTGATGCCGACGACGCGGCTGGCGGAGTCGGCCAGCGCGCCGCCCGAGTTGCCCGGGTTGAGCGCGGCGTCGGTCTGGATGACGTCCTCGACCACGCGCGCGGTGCGGCCGTCGCGGGTGGGCAGCGACCGGCCGAGGCCGCTCACCACGCCCGCGGTCACCGAGCCGGCCAGCCCCAGGGGGTTGCCGACGGCGACCACCAGCTGGCCCACCCGCAGGGAGCCCGCGTCGCCCAGCTCGGCCGGGGGAGGGGTCGCCGTCCGCGCGCGGACGACGGCCAGGTCGGACAGGGGGTCGGCGCCGACGACGTCGACGTCGGCCTCGGTGCCGTCGCTGAACACGGCCCGGCCCCGCTTGGACCGCGCGACCACGTGCGCGTTGGTGAGCAGCAGGCCGTCGGGGGTGAAGACGACGGCCGACCCGGCCCCGGCGCGGCCGTCGGCGCCCGTGACCTGCAGGGCGGCGACGTGCGGCGTGAGGTCGGCGGCGACGGCGGTGACGATGCGGGAGTAGGCGTCCAGGGCCGCTTCGGTCCCGGGCTCGGGCAGGACGCTCATCGGGCGCCCCCTTCCGACGTGATTACGGGATTACACGACCAGTGAACGCCGCCGATCGCGTCCGCGGCACCCGTTCCGCTCCGGGTGAACAGTCACCCGAGCGCGACCCGCAGGAAGCGCTCGATCGCGTCCAGCGTCGGCCGCGTCTCCTCCCCGGTGCCGCGGGGCGACGTCGAGCGCACCACGGCCTCCGGGGTGCCGGGCGAGACGATCTCCTTGTCGTGCCCGACCCCCGGCACGGAGAAGAACGTCACCTCGGCGCCGGCTGCCGCCAACGCCGCGAACAGCAGCTCGCTCTGGTGGTGCGGCACGAGGGCGTCCAGCTGCCCGTGCGCGATGAGGAACGGCGGGGCGTCCGGCCGGGCGTAGGCGCAGGGATCGGCCGCACGGACGTCGTCCGGCCGGGTGCGGATCGGGAAGCCCATCAGCCGCGACTCGGGGGACCTCGGGTCGTCGTGGCACTCGGTGAGCCCCATGAGCTCGTTGAACGACCCGCAGGCACCGGGCAGCATGTGCGCGTCCATCTGCAGGAAGTCGGTCGGCCCGTAGAGGTCGACGACGGCCTGGACCGCGCTGGAGGCGCCGGTCTCCCCGAGCGAGCCCTCCAGGGGGTCGCCGGCCAGGCCGGCCATGGCGGCGGTCCAGCCGCCCGACGAGTCGCCCATGACGGCGAACCGGTCGGGATCGAGACCGTGCTCGCCGGCGTGCGCGCGCAGCCAGCGGATCGCGGCCTTCACGTCGTGCACCTGCGCCGGGAAACGAGCCTGGCCGCTCGACCGGGTGCACACCCCGGCGACCGCGAACCCCGCATCGGTGAACCACGGTGCGAGCTCCGCCGCGTAGCAGGAGCCGGCGTCGTCCAGGAACGCGCTGCCACCCATGGCGATCAGCAGCGGCCAGGGCCCCTCCCCCTCGGGCAGGTGCAGGTCCAGCCGGTGTCCGCGGCTGCCCGGCGGATCGGCCGGTGCGTAGTCGATGCCGGGCAGCACGCGCGGTGACATGGCCGGGATCCTCCCCGATGTCACATCCCGGCGGGGGCGGCCGTCTCCATGTCGCGAACTCATCGAACGGAGGAGGAGACGTGACCACGACGAGGATCCCGCCAGCCGAGGTGACCGGCATCTACGGCGCCCTGGTGACGCGCATGTCCCGCAAGATGCTCGGGCAGGTGCCCGACGCGGTCGGCGTGATGTGGCACAACCGCAAGGTGCTCAACTTCGGCTTCGGCCTCGGCCGCAAGACGCAGAAGTGGGACGCCTGCGACCTGCACCTGAAGTCCTTCGCCCACATGGCGGTCGCCAGCCTCCTCGGCTGCAGCTTCTGCCTCGACCTCGGCTACTTCCAGGCCGCCAACGAGGGCCTCGACCTGGACAAGGCGCGCGAGGTGCCCCGCTGGCGCGTCTCCGACGTGTTCACACCGCTCGAGCGCGACGTGATGGAGTACGCCGAGGCCATGAGCCGGACGCCGATCGAGGTGACCGACGAGCTGTCCGCGCGGCTGCTCGAACAGCTCGGGGCACCGGCGCTGCTGGAGCTGACCGCGTTCATCGCGCTGGCCAACTTCTACACCCGCAGCAACGTCGCCATGGGCATCGAGGCGGCCGGTCTCGCGGCGTCCTGCCAGCTCCGGCCGCTCGCCGAGCGCGTGCCGGCCTGACGAGCGGGCGGAGGGCGCGGCGGCGGCCGCGTCCTCCGCCCGGCGCGCGCTCCCCGTCGGCCCGGCAGCATGATCCCCGCAGGACAGCCGACCTCGACGGAGAGGGCAGCGCATGACGGTCTCGGACGCCACCCGCCGAGCAGCGGCGGAGACGGCCTGGCGCACGCTGCGCCCCGCCCTGGCCGGCGAGGCGCACGCCGCGCTCGGCGCCGAGGGCGACGCCTTCCTCGCCCGCGCCGAGCTGGCCCTGTTCGACGTCCACGAGCCGCTGGCCGTGCTCTACGGCGAGCGGGCCGACGACCTCTTCGCCCGCGCGCTGCGGCTCGCCCTGGCCGCCGCGGCCGAGCGCCCGGCGCCGCTGCGCCGGCTCGACCGGCGGCGCGAGATCGACCCCGGCTGGTTCCAGCGGGCCCGCGTGCAGGGCTACGTCTGCTACGTCGACCGGTTCTGCGGCACCCTGGCCGAGCTGCCGTCGAGGCTCGACCACCTCGCGGAGCTGGGCACCACCTACCTGCACCTCATGCCGCTGCTGCGGCCGCGGGAGGGCGAGAACGACGGCGGCTACGCGGTCGCCGACTACCGCGCCGTCGACCCGCGGCTGGGCACGATGGCCGACCTGGAGGGGGTGGCCACGGCACTGCACGAGCGCGACATGAGCCTGTGCATCGACCTGGTGCTCAACCACACCGCGCGCGAGCACCCGTGGGCGCAGCGCTGGCTGGCCGGCGACCCCGCGTTCGCCGGCTTCTACACCGCCTTCCCCGACCGCGAGCTGCCCGACGCGTACGACGCCACCATCCCGGAGGTCTTCCCCGACCGGGCGCCGGGGTCGTTCAGCTGGGTGCCGGAGGCCTGCGGCGGCGCCGGCGGCTGGGTCTGGACGACGTTCTGGCCCTACCAGTGGGACCTCGACTACACCAACCCCGAGGTCGCCCTGGCGATGCTCGGCGAGATCACCTGGCTGGCCAACCGCGGGATCGACGTCTTCCGCATGGACGCCGTCCCGTTCATGTGGAAGCGGCTGGGCACCACCTGCCAGAACCAGCCCGAGGGCCACACCCTGCTGCAGCTGCTGCACGCCGTCACCCGGCTGGCCGCACCCGGCGTGGTCTTCAAGGCCGAGGCCATCGTGTCCCCCGACGACCTGGTGCCCTACCTCGGCGGGCACGAGCGGTACCGCCCCGAGTGCGAGCTGGCCTACCACAACCAGCTCATGGTGCTGCTGTGGAGCAGCCTGGCCACGCAGGACGCCCGGCTCGCCCGGCAGTCCCTGCGCCGCATGAAGCCGATCCCGCCGGGGACGTCGTGGGTCACCTACGTCCGCGGGCACGACGACATCGGCTGGGCGGTCTCCGACGAGGACGCCGCCGCGGTCGGGGCCGACGGCTTCGCCCACCGGCGCTTCCTCAACGACTTCTACTCCGGCCGCTACCCCGGCTCGTTCGCCCGCGGCGCGCTCTTCCAGGAGAACGAGGCCACCGGCGACGCGCGCATCTCGGGCTCCGCGGCGTCGCTGTGCGGCATCGAGGCGGCGCTGGCGGACGGCGACGAGGACGCGCTGGAGGCCGGGATCCGCCGGCTGGAGCTGCTGTACTCCGTCGCCTACGCCTGGGGCGGGGTCCCGCTGCTCTACATGGGCGACGAGCTGGCCCTGCGCAACGACCGCGGCTACCTGGCCGACCCCGAGCGCGCGCCGGACAACCGCTGGCTGCACCGGCCGCCGATGGACTGGGCCGCCGCCGCGCGCCGGGCCGAGCCCGCGACGCTCGAGGGCCGGGTGTTCGCCCGGATCCGCCGGCTGGGCGAGGTGCGCCGGTCGCTGCTCGCGCTGCGCGGCGGCACGGGGTCGGAGGTGCTCGACGTCGGCAGCGAGGCGGTGCTGGCCTGGCGCCGGAGGCACCCGCGCAGCGGCGTCTTCGTCGGACTGGCCAACTTCTCGCCGGCGCCGCAGCACGTCGACGCCGACACCGTCACCGGCTTCGGCACCTACGTGCCGGTGCTCAGCAGCGACGGCCCGCCCCGGGTGGCGCGCGGCAGGCTCCTGCTGCCGGGCCTCGGCTTCGCCTGGTTCGCCGAACCGTGACCGGCCCGGTCAGCCGGCCCAGCCGAGTTCCTCCAGGGCGTGGCCGGAGTTCCAGATCTTGGTCATCCCGCTGATCCTGCCGCCGTCGAACTCCAGCCCGTAGACGTGGTCGCTGGTCGTGCGCCGCCCCGTCGGCGGCACGGGTCCGCCGTCCCCGGTGTGGGTGCCGGTGAACACCGCGTACACGCAGACGGCGTCCCGCGCCGGGTCCGTGGCGAGCGCCCGGACCTCGTACCGACCGTCCGGGAGCACGGTCAGCAGGCCCTTCATCCACTCCGTGCAGTCCCGCACCGTGCGGGCGTCGGCCAGCGGTGCCGCCTGTGCCGAGAAGCCCGCGTCCGGGTGGCAGTAGCCGCTGCACCCCTCCCAGCCGCGGCCCGTCTCGCAGGCGTCGACGAAGGCCTGGGCCACGTCCGTGATCGTCGCGGTGTCACTGGTCACCGGGATCCCCCTCGCGTCGGCGGTCCCGGCGGTCCCGGCGGTGCCGGGCGGGCCGCCCGGGCGGCGGCCGCGGGACCGTGGAGGAGTCAACGCCCGCCGCGGCGGGCGGGCCACGGCCGAACGGCCGTGCGGCCGCGTGCGGGACGTGGACCCCATCCGGTCCCGATCCGTCCATCTGAGGGGGTGCGCCCGTTCACCCGGAGGCCGTACCGTTCCGGCACGGCAGAGGTTCGTGCCGTCCCCGCGTCCGGTTCCCCCGGCGGCGCCGCCGGACGGCGTCCCGCCCCTCAGTGCAGAGGAGCGCGCGATGGAACGTCCCTCCGGTGCGCCGCTGCCGGTCCCGCCCGATCTCGGCGGCCCCGCGCTCGCGCCCGGGCCGGTGCCGCAGGCCGGCGCCACCTTCGGCGTCGAGGAGGAGTTCCACCTCGTCGACCCGGAGACCCTGGCGCTCGCGCCGGCGCCCGAGCTGTCGGCGTCGGCGATGTCCGGCCGGGCCGGGCGGCACCTGCACGCCGAGATCACCACGACGCAGCTGGAGACCGCGACCGGCGTCTGCGCCTCGATGGACGACCTGCACGCCGAGCTGAGCGCGACCCGCGCGGAGGCGGCGGCCGCGGCGGCCTCGGCCGGGCGGGCGGTCCTCGCCGCGTCCACGCACCCGTTCGGCTCGTGGCGCGACCTCGAGCTCACCGCCGCGCCCCGGTACGAGGCGATGGTGGAGCGGTGGGCGGTGCTCGCGCTGCAGCAGGACATCTGCGGCTGCCACGTGCACGTCGGCGTCCCCGACGTCGACACGGCGGTGGCGGTCATGGACCGCGTCCGCCCGTACCTGCCGGTGCTGCTGGCGATGACCGGGAGCTCGCCGTTCCACGACGGGCAGGACACCGGCTACGACAGCTACCGCACGCAGTGGTGGTCGCGCTGGCCCAACAGCGGCCCGCCCGAGTACCTGGGCGGCGCCGACCGGTTCGCCGAGGTGGTCGCCGGCCTCGTCGCCTCCGGTGTCGTCGAGGACTCCTCCAACCTGTACTGGGACGTGCGCCCCTCCTACCACCTGCCCACGCTCGAGTTCCGCATCGGCGACGTGTGCACCAGGGTCGACGACGCCGTCCTGCACGCCGCCCTGGCCCGCTCGCTGGTGCGGGTGCTGGCCGGCCGCGCGGAGCGGGGCGAGCCCTGTCCCGACGTGCGCCCCGAGCTGCTGCGGGCCGCCCGCTGGCGGGCCGCGCGGCACGGCCTGTGCGGGGAGCTGTTCGACCCGGTGCTCGGCACGCTCGTCGACGCCCGCCTGGCGGTCCGCCGGCTGCTGACCGAGCTGGAGGACGACCTGCGGGCCGCCGGCGAGTGGGAGCAGGTGGGCGAGCTGGTTGGCGGGCTGCTCTCGCGGGGTACGTCGGCGGCGCGGCAGCGGAGGACCTGGCTGCGCACGCGGGATCCCCGCGCGGTCGCGGCGGCCGTCGTGCGGGAGGGGAGCACCGGAGGCGGCTGACGTGGTGGGTGTCCGTGCGCTGGCCGGCCCGGCCGACCTCGACCCGCTGCTGGAGCGCGTCGGCGACGCGCGGGTGGTGGCGATCGGCGAGGCCAGCCACGGCACCCACGAGTACTACGCCTGGCGGGCCGCGCTGACCCGCCGGCTGGTCGCCGAGCGCGGGTTCGGCCTCGTCGCCGTCGAGGGCGACTGGCCCGACTGCTACCGGGTGAACCGGAGCGTGCGCGCGCGGCCCGGCGCCGCCGACGACCCGCACGACGAGCTCGACGCCTTCACCCGGTGGCCGACCTGGATGTGGGCCAACGACGAGGTCGTCGACTTCTGCCGGTGGCTGCGGGCGTTCAACGCCGGCCGCCCCGACGACGACCGGGTCGGCTTCTACGGGCTCGACGTCTACAGCCTCTGGGACTCCATGCACGAGCTCGTCGGGTGGCTGCGCGAGCACGAGCCCGGTTCGGTGGAGACCGCGGTCCGCGCGCTCCGCTGCTTCGAACCGTTCGGCGAGGACGGCGCGGAGTACGCCTTCGCCAGCCGGGTCGCGCCGTCGACGTGCGAGCAGGCGGTCGTCGACCTGCTGCGCCACCTGTGCGAGGAGCGCGGGCGGGCCGGGTCGGCGACCGATGCCGAGGGCCGGTTCGCCGCCGAGCAGAACGCCGCGGTCGTCGTCGACGCCGAGCGCTACTACCGGGCCATGGTCCGCGGCTCTGCCGAGTCGTGGAACGTCCGCGACGTGCACATGGCCGACGCCCTCGACCGGCTCCTCGAGCACACCGCCGGCAAGGCGGTCGTCTGGGAGCACAACACGCACATCGGCGACGCCCGCCACACCGACATGGCCGCCGCCGGGATGGTCAACCTCGGCCAGCTGCTCCGCGAGCGGCACGGCCGGGACCGGGTGGTGCTCGTCGGCGCGGGCGGCCACCGCGGGGGAGTGGTCGCCGCCGAGGCGTGGGGCGCGCAGATGCAGCGCATGCCGGTGCCGCCGGCCCGCGCCGGCAGCCTCGAGGCCCTGCTGCACGAGGAGGTCGGCCGCGACGCGCTGCTCGTCTGGGACGGCGGCCACCGGCCCGCCTGGCTGGACCGGCGGCTGGACCACCGCGCCATCGGCGTCGTCTACCGGCCGGAGCGGGAGCGCTGGGGCAACTACGTGCCCACCGTGCTCGGCGAGCGCTACGACGCCTTCCTCTGGTTCGAGGACACGCGCCCGCTGCAGCCGCTGCACCTGGAGCGGGCCGACGAGCACGTGCCGCCGCTGGCGCACGCGACGTGACCGGCGCCGCCCCGCGCCGGGCCGCCGACGGCCGGCTGGACGCCCGCCCGACGGCGGCGGAGCCGCGGCGGCCGCTCGGCGCCGGCCTGCACGAGCTGGACCTCGGACCGGGCGTGGAGGCGGTGCTCGCCGTCCCACCGGGGGAGCCCGCGCCGCGGCCGCTGCTGGTGTTCTTCCACGGGGCCGGCGGCACGGCCGCGCAGGGCCTCGCCGCGCTCGGTGGCGTCGCCGGGGAGCGCGGCGTCCTGGTGCTCGCGCCCACGTCCGCCGCCGGCACGTGGGACCTGCTCACCGGCGGCTGGGGTCGCGACGTCGCCGCGCTCGACGCGGCGCTCGACGCCGTGGACGACGCCTGCGCCGTCGCCCGCGTCGCCTTCGCCGGCTTCTCCGACGGCGCCTCGTACGCCCTCTCGCTGGGCCTCGGCAACGGCGACCTCGTCGAGGCGGTGCTCGCGTTCTCGCCCGGGTTCGTCGCGCCGTCGGCGGTGCGCGGGCGGCCGCGCGTGTGGATCTCGCACGGCACGGGCGACCGGGTGCTGCCCGTCGAGGTCTGCGGCCGGCGGGTCGCGCGGGCGCTGCGCGACGAGGGCTACGACGTCACCTACGAGGAGTTCGACGGCGGGCACGTGGTGCCGCCCGACCTCGTGCGCCGGGCCCTCGCCTGGTGGCCGGCCGGCGGAACCTGACGGGGAGCCGGGGACGTTGCCCGGGCACGCGGGCTGCCGGCCGGGCAGCTCCCGCCCACGACAGGAGTGCAGCGATGGCCTTCCGCAACCTCATGGCCCGCCTCGGCGCCGGCGGCGCCGACGTCGAGACGGTGCTCGACTCCGCCGACACCACGCCCGGGGGCACCGTGTCGGGGACGGCGACGGTGACCGGCGGCAAGCTGGCGCAGGACGTCGACGAGATCCGGGTCGAGCTGGTCGCCACCGTCGAGGTCGAGGGGCAGGACGGCGAGTGGCGGGAGGACGTCGTCTTCGGCGCCGGCGCCATCGCCGGGGCGACGCGCATCGAGCCGGGGGAGCGCCGCAGCGTCCCGTTCCGCTTCGCCGTCCCGCTGCAGTGCCCGTTCACCACCCTGGACGGCTGGCACCTGCGGGGCATGAAGGTCGGCCTGCGCACCCGCGTGGACATCTCCGGCGCCGTCGACCCCGGCGACCTCGACGCCATCGCCGTCCACCCGCTGCCGGTGCAGCGCACCGTGCTGCAGGCGCTGGGTCAGCGCGGCTTCCGGTTCGTCGGCGCCGACGTGGAGAAGGGCCGGCTGCGCGGCAGCGACCTGCCCTTCTACCAGGAGGTCGAGTTCGCCCCGCCGCCCGACCTGCGCGGTCGCGTCAACGAGCTCGAGGTGACCTTCCTGGCCGACCCGCAGGGCGTCGAGGTGGTGCTCGAGGTCGACCGCCGCGGTGGGCTGCTCACCGACGGGTACGACGCCGCCGGACGGCTGTACCTCCCGCACCACACCGACCTGGCGGCGGCCGCCGCGCAGCTCGACGACGCCGTCCGCCGGCTCGGCGCCCGGCGCGGCTGGCTCTAGGGGCGGCGGGGTCCTCGTTCAGGCCGTGCGCCGCCCGGTGAGGTCGCCGCGGACCTCGTCGCCGTCGGTGAGCCCGCCGGTCTTCGACTGCTCGAAGCCGGGGCCGAGGTGCTCCAGGGCCAGCCGCCCGTAGACCTGCTGCTGGGTGGCGACGCGCTGCGAGCGGCCGCGGCCGAGGAAGCTCACCGCCCAGTGCAGCACGGTGGTGACCCGGCTCTTGAAGCCCACGATGTAGAAGAGGTGGACGACCAGCCACAGGACCCAGGCGATGAAGCCCTGGAACTTGAAGTTGCCGATGTCGGCGACCGCGGAGAACCGGGAGATCGTCGCCATCGAGCCCTTGTCGAAGTAGTGGAAGGGCTTGGCGGGGGCCTTGCCGGCGATCCGCCGCTTGATGGCGTCGGCGGCGTACTTGCCGCCCTGGATCGCCACCTGCGCGACGCCCGGCAGCTTGTCCAGGCTCATCATGTCGCCGACCACGTGCACCTCGGGGTGCCCGGGCAGCGTGAGGTCGGGCAGGACCGACACCCGGCCGGCCCGGTCGATGTCGGCGCCGGACTGCTCGGCCAGCTGCCGGCCCAGCGAGGAGGCCTGCACTCCCGCGGCCCAGATCTTGGTGGCCGCGTTGATCCGGCGGACCTGGCCGTCGGCGTCCTTGACCTCGATGCCGTTCTCGTCGACGTTGGTCACCATCGCGCCGAGCTGGACCTCGACGCCGATGTCGTTGAGCTGCCGGCGGGCGCGGCCGCCGAGCCGCTCGCCGAACGAGGGCAGCACCATGGGCGCGGCGTCGAGCAGGATGATCCGCGACGTCGTCGGGTCGATGTTGCGGAAGTCCTTGCGCAGCGTGCGGTGGGCGAGCTCGGCGATCTGGCCGGCCATCTCCACACCGGTGGGGCCGGCGCCGACGACGACGAAGGTCATCAGCCGGTCGATCTCGGCCTGGTCGGTGGCCAGCTCGGCGAGCTCGAAGGCGCCGAAGATGCGCCCGCGCAGCTCGAGGGCGTCGTCGATGCTCTTCATGCCCGGGGCGAACTCGGCGAACTGGTCGTTGCCGAAGTACGACTGCCCGGCGCCGGCGGCGACGATCAGCTCGTCGTAGGGGTGCACGGTCGTGCGGCCCAGCACGGTCGAGGTGACCGTGCGGCCGGCCAGGTCGATGTCGGTGACCTCGCCGAGCACCACCCGGGCGTTCTGCTGCCGACGCAGGATCTCCCGCGTGGCCGGGGCGATCTCGCCCTCCGACAGGATACCCGTGGCCACCTGGTAGAGCAGCGGCTGGAACAGGTGGTGGGCGGTCTTGCCGATGATCGTGACGTCGACATCAGCGCGCTTGAGCGCCTGCGCGGCGAACAGCCCCCCGAAGCCGGTCCCCACGATGACCACGCGCGGCCGGCCGGTCGCGGAGCCGCTGCCTGTCTGAACGCCCGCTGGTGATGTCGTCATGATGAATCAGTCTCCCACTCCGGGGGTCTCCGGCCACGACGGGCCCGAGGCGATCCGGGACACAGTCTCCCTGCCCACCGGTCGCTCAGGCCAATCGAGTCTTTCCGCACAGGTCAACGCCGGGTAGGGGGCCGTTATGCCGCCGGAAGGGCCCCGCGCCGTCCTCGTCCCGGGCCTCGGACTCGACGCCCGCTCGTGGGCGCGGGTGCGCCGGCGCGTGCCCGCCGACGTCGTCCCGCTGCCCGGGATGGGGCGGCGCGAGCCGGTGCCCCCGGTCGACGCGCTCGCCGCGGTGCTGCGCGCCCGGCTGGGCGAGGGGCCGGTGGTGCTGGTCGGGCACTCGCAGGGCTGCCAGGTGGTCGCCGCGGCGGCGGACGACGCACGGGTCGTGGCCGTCGTGCTGCTCGGGCCGACCACCGACCCGCGGCTGCGCTCGCCGGGGGGGCTGGCCGGGCGCTGGCTGGCGACGGCGCTGCGCGAGCCGCCGTGGCAGTACCCGCTCGTGCTGGCCCAGTGGCTGCGCACCGGGCCGCGGGCGATGGCGGCGCTGTGGCGCTCGGCCGCGCCGGACCGCACCGACCTCCGGCTGCGCCGCGTGCGCGTGCCGGTCACCGTGGTCCGCGGCACGCGGGACGCGCTGTGCCCCGCGGAGTGGGCCCGCACCGTGGCGACCGCGGCGCCGCGCGGACGGCTGGTGGAGCTGGCCGGGGCCGCGCACATGACGCCGCTGACCCGCCCCGACGCGGTCGCCGGCCTCCTCCGGTCGGCGGAGGAAGCGCCACCCGCTCGGGTCGCGCCGGGCGGCTGACCGCCCG
This sequence comes from Blastococcus sp. SYSU D00669, assembly GCF_054050715.1. Classification (NCBI taxonomy): domain Bacteria; kingdom Bacillati; phylum Actinomycetota; class Actinomycetes; order Geodermatophilales; family Geodermatophilaceae; genus Blastococcus; species Blastococcus sp. SYSU D00669. Next base: position 14,256 of record NZ_JBJGZV010000023.1, read on the forward strand.
GCGGGGGCGCCCCGACGTGCCACTATGACGCCGTGGGGTCCACCTCTGCTTCGGCCGGCGCGCTGCTGCGGCACGTGCGGACCGGCCGCGCCCGCAGCCGGGCGGACCTCGTCGCGCTCACCGGCGCCTCGCGGAACACGGTCAGCGCGCGGGTCGACCAGCTCATCGCGGCCAACCTCCTGGAGGAGGGCGGCCGGGGCTGGAGCACCGGCGGCCGCCCGCCGACGATCCTGCGCTTCAACAGCCGCGCCGGCTGCGTGCTCGCCGTCGACCTCGGCGTCACCAGCGTCGACGTCGCCGTCACCGACCTGTCCGCGCAGATCCTCGCCACCGCCGGGCACCCGATCGACATCGCCGAGGGCCCCGGCCCGGTGCTCGCCGAGGCCGACCGGCTGGCGCAGAAGGTGCTCGCCGAGGCGGGGTTGACGCCGGACGACGTCCGCGCGGTCGGCGTCGGGGTGCCCGGGCCGGTGGAGTTCTCGACCGGGCGGCCGTCGCACCCGCCGATCATGCCCGGCTGGCACGACTTCCCGATCCCGGGCGCCTTCGGCCGCTACGAGTGCCCGGTCTACGTCGACAACGACGTCAACGTGATGGCGCTGGGCGAGATGGGCGTCGCCGGGTCGCTGCAGGACGTGCTCGTCGTGAAGGTCGGCACCGGCATCGGCTGCGGCGTGATCGTCGAGGGGCGGGTCTACCGCGGCGCCCAGGGCAGCGCGGGCGACATCGGGCACATCTACGTCTCCCAGCCCGACGGCCGCACCGTCACCTGCCGGTGCGGCAACGAGAACTGCCTCGAGGCGTTCGCCGGCGGCGGGGCGCTGCTGCGCGACGCGCTGGCGGCCGGGCTGCCGGTGACCAGCACGCGCGACGTCGTCGAGCTCGCGGTGCACGGCGACGGCGCGGCCCTCGAGCTGGTGCGCGAAGCCGGCCGGACGATCGGCACGGTCCTGGCCGCGCTGGTCAACTTCTTCAACCCGCACCGCATCGTGATGACCGGCGGCGTGGCCCAGGCAGGCCTGCCGCTCCTGGCCGGCATCCGCGAGACCGTCTACCGGCGCTCGATGCCGCTGGCCGCGCGGTCGCTGGAGATCACCGTCAGCGACGCCCCCGACCGCTCCGGCCGGGTCGGTGCCGCCCTCATGGCGATCGAGGGGTTCCTCGACGAGGCCGCCGTCCACCAGGCCCTCGCCGCCCGCTGAACCGGGCCGCCTAGGCTGCGTGACGGCGGTCACCTTTCATCTCAGTTCGGTGAACACCGCCCTGTGGCCTTGACCACCCCTCTGCACCCCCTTATGTTCTCCGCCGAGCCGACTAATGGTCAACGCTGAGCAGAAGTCCGGGGGTGGATCGGTGGACGAGGCGTCCCGAGCGGGTGCACCGCTGCTGGAGATGCACGGGATCGTGAAGGCGTTCCCGGGTGTGCGCGCGCTGGACGGCGTGGACCTCGACGTCCGCGCCGGCGAGGTGCACTGCCTGCTCGGCCAGAACGGCGCGGGCAAGTCGACGCTGATCAAGGTGCTGGCCGGGGCCCACCAGCCCGACGCCGGGCAGATCACGTGGCGCGGCGAGCACGTGCGGCTGGGCAACCCGCAGGCGGCGATGAGCCTCGGGATCGCGACGATCTACCAGGAGCTCGACCTGGTCTCCGGCCTCACCGTGGCCGACAACGTCTTCCTGGGCCGGGAGCGCTCGCGGTTCGGCCTCTCGCGCCCGGCGCAGGCCAACCGGGAGGCCGCCGAGCTGCTCACGCGGCTCGGCCACCCCGAGATCCGCCCGACCGCCGAGGTCGGCTCCCTGCCGGCGGCCGCCCAGCAGGTGGTCAGCATGGCGCGGGCGCTGTCGCAGAACGCGCAGCTGATCATCATGGACGAGCCGTCGGCCGTGCTGGACAACGAGGAGGTCCAGCGGCTGTTCAGGGTCATCCGCGACCTCACCGCCCACGACGTCGCCGTCGTCTACATCTCCCACCGGCTGGAGGAGATCCGCGCGATCGGCGACCGGATCACCGTCCTCAAGGACGGCCGGACGGTCGCCACCGGCCTGCCGGTCCGCGAGACCCCCACCCGCCAGGTCATCACGCTGATGACCGGCCGTGACATCGAGTACGTCTTCCCCGAGCGGCGGACCGACGTGGCGGCCGACCAGGCGCCGGTGCTCGAGGTGGAGGGCCTGTCGCTGACCGGGCACTTCGCCGACGTCTCGTTCACCGTCCGCCCCGGCGAGATCGTCGGCCTGGCCGGCCTGGTCGGCTCGGGCCGGTCGGAGATCCTGGAGACCGTCTACGGCGCCCGCCGGGCCAGCGCCGGCTCGGTCCGGGTCGCCGGCAAGCGGCTGCGGTCGGGGGACGTCGGCTCGGCGGTGGCCGCCGGCATCGGCCTGGCGCCGGAGGAGCGCAAGAGCCAGGCGCTGCTGCTCGGCGAGGCGGTCTACCGCAACATCAGCATCTCGAGCCTGGCGCGCTTCGCCCGCACCGGCTTCCTCGCCCGCGGCGCCGAGCGGGCCGCGGCCCGCGAGCAGGTGACCGCGCTGGAGGTCCGGCCTGCCGACGTCGAGCGCGAGGTGCGCACCCTCTCCGGCGGCAACCAGCAGAAGGTCGTCCTGGCCCGCTGGCTGCTGCGCGACTGCAAGGTGCTGCTGCTCGACGAGCCCACCCGCGGCGTCGACGTCGGCGCGCGGTCGGAGATCTACGCCCTGATCCGCACCCTCGCCGACCGCGGGGTGGCGGTCGTCGTGGTCTCCAGCGAGATCCCCGAGGTCCTCGGTCTGGCCGACCGGGTCCTCGTCGTCTCGGACGGCGCCGTCGTGGCCGAACGGCCGGCCGGCGCCCTCGACGAGCACGCGGTGCTCGACATGGTCATGGAGGGGACGGTCGACGTCCCCGCAGGTACCCGGCACGGAGGGGACGCAGCATGAGCGCGCCGACCAGCACGACCACGGGTGGGTCGACCACCGCGACGGGCCCGAGCCGCGGCCCGGGGCTGATGGCCGGCCCGTTCGGCCGGCTGCTCGGCCTCGTCGTCGCCCTCGTGATCCTCTGCGTCGTCGGCGTCATCACCGCCGGCGACCGGTTCGCCGACGTCGACAACGTGCTCACGATCCTGCGGCTGGCCGCGGTCATCGGCGTGGTCAGCGTGGGCATGACCTTCGTGATCATCGGCGGCGGCATCGACCTGTCGGTGGGCGCCATCGTGGCGCTGTCCTCGGTCTGGGCCACCACGCTGGCCACGCAGACCATGGCCGAGGACTTCCACTGGATCGTCATGGTCTTCACCGCGATCGCGGTGGGCGCCGGCTGCGGGTTGGTCAACGGCGTGGTCATCGCGTACGGCAAGCTCGCCGCGTTCATCGCGACGCTGGCCATGCTGGCCGCCGCCCGCGGCCTGGCCGAGATCCTGAGCAACCGGCGCACGCAGATCGTCCGCGACGAGGACTTCCTCGACTTCTTCAACGCCAGCGTGCTCGGCGTCCCGGCCCTGGTGATCATCTTCGCCCTGGTCGCGGCGATCGGCTGGGTGCTGCTCAACCGGACCACCTTCGGCCGGCGCACCTTCGCCGTCGGCGGCAACGCCGAGGCCGCCCGCCTGGCCGGCATCCGGGTGCAGCGGCACACCGTCTGGCTCTACGTGCTCTCCGGCGTCACCTGCGGCATCGCCGCGGTCATGCTCATGGCCCGGACGACGACCGGCAGCTCCACCCACGGCACGCTCTACGAGCTCGACGCGATCGCCGCCGTCGTCATCGGCGGGACGCTGCTCATCGGCGGCCGCGGCACGATCGTCGGCACCGTCCTGGGCGTGCTGCTCTTCACCACGCTGGGCAACGTCTTCACCCTGAACAACCTGTCCAGCTCCGCCCAGAACGTCGCCCGCGGCGTGATCATCGTGCTCGCCGTCCTGCTGCAGCAGCGGCTGGCCAGCCGCGAGGGCCGGCTGCGGTCCGCGCGCGCCCCCGGTGGACCCGGCGGCGTCGTCTCCGGGGGATCGGCCGCCCCGCCGGCCGCCCCCACCACCCCCACGACCTGACCCGGCGCGGAGTCCCGCGCCCGGTCGGCACGACCCCGGTGGACCACCCGGTCCACCGGACCAGGACCGGCTCTGCGTCGCAGAGCCCGTTCAACCGAGGAGAGATCGATGTCTGCAGTGCGGCAGCGCCGGTTCCGGCGCCTGATGCCCACGGCCGTGGGCCTGATCGCAGCCGGCGCGCTCGTGGCCGGCTGCACCAGCAACACCCCCGAGGAGGAGTCCGGGGACGGCGGCGGCTCCAACGCCGCCAGCTCGAACGACGAGGAGGGCGAGACCGTCACCATCGGTTTCTCGGCCCCCGCCGCCGACCACGGCTGGATGGCCGGCATCACCGAGGCCGCCCGCGCCGCGGCCGAGGAGTACGGCGACGTCGAGCTGCAGGTCGCCGAGGGCACCAACGACGTCAGCACGCAGATCAGCCAGGTCGAGACCTTCATCAACGAGGGCGTCGACGTGATCGTGCTGCTGCCGTTCGACGGCGACGCGATGACCCCGGTCGCGCTGCAGGCGATGGAGGCCGGCATCCCGGTCATCAACGTCGACCGCGAGTTCAACAGCCCGTTCGCCGCCCGCGCCACGATCCTCGGCGACAACTACGGCATGGGCGTCTCCGCCGGCACGTACATCTGCGAGCAGGTGGGCGACAACCCCGACGCGATCGTCGCCGAGATCGCCGGCATCGACTCGCTGCCGCTGACCCAGGACCGCAGCCAGGGCTTCGCCGACGCGCTGTCCGACTGCGGTCTCGAGGTGAGCAACCGGGTGGCGGCGGACTTCACCGTCGAGGGCGGCGAGGAGGCCGCGGCGAACCTGCTCCAGGCCGCGCCGCAGATCGACGCGCTGTGGAACCACGACGACGACCAGGGCGTCGGCGTCCTGGCCGCCATCGAGGCCGCCGGCCGCGACGAGTTCATCATGGTCGGCGGCGCCGGCTCGGCGAACGCGATGCGGGAGATCCAGTCCGGTGACTCCGTGCTGCAGGCGACCGTCATCTACCCGCACACGCAGGCCGCCGACGGCATCCGCCTGGCCCGCCTGATCGCCCAGGAGAAGTCGCTGTCCGACCTCATCTCCCCGGAGGTCCCGCGCACGATCGTGCTGAACGCCCCCGTCGTCACGGCGGAGAACGTCGACCAGTACATCGACCGCGCCTTCGAGTCCTGACCCACCCAGCGGTGCCGCCGGGGAGCTCCCGCTCCCCGGCGGCACCGCACCTCCCGGGAGACCCGCACATGCCCCCCACCCTCGGTGTCGGCCTGATCGGCTACGCCTTCATGGGCGCCGCGCACTCGCAGGCCTGGCGCACCGCCCCGCACTTCTTCGACCTCCCGCTGCAGCCGGAGCTGCGCGTGCTCGTCGGCCGCGACAAGGCCCGGCTCGAGGACGCCGCCGCCCGCCTCGGCTGGCAGGAGACCGAGACCGACTGGCGCCGGTTGCTCGAGCGCGACGACGTCGACCTCGTCGACGTCTGCACGCCCGGCGACACGCACGCCGAGATCGCCATCGCGGCGCTCGAGGCCGGCAAGCACGTGCTCTGCGAGAAGCCGCTGGCCAACACCGTGGCCGAGGGCGAGGCGATGGCCGAGGCCGCCGCCCGCGCCGCGGCCCGCGGCGTCCGCTCCATGGTCGGCTTCACCTACCGCCGGGTGCCGGCGATCGGCCTGGCCCGGCAGCTGGTCGCGGAGGGCCGGCTCGGCGAGATCCGGCACGTGCGCGCGCAGTACCTGCAGGACTGGATCGCCGACCCGTCGGCGCCGATGTCGTGGCGGCTGGAGAAGGACAAGGCCGGCTCCGGCGCGCTCGGCGACATCGGGGCGCACATCATCGACCTGGCGCAGTACATCACCGGCCAGGCGATCACCGGGGTCAGCGGCATGCTGGAGACGTTCGTCAAGGAGCGGCCGCTGGCCGCCGCCGGCGGCGCGCTCTCCGGCGTCGGCGGCGAGGGCGTCGGCCAGGTCACGGTCGACGACGCCGCCGCGTTCCTGGCGCGCTTCGACGGCGGCGCCTTCGGCGTCTTCGAGGCCACCCGGTTCGCCACCGGCCGCAAGAACGCCATCCGGATCGAGATCAACGGCTCGGAAGGCAGCGTCGCGTTCGACTTCGAGGACATGAACGTCCTGCACTTCCTCGACGCGACCGGGCCGGCCGCGACCGCCGGGTTCCGGCGCATCGTCGTCACCGAGCCCGACCACCCCTACGTCGCCGCCTGGTGGCCGGCCGGGCACGGCCTGGGGTACGAGCACGGCTTCACCCACCAGGTCGTCGACCTGCTGACCGCCATCGCCGCGGGCGAGGACCCCACGCCGTCGTTCGCCGACGGGCTGCAGGTGCAGCGGGTGCTCGCGGCGGTGGAGCGCAGCGCCGCCGACCACTCGACCTTCACCGCGATCTGAGGGAGTTCCGCATGCCCCGTCCCATCACGCTGTTCACCGGCCAGTGGGCCGACCTGCCGTTCGAGGAGGTGGCCCGGCTCGCCTCCGAGTGGGGCTACGACGGCCTGGAGATCGCCTGCTGGGGCGACCACCTCGACGTCGAGCGCGCCGCGAACGACGACGCCTACGTGCAGGAGCGCCTCGCGCTGCTGGACAAGTACGGCCTCAAGGTGTGGGCCATCTCCAACCACCTCAACGGCCAGGCGGTCTGCGACGACCCGATCGACGAGCGGCACCGCGACATCGTCAACAAGCGCGTCTGGGGCGACGGCGACCCCGAGGGCGTGCGCCGGCGGGCCGCCGAGGAGATGAAGCTGACCGCCCGCGCGGCGGCCAAGCTCGGGGTGAAGACCGTCGTCGGGTTCACCGGGTCGAAGATCTGGAAGACCGTGGCGATGTTCCCGCCGGTGCCCGAGTCGATGGTCGAGGACGGCTACGCCGACTTCGCCGCCCGCTGGAACCCGATCCTCGACGTCTTCGACGAGGTCGGCGTCCGGTTCGCGCACGAGGTGCACCCGTCGGAGATCGCCTACGACTACTGGACGACGGTCCGCACCATGGAGGCCATCGGCCACCGCGAGGCGTTCGGCCTCAACTGGGACCCGAGCCACTTCGTCTGGCAGGACCTGGACCCGGTCTCGTTCATCTGGGACTTCAAGGACCGGATCTACCACGTCGACTGCAAGGACGCGAAGCGCCAGGTGGGCAACGGCCGCAACGGCCGCATGGGCTCCCACCTGCCGTGGGCCGACCCGCGGCGCGGCTGGGACTTCGTCTCCACCGGCCACGGCGACGTCCCGTGGGAGGCGTGCTTCCGGATGCTCAACACGATCGGCTACGACGGGCCGATCTCGGTGGAGTGGGAGGACGCCGGCATGGACCGGCTCGTCGGCGCCCCCGAGGCGCTGGCGTTCGTCCGGCGGCTGGCCTTCGACCCGCCGGCGGCCGCCTTCGACGCCGCCTTCTCCAGCGGCAACTAGGAGCATCGCGCCCCTGATGTGCCGAGATCGCGTGATCTCGGCACGTCAGGGGCGCTGAGCTGCCGAGATCACGCGATCTCGGCAGAAGTCGGGCGCCGGCGTCAGGTGCGTCGGCGGCGGGCGGCGACCACGGCCAGCACCGCCAGGACGACGAAGCCCGCCGCCTCCACCCAGAACGACTCCCACCACAGCTCCGCCGCCGTCGACTCCTTGAAGCCGAACAGGCCGACGGTCGTGGAGACGATCAGCGCCCCGAGCGTGCCCAGGCACAGCAGCGCCCCGAGCACCGCCGCGACCGGCAGCCAGCGCAGCGGGGTGACCAGGACCAGCAGCGCACCGCCGATCCCCAGGACGACGCTGGCGAGGAACGACGGGCCGATGACGTCGATCGAGTCGTAGCCCTGCTGCCACAGGTACCAGTGGATCCAGGCCAGCCCGACCAGGGCGGCGGCGCCGAGCAGGCGCAGCACCCAGATCAGGGCCCCGGACCCGGTGCGGGCCGGTGCGGTCGCCGTGGTCATCGCGGACACCTCTTCCTGGTCAGGAGACGGTGACGTCGACCTCCATGCCCATCTGCCGGTGGTTGCCGATGGAGCAGTAGAAGGCGTACGAGCCGGGCTCGAGGGTGACGGTGAAGGTGCTGGACTCGCCAGGGCCGATCTGCTCGCTGGCCGCGACGTCGGAGCCGTCGCGCTCGACGACGAGGTCGTGGGTGGCGTCCCCGTTGTTGGTCAGCGTGATCTCGTACTCGCCGGCGGCCAGCTGGGTGCTGTCCATCTCGAAGTCGAAGTCGACCGAGCTCACGGCCAGGGCCTGGGTCTCCGCCGGGGCGCTCGAGCTGGTCTCGGCGGCGCTGGTCTCGGCGGGCGCGCTGGACGTGGCGCTGCTGCTGCTGGTCGTGGTCGTACCCGAGGCGGCGTCGCCGCCCTCGTCGTCGCCGCCCCCGCACGCGGTGAGGGCGCCGAGCGCGACGGCGAGCACCACGGCGGCGGAACGTCGGCGGGCATGGAACACGGTGCCTCCTCACGGACCGGCGGCCGGCGCCCCGGACGGCGCGCGATCCCGCTGGCCAGATACTGCAACCTTGTAGGAACTCCCGGAACCCTCCGCTGCCTGTGAAGACCGTGTGAGTCCTCCGGGTGCGGGCGACTCTGCCCGGTTCCGCAACCGGGGACCAGACCTTCGCGCGCGCTAGGCGCTCGCCCCGAGCGCCGTCACCGCACGGCACCACCCCGCCACCAGGTCGAGCACCTCCGCGTCGACCGGCTCGCGCAGCTCACGGCGGTAGGCGGAGAGCGACGGCGCCCCGGGCTGCCGGCGCAGGGTGTGCGTCAGGTCGGGGACGCGGTGCACGGTGACCGGGCCGGGCACGGTCGCGGCGACGACGTCGAGGTCTGCGGGGTCGACCTGCAGGTCCTTGGCGCCGGTCACCGCCAGCACCGGGACGGTGATGCGACGGAGGTCGGCGCGCGGGTCGTGGTCGAGGAACTCGCGGGTCCACCGGGCGTTGAGCCGCGCCCCGTCGATGCGGGCGACGTCGGTGGTGGTCGCGCGGATCTTCTCGTGGTTGCGCGCGACCCTCGCCTCCAGATCGGTGCGCAGCAGCCGCAGCAGCCCGCGGACCGGCGCGGGCAGCGTGGGCGCGATCTGCCTCGCCTGCCAGCGCAGCAGCTCGTCGCCGGGGGTGGCCGACGACGACAGCAGGACGACGCCGGCGACCGGTGCCCCGCGGGCGGCCAGGGCCGCGGCGAGCAGCGCACCCTCGCTGTGGCCGGCGAGCAGCAGGCGGCCGGGGTCGACCTCCGGGCGGGCGGCGAGCGCGTCGAGGACCTCGCCGAGGTCGTCGACGTTCTGCAGCAGGCCGACGCGGCGCCAGTCGCCGGGGCTCTCGCCGACGCCGCGCTTGTCGTAGCGCAGCGAGGCCAGCCCCGCGTCGGCGAGGGCGTGCGCCAGCTGGCGGGCGACGTCGAACCGGGCCCGCTTGTGGTTGCTGTCGCGGTCGAGCGGCCCCGAGCCCGAGGCGATCAGGACCGCCGGCACCGGACCGGGCGCCTCGGGGAGCGCGAGGGTGCCGGCCAGGCCGCCGGGGGTGACGAGGCGGATCTCGCGCACGTCAGCCGCCGAGCTCGGCGGCGAGCGCCGCGGCGTCGTCCGCCCCGATGAGCAGGGTGTCGTAGCGCTGGCCGGAGAGGTCGACCCGGACGGCGGGCTGGTGCCGCCGGATGCTGACCAGCGTGCGGGTGCCCCGCCGGCGCCAGGTGCCGATCTTGCGGACACCGGGCACCCCCAGGCCGGGCGCGCGCAGGCCCCGCAGGTCGGCGAGGGGGTCGGTCACGAGAGCGACGCCGGTGACCGCGCTGCGGGGGACCTCGAGGTCTCGTACGAGGCCGCCCAGCTTCTCGGCGGGGGTGAAGGAGACGCGGACGGTGTCAGCGGTGCGTTGCAGGGTGGCCATGCCTCGATTATTCTCATCGCTGCGACCGATGTCAAACATGAGAACGGTGGAGTCGGATGGTGACCGCGGACCTGCTCCTGCACCCCGTCCGGCTGCGCGTCGTCCAGACGTTCCTCGGCGGCCGGACGCTGACCACGGCCGACCTGCGGGCCGAGCTGTCCGACGTGCCCGCGGCCACGCTGTACCGGCACGTCGGCGTCCTCGCCGAGGCCGGCGTGCTGGAGGTGGTGGGCGAGCGCCGGGTCCGCGGCGCCACCGAGCGCAGCTACCGGCTGGTGGACCGGGCGGCGTCACCGAGTGCCGCCGAGCTCGCCTCCCTGTCCGGGGAGGAGCACCGGAACGCGTTCGGCACCTTCGTCGCCGGTGTCCTCGCGGACTTCGACCGCTACCTCGACGGCGCCGGTGAGCCTCCCGACCTCGCGGGTGACGGCGTCGGCTACCGCACGGTCGCCCTGTGGCAGACCGACGAGGAGTTCTCCTCGTTCGTGCTCGCGCTGCGCGCCCTGCTGCTGGAGCGGATGGCGGCCGGCCCGGGGGAGGGCCGGCGCCGCCGGATCGTGCACGTCGTCCAACTGCCCGGCAGCTGACCTCAGGACGTGCGCGCGGCCTTGCGGGCCTCGCGGCGGCCGGCCTTCTCGGCCCGGCGCGCCCGCTTCTCGGCCTTGCGCACCGAGACGCTCGGCCCGCTGAGCCCGCGCAGCACGATCGACAGGCCGATGCCGGCGAGCCAGGCGTCCTTGGCCAGCGCCAGCCCCTCCTGGGTCGGTGCCAGGCTGCCCTCCTTACGCATGCCGGGCGTGCGCAGGTAGAGCCCGAGCAGACCTCCGGAGAAGGCGGTCAGCGCCGTGCCGGCCACGACGGTCGGCACGAACGGCGTCAGCAGGGCGGCCCCGAGCACGATCTCGGTGGTCGAGAGGTACTTCAGGAACTGCTGCGGCGGCACCGATCCGAGGAACGGGTACGTGCCGACGGCGAAGCCGTGCATGCCGGCGGCGGTCGCCTCGTCGGCGCCGCGCTTGCCGAGGCCGCTGTTGAGGATGAACGCGCCGGCCGAGACGCGGGCCGGGATCTCGGAGAGGGTGATGGGCAGGGCCATGCGCGGACAGTGCCCACCACCCGGCCGGTCAACCGCCCGGTCAGCGACCCCGGCGGGAGCGGGCGCTGAACGAGGCGGCCGACATCGTCCCGGCCCGCGCGGCCAGCTCGGCGCGCGTGCGGGCCGGTCCGGTCGGGCGGCCGGTCGCCCCCGCCGATCCGGCCGTCGCGGGCTTCCCCGACGAACCGCCGCGGCGACGACGGCCACCGCCGGCGGCCTGCGGCTGCGCGGTCGGCGCGGGCGCCGGCTCGACGTACGGCGCGGCCGGGCCGGAGAGCGCGGTGATCTCCGCGGCCCCGGGCCGGACGGCGGTGACGGTCGGGCGGATGCCGGCCTGGCGGGCCAGCGTGCGCACCTCGCCGGCCTGGTCGGGCGTGCAGACGGTCACCACGGTGCCGCCGGCGCCGGCGCGGGCGGTGCGCCCGGAGCGGTGCAGGTAGGCCTTGTGCTCGGCCGGCGGGTCGACGTGCACGACGAGCGAGACGTCGTCGACGTGGATGCCGCGGGCGGCGATGTCGGTGGCGCACAGGACGCGCGTGCTGCCGGTGCTGAACGCCTCGAGGTTGCGCTCGCGGGCGTTCTGGCTGAGGTTGCCGTGCAGGTCGACGGCGGGCACACCGGCCGCGGTCAGCTGCTTGGCCAGCTTCTTCGCCTGGTGCTTGGTGCGCGTGAACAGCACGCTGCGGCCGAGGCCGGAGGCGAGCTGGCGGACCACCTCGGCCTTGTCGGCGGCGGCCACCTGGAAGACGTGGTGGGTCATCGTCGCGACGGGGGCGACCGCGGGGTCGACCGAGTGCGTCGTCGGGGCGGTGAGGTAGCGCTTCACCAGGACGTCGACGCCGTTGTCCAGCGTCGCCGAGAACAGCAGCCGCTGGCCACCCTTCGGCGTGCGGTCCAGCAGCCGTTTGACGCCGGGCAGGAAACCGAGGTCGGCCATGTGGTCGGCCTCGTCGAGCACGGTGATCTCGACGGCGGAGAGGTCGGCGTGCCCCTGGCCGATGAGGTCCTCGAGCCGGCCGGGGCAGGCGATGACGACGTCCACGCCGCGGGCCAGAGCCTGCACCTGCGGGTTCTGGCCGACGCCGCCGAAGATCGTCGTCGCGCTCATGCCGAGCGCGCGGGCCAGCGGCTCGACGACGGCGAGGACCTGGTTGGCCAGCTCGCGGGTGGGCACGAGGACGAGCGCGCGGGGCCTCCGCGGCGTCCGGCGGCTGTCGGAGGCGGCCAGCCGGGCGACCAGCGGCAAGCCGAACGCCAGCGTCTTGCCCGAGCCGGTGCGACCGCGGCCGAGCACGTCCCGGCCGGCGAGGCTGTCGGGCAGCGTGGCGACCTGGATCGGGAACGGTGCGGTAATGCCGCTGGCGGCGAGCACCTCGACGAGCGGGGCGGGGACGCCCAGGGCCTCGAACGTGGTGTCGGTCGGCAGGACGGTGGCCTCGGCGCCGACCGGGAGGACCGGGGCCTCGACGGCCGTCTCGACCGGGGCGGGCAGGGTGGCGGGGCGGCTGCCGCGACCGCGGCCACCGCGGCGGCGGCGGGTGCGGGTGGGCGTGCTGTCGGACTGCGGAGCAGGGCGGGTCACGGACTTCCTCGACGTCTCTGGTGGCCGTCGTCGTCCGCAGCGCAGCGGGGAACGCGCGCCGGCGGGGGACGTCGAACGGCCTGGCGCGCCTCGGTGGCGCTGCCCGGGCCCGACGTCGAGTCCTGCTCGGGATGAGCGAGGGCGGCGCCGGTACCCCCCACTCAACCAGACGCGGGGCTCAGGCGGGTCGTGCGACCGACGAGTGCCCGGTCACACCGGTGCCCCGGTAGGTGCGCCGGTAGGCCTGCGGGGAGACGCCGAGCGCCGCCCGCAGGTGCGCGCGCAGCGAGGCGGGCGTGCCGAAGCCGGCCTGCGCGGCGACGCTGTCGACCGAGGCGTCGGTCGACTCCAGCAGGTGCCGGGCCAGCGAGATCCGCTGGGCCGCCAGCCAGCGCAGCGGCGAGTCGCCGGTCTCCTCGCGGAAGCGGCGGGTGAAGGTGCGCACGCTCATGTGCGCGTGCCCGGCGAGGTCGGCCAGCGTCAGCGGCTCGCCGAGCCGGTCGAGCGCCCAGATGCGGGTGGCCGCCGTCCCGCTGCCGCCGTCCTCGGGCACGGGGCGCTCGACGAACTGCGCCTGCCCGCCGTCCCGCCACGGGGCGACGACGTTGCGCCGGGCGACCCGGTTGGCCACCTCGCTGCCGTGGTCGCGCCGCACCAGGTGCAGCAGCAGGTCGATGCCGGCGGCGACCCCGGCCGAGGTGAGCACGTCGCCGTCGTCGACGAAGAGGACGTCGGGGTCGAGGTGCACGGCCGGGAACACCCGGCGGAACTGCTCGGTGTCGCGCCAGTGGGTGGCCGCCGGCCGGCCGTCGAGCAGCCCGGCCGCGGCGAGCACGGAGGCGCCGGTGCAGAGGGAGACCAGCCGGGCGCGCCCGCCGGCCGCGCGCAGGGCGGTGCGCAGCGCGTCGGGGATCTCGCCCCGCTCGAGCGCCGGGCCGCCCTCCATCCCGGGGATGACGACGGTCTGCGCGCCGTCCAGCAGGGAGAGGTCGTGGTCGGGCTGGACGGTGAAGCCGTCCGACGTCCGCACCGGTCCGCCGTCGACGCTGCCGACGCGGGCCCGGTACAGCGGGTTGCCGGAGCCGTCCTCGGCGAGGCCGAGCAGGCGGTGGGGGAGGCCGAGCTCCCAGGCGACCACCCGGTCGAGCGCCACGACGGCCACCTCGTGCGGTGCGGACGGCGTCATGGCCGGATCCTTGCACATGTTGACCGTCCGGCCACTCGTCGCACCGGGAGCCGTCCGGCATCCTCGACCGTCGTGACGAGCACCGCTGCGCCGGCCCGCCGGATCCACCCCGCCTGGTGGGTGGCCGCGGTGACCTTCCTGGCCCTCGTCGGCGCGGCCGCGTTCCGCGCCGTCCCCGGCGTGCTCATCGACCCGCTGCACGCCGAGTTCGGCTGGTCGGTCTCCACGATCTCGGCCGCCGTCGCCGTCAACATGGCCCTCTACGGGCTGACCGCGCCGTTCGCCGCCGCGCTCATGGAGCGCTTCGGGATCCGCCGGGTGGTGATGGCGGCGCTGCTGCTCACCGCGCTCGGCAGCGGCCTGACCGTGTTCATGACGGCGAGCTGGCAGCTCATCGTCCTCTGGGGCCTGCTGGTCGGCCTGGGCACGGGCTCGATGGCGCTGGCCCTCGTGGCGACCGTGACCGGCCGCTGGTTCGTGGCCCGCCGCGGCCTGGTCAGCGGCATCCTCACCGCGGGCGGCGCGGCCGGGCAGCTGGTGTTCCTCCCGCTGGTCGCGTGGGCCGACGCGCGCTGGGGGTGGCGGACGGCGGCGCTGGGCACCACCGCGGCCGCCCTGGCCGTCGTCCCGCTGGTGGCGTGGCTGCTGCGCGACCGGCCGCGCGACGTGGGCGTCGTCCCCTACGGCGGCACCGCCGCCGACGACGTCGACCCGGTGCGCACCGGCGCGGCGCGCACCGCGCTGCGCGGCCTGGCCGACGCCGCGCGCAGCCGGGTCTTCTGGGTGCTGGCCGTGAGCTTCATGGTCTGCGGCGCCTCGACCAACGGCCTGGTCCAGCCGCACTTCATCCCGGCGGCGCACGACCACGGCATGCCGGTCACCACCGCCGCGGGCCTGCTCGCCGTGGTCGGGATCTTCGACATCGCCGGCACGATCTTCTCCGGCTGGCTGACCGACCGCTACGACCCGCGGCTGCTGCTGCTCACCTACTACCTGTTCCGCGGGCTGTCGCTGTTCCTGCTGCCCTCGCTGTTCGCGCCGGGCGTGGGGCTGTCGATGGTGGCGTTCATCGTCTTCTACGGGCTGGACTGGGTGGCCACCGTGCCGCCGACCCTGGCGCTGTGCCGCGAGTACTTCGGCGCCCGCGCGCCGGTGGTGTTCGGCTGGGTCTTCGCCGCCCACCAGGTCGGCTCGGCGATCGCCGCGTTCGGCGGCGGCGTCGTCCGCGACCTCACCGGCTCCTACAACCCGGCCTGGTACGCCGCCGGGCTGCTCTGCCTGCTGGCCTCGGCGCTGTCGATCTCGGTCCGCCGCGGCCCGCGGGACGGCTCGTCCGCCGGGCTGCCGCCGTCACCGGTGCAGGCCGCCGCCGCCTCGACCCACGGCTGACGCGGCGGCCCGGGGGGCGTGCGGCATCGCCACGGCGGACGCCGCGGCGATGCTGTGCACGCCGAGCCGCTCCCGGACGTGCTCCATGTGCTTGCGCACCGTGCCGACCGACAGGAACAGCTGCGCGGCGATCTCGGCGTAGGACCAGCCGGCCGCCGCCAGCGCCAGCACTTCCCTCTCCCGCGGCGTCAGCCGCGGGAGAGGATGCGTCGCGCCTCGCCCGGGGGCGCGGGCAGGGTCAGGACCATCTCGTGGTGGATGCCCGGGAGGAGGTCGGTCATCGGGTCGGCCCCCCGCTCGCGGTCCGAGGCGTAGGCGTCCCCGCTGTGGACGACGCTCATGTCGCCCGTGCGCTGGGCCCACGAGCACACGCCCCGCCAGGACAGCGGCCAGAACGGGTGCTCCGGTGTCGGCGGGTCCGGACCGACGGGCCCGAAGCGGTCACCGGCGAGCTCGACACCCTGCATGAGCAGCGTCCGGCGGTGCCGGTAGTCGTGGTGCTGGTAGCTGATGTCGTAGTCGCACGGGATCAGCTGGTGCAGGCCCGCGAGGAGCGCCCACGGCATCGCCGGGCCGGGCTCGTCGGCCCGGGCCTCGGCGAGGACGCGGAGCTCGCCCTCGCCGCCGTCGTCCTCGCCGTCGCCGTGACGGTGACCGTCGTCCTGCTCGCCTCCGGCCGGGCCGACCCCGCCACCGGCACGGGGGACCTGCCCGTCGTCGACGACCTCTGCGCCGAGGTCGACCTCGGTCTGCCCTGCTGACCGCTGCCGCTCCCGGCGCCGGGAGCGGTCAGGAAGCGGCGGTCAGGGCGGGGTCGACGCTGCGGCCGCGGATCAGGTCCGCGGCCCGCTCGGCGATCATGATCGTCGGCGCGTTGGTGTTGCCGCGGACCAGCGTCGGCATCACCGAGGCGTCCACCACCCGCAGGCCCTCGAGGCCGTGCACCTTCAGCTGGGGGTCGACGACGGCGAGGTCGTCGACGCCCATCCGGCAGGAGCTCACCGGGTGGTAGAGCGACTCGAGGGTGGCGCGGACCTTCGCCCGCAGCGCCTCCCGTCCCGACACCGTTCCGCCCGGCGACCACTCCTCGGCGAGCACGGGGGCCAGCGGCGCCGTCTGCGCGATCTCCCGGGCCTTGCCCACGCCGGCGACCAGGGCGTCGAGGTCGCGCTCGTCGGTGAGGTAGCCGGCGTCAATCGCCGGCGCCCACGACGGGTCGGCCGAGCGCAGCCGCACCGAGCCGCGCGAGTGCACGTGCACCAGCACGGTGGCGGCGGTGAAGGCGTCGACGTCCGGGTCGACCTCGGCCTGCCGCCAGAACTTGACCGGCAGGAAGTGGAACTGCAGGTCGGGCTCGGCGAGGTCGTCGCGGGAGCGGGTGAACAGCCCCGCCTCGGCCAGGTTCGACGTCAGCGGGCCGCGGCGGGCGCCGAACCACTGCGCATAGCCCGACGGCGACTCGGCCCGGAACAGCGACCTGCCGCTGCGCACGTGCCAGATGACCGGCACCAGCGGGTGGTCCTGCAGCCCCTGGCCGACGCCGGGCAGGTCGTGGACGACGTCCACGCCGACCTCGCGCAGGTGCTCGGCCGGGCCGATGCCCGAGAGCAGGAGCAGCTGCGGCGAGTTGATCGCGCCGCCGGCGAGCACCACCTCGGCCGCGGCGCGGACGGTGTGCAGCGCGCCGCCGTGGCGGTACTCGACGCCGGTGGCGCGGCCGCCCTCGACCAGCACCCGGGTCGCGTGCGCCCCGGTGAGCACCGTCAGGTTCGGCCGGTCCAGCGCCGGCCGCAGGTAGGCGTCGGCGACCGACCAGCGCCGGCCCCGCCGCTGGGTGACCTGGTAGAAGCCGACTCCCTCCTGGGTGGGCCCGTTGAAGTCCTCGTTGCGCGGGTAGCCGGCCGCCACCGCGGCCTGGACGACGGCGCGGCTCCACCGGTGCGGCGAGCGGAGGTCCTCCACCCGCAGCGGGCCGCCGACGCCGTGGTGGTCGCCGGCGCCGCGGGCGTTGTCCTCCATGCGCGTGAACAGCGGCAGCACGTGGTCGTAGGACCAGGAGTCGTCGCCGGTGAGCTTGGCCCACTCGTCGTAGTCGGCCGCCGCGCCGCGGACGTAGATCATCGCGTTGAACGACGACGAGCCGCCGAGCATCTTGCCGCGCGGCCAGAACAGCCGGCGGCCGTCGAGGCCGGGCTGCGGCTCGGTGGTGTAGTTCCAGTCCCGGCGGGTGCGCCACAGCTTGTACAGCGCCGCGGGGACCTTGACCTCGAGGACGTCGTCGGAGCCGCCGGCCTCGAGCAGGAGCACCTGCAGCGACGGGTCCTCCGACAGCCGCCCGGCCAGTGCGGCACCGGCCGAGCCCGCCCCGACGACGACGACGTCGTACGCCGCCATCAGCGGTGCCGCCCGTGCACGAGGCCCATCACCCGGGCGAGGGCGTCGGCGGCCTGCGCCGGCCGGCCGAAGCTCATCAGGTCGACCGGGAGGGGGAACTTCCTCCGGGTGATCGCCTTGGCCCGGGTGAACTCCTTGAGGCCGTCCTCGCCGTGGATGCGGCCGAAGCCGCTGTCGCCCACGCCGCCGAAGGGCAGCGCCGGCACCGAGGCGAAGGTGAGCACCGAGTTGACCGACGTCATCCCGCTGCGCATGCGCCGGGCGAGGTCCATCGCCTTGTCCTTGGACCGCGAGAACACCGCGCCGGCCAGGCCGTAGGTCGTGGCGTTGGTCCGCTCGAGCGCCTCCTCGGCGTCGCGCACCTTCGTGATGGTCAGCGTCGGGCCGAAGGTCTCCTCGCGGACGGCGGCGGAGGTCTCGGGCACGCCGACCAGCACGGTCGGGGCGATGAACCCGCCGTCCACGGTGCCGCCGACCAGCGCCCGCCCGCCGTTCGCCGTCGCGTCCTCGAGGTGGCGGCGCACCACGTCGGCCTGCGACGCCATGGTCATGGGCCCGTAGGCGGCGTCGTCGTCCGACCCCGGCCGCAGCCCCTCGACCTTGCGGCGCACCTCGGCGACGAAGGCGTCGTAGACCTTCTCGGTGGCGTACACGCGCTCGATGCCGATGCAGGTCTGCCCGGCGTTGCTCAGCCCGCCCCACACCGCCGCGTCGGCGGCCGCGGCGACGTCGGCGTCGTCGTCGACGATCATCGCGTCCTTGCCGCCGAGCTCCATGAGCACGGGCACCAGGTTCTCCGCGCAGGCGGCCATGACCTTCTTGCCGGTCGGCGCCGAGCCGGTGAACGCCACCTTGTCGACGCCGGCGCGGCACAGCGCGCCGCCGGTCTCGCCGGAGCCGGTGACCACCTGGAAGGCGTCGGCCGCGTCGGGGACGGCGGCCCGCCAGGCGGCGGCCAGCCACGCGCCGACGGCGGGGGTGTGCTCCGACGGCTTGAACACGACCGCGTTGCCGGCGGCCAGCGCGTAGGCGATCGAGCCCATCGGCGTGAACACCGGGTAGTTCCACGGGCCGATGACGCCGATGACGCCGAGCGGCTGGTACTCCAGGTACGCGGCGTGGTTGGCGGCGAGCAGGCCGGCGCTCACCCGGCGCGGGCCGAGGGTCGTGCGGGCGTGCCCGCCGGCCCACGCGAGGTGGTCGACGGCCAGGGTGATCTCGAGGATGGCGTCGGCGTGCGGCTTGCCGTTCTCGCGGTGCACCAGGTCGGCCAGCTCGTGCATCCGCCGGGCGAGGTAGCCGCGGTAGGCGGCCAGCCGCTGCTTGCGGCCGTCGTACCCGAGGGCCTGCCAGGCCTCGGCGGCCGGGCGGGCCTTCTCGACCGTCTCGCGGACGGCGTCGGCGTCGTGCACGGGGAAGACGCCGACGACGGCGCCGGTGGCCGGATCGGTGGACTCGAACGTCTCGGTGGTGGCGTGCCGGTCGACCGTGCCCGCGGCGGCAGCGGTGACCGTGTCCATCTCTTCGGCGAGCGACATGTGGCGGAGGTTACCTCGCAAGTTACCGGCGCGTAGGGTCGGTGTCGGGCGTCGTCAGGACGCCTGCGCCGTCTCCAGCGCCTCCCGGTCGGACTCCAGGACGTCGGCGGCGGCGACGACGATGTTCGGGTCGGGGCGGCCGACCACGCGCTCGTCCTTGCCGTCGTACTCCGACCGGCACAGCAGGTACCGCATCGCCTCGATGCGGGCCCGCTTCTTGTCGTTGCTCTTGATGACCGTCCACGGCGCCCAGGGGGTGTCGGTGGCGGCGAACATCGCCTCCTTGGCCGCGGTGTAGTCGTCCCAGCGGTCCAGCGAGGCGAGGTCGGTCGGGGAGAGCTTCCACTGCCGGACCGGGTCGAGCTGCCGGACGATGAACCGGGTGCGCTGCTCGCGGCGCGAGACCGAGAACCAGAACTTGACCAGGCAGATGCCGCTGTCGACGAGCATCCGCTCGAACTCCGGCGCCTGCCGGGTGAAGCGCTCGTACTGCTCGTCGGTGGCGTAGCCCATGACCCGTTCGACGCCGGCGCGGTTGTACCAGGACCGGTCGAACAGCACGATCTCCCCGGCGGCGGGCAGGTGCTGCACGTAGCGCTGGAAGTACCACTGGGTCTGCTCGCGCTCGCTGGGCTTGTCCAGGGCCACCACGCGGGCGCCGCGCGGGTTGAGGTGCTCGGTGAAGCGCTTGATCGTGCCGCCCTTGCCGGCGGCGTCGCGACCCTCGAAGAGGACGACGACCTGCTGGCCGCTCTCCTTGACCCAGCCCTGGAAGCGCAGCAGCTGGATCTGCAGGCGGCGCTTCTCCCGCTCGTACACCCGCCGCGGCAGCTTCTCGTCGTAGGGGTAGCCCTCGCGCCAGGTCTCGACCAGCTGCCCGTCGGGGCCGAACAGGGCGCCGTCGTCGTCCCAGTCCTCGTCGGAGTCCTCGTCGGGGAGCGCCTGGAGGCGGTACTGCGAGAGGTCGACGGTCGAGGCGAGGGGCGGGGCGTCGGTGCTCACACCGGCGCACTACCCGCCCGCGGGCGCTGCGATGCTGTCGGCGTGCCCGACCCCTTCGACACCGCGGGGATCCGGCGGCGGGTGCTCGCGGCGTGGGCCGACAGCCCGGCCCGGTTCCGGGAGGACGCCAACGCGGAGGAGGACCTGGTCCGCGGCGGCTACCGCGACCGGGTGCTGGTCGAGCTCGCGCAGAACGCCGCCGACGCCGCGGTGCGGGCCGGCGAGCACGGCGTGCTGCGGCTGGAGCTGCGCGCCGACGAGCTGCGGGCCGCCAACACCGGGGCGCCGCTGGACGCCGCGGGCGTGCAGGCGCTGGCGACCCTCCGGGCGTCGGCGAAGCGGGACGGGTCGACCGTGGGCCGGTTCGGCGTCGGGTTCGCCGCGGTGCTGGCGGTCAGCGACGAGCCGGCCGTCGTCTCGGCCTCCGGCGGCGTGGCGTTCAGCGCCGCGCGCACCCGCGCGGCGGTGGCCGCCGTCCCCTCCCTGGCCGGAGAGCTGGCCCGCCGGGACGGCGCGGTGCCGGTGCTGCGGCTGCCGTGGCCGGCGCCCGGCTCCCCGCCGGAGGGGTTCGCCACCGAGGTCGTGCTGCCGCTGCGGCCGGGCGCCCACGCGATCGTGCGGACCGCCCTCGGCGCCCTCGAGGCCGAGCTGCTGCTCGCCCTCCCCGGCCTGGGCCGGATCGACGTCGTCGTCGGCGACGCCGTCCGCACCCTGACCGTCGAACCGCTTTCCGCACCGAGAGCGGAACCGCTTTCGGTGCGGAAAGCGGTGTTGTCCGACGGTGGGCGAACGACGGTGTGGCAGGTGGCAGAACGGTCGGGGGAGCTGCCGGCCGAGTCGTTCGCCGAGCGGCCGGTCGAGGAGCGCGAGCGCCGCGGCTACACCGTCACCTGCGCCGTGCCCCTGGACGACGACGGCCGGTCCCGCCCGCTGCCGGTGCCGCAGGTCGTGCACGCGCCGACGCCGAGCGACGAGCCCCTGTCGCTGCCCGTCCGGCTGATCGCGCCGTTCCCGCTCGGGCCCGACCGGCGGCACGTGCTGCCCGGGCCGGTCACCGCCGCGCTGGCCGAGGTCGCCGCCGACGCCTGCGCCGACCTGGTCGCGGCGCTGCCCCGCGACGCCGCCGTCCTGGGCCTGGTGCCGCGGACCGGGCTGGCCGCCGCCGAGCTCGACGCCGTCCTCGGCGCCGCGGTGCTCGACCGGCTGCGCGCCGCCGCGTGGCTGCCCGTGGCCGGGGACGACGACGCGGTGCAGCCGCCCGGGCGCGCCGCGGTCCTCGACGACCCGACCGACGAGCGGGTGGCGACGCTGACCGGGGTCGTGCCGGGGCTGCTGCCGGCGAGCTGGTCGCGCCGCGCGGACGCACCGGCGCGGGCCGCGCTCGGCGTGCGGCGGGTCGGTCCGGCCGACGTGGTCGAGGCGGTCCGTGGCGTCGACCGGCCCCCGGCCTGGTGGGCCGGCCTCTACGCGGCGTTCGCCGACGCCGACCGCGAGGAGCTGGGCGCGCTGCCGGTCCCGCTCGCCGACGGCCGCACCGCGCACGGCGCTGCCGGCGTGCTGCTGCCCGAGCCCGGGCTGCCGGTGGAGCGGCTCGGCCCGCTCGGCCTGCGCGTCGCGCACCCGGAGGCCGTCGCGGGGCCGGATGCTCGGCGGTTGCTGGAGCGGCTGGGCGCGCGCCCGGCCACGGCGGCCGCGGTGCTGGCCGACCCCGCCGTGCGGGCCGCGGTCGAGGAGTCGGTGGACACCGTCGACGAGCTCGACGGGTCCGATCCGCGCGCGCTGGCCGACGCCGTGCTGGCGCTGGTGGCCGCCGCCCGCCCGGCGCCCGGGGAGCTGCCGTGGCTGGCCGAGCTCGCGCTCCCCGACGCCGACGGCGGGTGGGCGCCGGCCGGTGAGCTGGTGCTGCCCGGCTCGCCGCTGGCTGCCGTCCTGGCCGAGGGTGCGCTCGGGCTGCTCGACCTCGCGCTGGCCGGCGCCCCCGACGCGCTGCGCGCGGTCGGCGTCCTCGACACCTTCGCGCTGGTCACCGCCGAGGACCCGGACGGGCTCGACGTCGACGGCGCCGAGGACTGGGCCGACGCCGTCCTCGACCGGCTGCCGCCCGGTGCGCCGCCGCCCGCCTGGCCGGCGCTGACCGCCGTCCGCGACCTCGAGCTGGTCGTCGACTGGGCGGGCGCCCTCCCGCTGCTGGCCGCGCTGCCGGCCGCGGCGTGGGCCGACGTGCGGCTCGGCGAGGTCGCCGTCCCCTCGTACCTGCGGTGGTGGCTGTCGACCCACCCGGTCCTGGGGGGACGGCGACCCGACCGGCTGCGCGACCCCCGCGCCACCTCGTTGCAGGGACTGTACGAACCGGCCACCGCCGACCCGGCGCTGCTGGACCTGCTGCGGCCGCCGGCCGCGGTGGACGACGTCCTCGCCGACGTCGACGGCGCGCTCGACCTGCTCGAGCGGCTCGGCGACCGGGCCCGCACCGTGCGCCCCGAGGTGCTGCGCACGGTCTACGCGCGGCTGACCGCGGCGCTCGACGGGGTCGACGTCGCGCCGCCGGCCCGGATCCGGGTGGCGCCCGACCGCGTGGTCGAGGACGCCGTCGTGCTCGACGTGCCGTGGGTGCAGCCGCTGGTCGACGCGCCGCTGGTGCCCGCCGGCGGTGACCCCGAGGCGGTCGCCGACCTGCTCGACCTGCCGCTGGCGAGCGAGCTCGTGTCGGGTGCCCCGGACGGCACGCCGGAGCGGCGGCTGCCCTGGCGGGAGGTGCCGGGCGCCGCGCTGGCCGCGGCCCGGCTGGGCCTGGACGACCTGGACGGCGAGGTGGCCGTGCACGCCGCGCTCACCGTCGGCGGCCGGCGGGTGTCCTGGTGGCCCGGGGCAGACGTCGACGCCGTGGACGGGACGCCGGACGCCTGCGGCCGGGCGCTGGCCTGGCGGGCGGGCGCGTGGCCCCTCCGCCAGGCCGTGGCCGAGGCGTTCGCACACCCCGAGCGCGCCGACCAGCTGGCCGCCGAAGACGGCGTGACGGGCTGACCGTCAGTGCCAGCGCGGTGCCGCCATCGCGCCGGGGGCGTGGCCGTGACCGTTGGACGAGCGGCCGCGGGCGCCGCGGGACACCGGTGCCCCGGCCGCCGGCACCCGGCCGGACGTCGTCCAGACGCCGAACAGCGACAGCCACTGCTCGGCGGAGAGCGACGCCGGACGAGCGGTCGGCGCCACCCCCTGCGTGTGCAGCCAGCGGAAACCCGCCGGCCCGGGCAGGGCCGACCGGAGCGCCGGGCCGAGCGACGACGAGGCGAGCACGGCCGAGGTCAGCCGGTCGAACCGGGCGGCCTCGTCGGCGGGGAGGGCGGCGCGGGCGGTGGCGACCGCGCCGTCGGCGGGGGAGTGGGCAGGGCGTGACAAGGCGGTACCTCCTGCGGGCAGCGGGCGCCGACCCGGGGCGCGGAGCAGCCCGGGACGGGGAAGGGGAGAGGCGAGGGAGCCGGCGGTCAGCGGTGCCGGCGGGAGCGGCTCAGCAGGCCGCTCGGCGCGAGCCGTTCAGGAACGGCGCAGCCGCAGGGAGTTCCACACGCGCAGCACGTTAGACAGCGGCCGCGAGGGCCGTCGAACGATTTACCGGCCGCTCTTGCGCGCCTGGTGGGCCTCCCACAGCGCCCGGTCCCTGGCGCGGGCGTCCTTGGTCCGCTCCCGCTTGGCGGCGCGCCTGCGGGCGCGGTCGAGCTCGCGCTGCTCGAACGTCGGGTGGCGCTCCCAGTCACCCGCGACGGCCACCACCACGACCAGCGTCGCGGCGAAGATGCCCACGAAGGCGGCGAGGACGGGGTTGAGCAACCAGAACGCCAGGCCGGTGAGCACCGCCCAGACGGCACCTCCGAGAAGCCACCGTTTCGCCACGCATCCAGTATCCGCGACGACCGTGCGGAGCGGGATCGGTGGTGCACAACCTGTCCGGCCGCGGTGCCTTGCGGTGCGGTGATCGGCTCCGTACCGTCGGGGGCAGCGGTTCAACCACCAGCCGTGAACTGCCAGTGTCGAGTTGTCCGTCGTCCCCGACGCCGATCGCTCTCATTGGTCCGGACCTCGATGTGAAGAGGTGCTCGTGACCGCAACACTCGACCCTCCCTCCGGCGACCTCCTGACGCTGTCCGCGACCGTCGACGGCGCCACCGCCCGTGTCTCCACGGTCGGTGAGATCGACTCCTCGTCGGCGCCGGACCTGCGCGCCGAACTCGAGCGGCTGCTGGAAGCCGGTACCCGCGAACTCGTCGTCGACCTGACCGAGGTGACCTTCCTCGACTCCGCCGGCCTGTGCGTGCTCGCCGCGGTCCACCGGCGGGCCGTCGCCGAGGGCGTGCGCCTGCGCGTGCTCGCCTCCAGCCGCGCGGTGGTCCGCCCGCTGCAGATCACCGGGTTGTACGACCTGCTCCGCGTCGAGACCCCCTGACCACTAGGCGGACTGCACGTAGCGCCGCCGCAGCACGTGCTTGAGCAGCTTCCCCGTCGGCGTCCTCGGCAGCTCGTCGACGACGTCGATGCGGCGCGGGCACTTGAACCCGGCGAGCCGTGACCGGCACAGGTCGGCCAGCTCCCGCTCCAGCTCCGGCGTCCACGGGACCCCGGCGGCGGGCTGGACGACGGCCGTGACCGCCTCGCCCATCTCCTCGTCGGGCACGCCGATCACCGCGACGTCGTAGACCGCGGGGTGCTCGATGAGCACGTCCTCGATCTCCCGCGGGTAGATGTTCACCCCACCCGAGATGATCATGTGCGACTGCCGGTCGGTGAGGAACAGGAACCGGTCCCCGTCGAGGTAGCCCATGTCGCCGACCGTCGTCCAGGTGGGGTGGTCGGGGTGCTGCGCCGCGGCGGTCTTCTCCGGGTCGTTGAGGTAGCTGAAGGGCACCTCGTCGCGCTCGAAGTAGATGACGCCGCTCTCGCCGGGCGGGAGCTCGCGGCCGTCGTCGCCGACGACGTGCGCGATGCCCAGGACGCCGTCCCGGCCCACCGAGCCCGGCTTCTCCAGCCACTGCCGGCTGTCGATGAACGTGATGCCGAGCCCCTCGGTGGCGCTGTAGTACTCGTAGAGCACCGGGCCCCACCAGTCGATCATCGCCCGCTTCACCTCGACCGGGCACGGTGCCGCCGCGTGCACCGCCACCCGCAGGCTCGACACGTCGTAGCGGGCCCGCACCTCCTCGGGCAGCTTGAGCATGCGCACGAACATCGTCGGCACCCACTGGCTGTGCGTGACCCGGAACCGCTCGATCGCGGCGAGCGCGCCCTCGGCGTCGAACGACTCCATCATCACGACGGTGCCGCCGACCGAGTGGACGACGCCGACGAAGCGCAGCGGCGCGGCGTGGTAGATCGGTGCGGGGGACAGGTAGACGGTGTCCTCGCCGAACCCGTACATCGGCTGGAACACCGCGACGTAGGTGTCGCCGGGCTCGGTCACGTCCCGCTCCGGCAGCGCCGGCCTGATCCCCTTGGGCCGGCCGGTCGTGCCGGAGCTGTAGAGCATGTCGGCGCCGCGCGGCTGCTCGGCGGGAGGCACCGGTGAGGCCGCGGCGAGGGCGGCCTCGTAGTCGCCGAAGCCGTCGATCGCGCCGGCGAAGGCCAGCGCCTCGGTGATCGCGGGCGTGGCCGCGCGGACCTCGCGGGCCAGCTCGCCGAGCGCGGCGGAGGCGATGAGCACCCGGGCGCCGCAGTCGCCGACGATGTAGGCGGCCTCACCCGCCGTGAGGTGCCAGTTCACCGCGGTCACGTACAGCCCGGCGCGCTGGCAGGCCCAGTAGACCTCGCACGCCTGGGGCCGGTTGTCGGTGAGCAGCGCGACGACGTCCCCGGGGCGCAGGCCCAGGCGGCGCAGGTGGTCGGCCAGCCGCACCGAGCGCTCCTCGAGCTGCGCGTAGGTCAGCGTCTCGCCGGACCCGGCCATGACGACGGCGGGGCGGTCGGGCGCGGTGGTGGCGAAGACGCCGGGATAGGGCACGCAGGACCTCCGAGCGGGGAATCCATCACGGGCTCGTAACGAATCGACTCACTGGAGTGACCCCACCCTTCCAGCGCGCCGCATCGTCACCTTAGTGTCGCTGCTCACACCGAGTGAGTGACCAGGATCACTTTCGTTGCCGAGTGCAACGTGTTCAGACGAGGGGCGGTCGGTTGCTCGCAGTCCAGAACCTCGAGGTCGTCTACGACGACGTCGTCCTCGTGCTGCGCGGGGTGAGCATGGAGATCCCCGACAAGCAGATCGTCACGCTGCTCGGGGCCAACGGCTCCGGGAAGACGACGCTGCTGCGGGCGCTGTCCGGGCTGCTCGACATCCACCACGGGGAGGTCACCCGCGGCCGGATCACCCTGGACGGCGACCGGATCGACCACCTCGACCCGCAGCAGATCGTCGCCCGCGGCATCAGCCAGGTGCTGGAGGGCCGGCGGGTCTTCGCCGAGTTCAGCGTCGAGGAGAACCTGCGGATCGGCGCGCACACCAAGCCCAAGCAGCGCGCGGCGAACCTGGAGCGGGTCTTCGACCTGTTCCCGCGGCTGCTGGAGCGCCGCACCCAGACGGCCGGCTACCTCTCCGGCGGCGAGCAGCAGATGCTCGCCATGGGGCGGGCGCTGATGAGCAACCCCCGGTACCTGCTGCTGGACGAGCCGAGCCTCGGGCTGGCGCCGCAGCTGGTCGGCTCGATCCGCGACCTGATCACGGCGATCAACGAGCAGGGCACCACGGTGCTGCTGGTCGAGCAGAACGCGTCGATGGCGCTGTCGATCGCCGACCACGGCTACGTGCTGGAGAACGGCCGGGTCGTCATGGACAAGCCCGCCGCCGCGCTGCGCGACGACGAGGACATCCAGGAGTTCTACCTGGGCCTGGGCGCGGAGGGCGGGGAGCGGTCGTTCCGCGACGTCAAGCACTACCGGCGACGGAAGCGGTGGCTGTCGTGAGCGGACAGGGGCGTGAGCCTCGCAGCCAGGAACGAGCGAGGAGCGGAGCGCCCCGCGGTGGCGAACGGAGGGCGTCGTGACCGAGCCGGTCCTGGAGGTCAGCGACGTCACCCTGAAGTTCAAGGGCGTGACGGCGGTCAACGGGGTGTCGTTCACGGTGGGCCCGCAGGAGCTCTTCGCCGTCATCGGCCCGAACGGCGCCGGGAAGACGTCGATCTTCAACGTCCTGTCCGGGGTCTACCGGCCCCAGGAGGGCCGCGTCCGCTTCCTCGGCGAGGACGTCCTCGGGCTGCGGCCGCACACCATCGCCGCCCGGGGGCTGGCCCGCACCTTCCAGAACATCGAGCTGTTCGAGAACCTGACGGTGATCGACAACCTCATGCTGGGCCGGGCGCACACCGTGCGCTACGGGATGCTCGCCGCGGCCGGCTGGCTCGGCCCGGCGCGCAAGAGCGAGATCGCCGACCGGGCCGCCGTCGAGGAGATCGTCGACTTCCTCGAGCTGGCCTCCTACCGGGCGTTCCCCGTCGGGCTGCTGCCGTACGGCGTGCAGAAGCGGGTGGAGCTCGGCCGGGCGCTGGCCATGGGCCCACGGCTGCTGCTGCTCGACGAGCCGGTCGCCGGGATGAACCTCGAGGAGACCGAGGACACCGCCCGCTTCATCCTCGACATCCGCGACGAGCTGAAGATCCCGATGATCATGGTCGAGCACGACATGGGCCTGGTCATGGACCTCGCCGACCGCGTGATGGTCGTGGACTTCGGCGTCCCCATCACGACCGGGACGCCGCCCGAGGTGCAGCGCAACCCCGACGTCATCCGGGCCTACCTGGGCGAGGACCACGCGACCGGCGGACGCCGGTCGAAGGGCAGCACGGCAGCAGGAGGCGCTCCGTGACCACCACCGCCGACCCCCGCACCGGCGTCGCCTCGACCGCGACGACCACGGTCGTCACCCGCGTCCGCGACCGCGCGGTCGCCACCCCCACCGGGGTGGCGATGCGGTCGAAGGCGTTCGGCCTCTGGCGGGAGACCACCTGGGCCGCGTACTGGGAGGAGATCCAGGACGTCGGCCACGCGCTGCTGGCCCTCGGGGTGACCCGCGGCGGTCGCATCGCGATCCAGTCGGAGAACCGGCAGGAGTGGCTGACCGCCGACCTGGGCGCGGTGGCGATCGGCGCGGCCACCGTCGGCATCTACCCGACCAACCCGGCCGCCGAGGTGGTGCACCTGCTGCGCGACTCCGGGGCCACCGTCCTGGTCGCCGAGGACCAGGAGCAGGTGGACAAGGCGCTGGAGGTCACCGCCGAGACGCCGGAGCTCCGCACGATCGTCTACATCGAGCCGCGCGGCATCCGCGGCCGCTACGACGACCCGCGCCTGGTGCACTGGGACGACTTCCTCGCCCGCGGCCGCGAGCACCGCGCCGCGCACCCGGGCGCCGTCGAGGACGCCATGGCGCAGACGCAGCCCGGCGACCTGATGACGCTCATCTACACCTCGGGCACCACCGGCCTGCCCAAGGGCGCGATGCTCACCGTCGCCAACGTCGAGGCCACCATCGCCGCGCTCACCGGCCCCGGGCTGGTCGAGCCGCCGGCCGGCCCCAAGGACCTGGCGCTGTCCTACCTGCCGCTGTCCCACGTCGCCGAGCGCATCTTCACCACCTGGAACAACGCCGCGACCGGCATCCAGGTGAACTTCGCCGAGTCGATCGAGACCGTCCCGGAGAACCTCCGCGAGATCCAGCCGACCTTCTTCTTCGCCGTTCCCCGCATCTGGGAGAAGCTGCTGGCCACCGTCCAGGTCAAGCAGGCGGCGGCCAGCCCGCTCAAGGGCGCGCTCGGCCGGGCGGGGCTGT
This sequence comes from Blastococcus sp. SYSU D00669, assembly GCF_054050715.1. Taxonomy (NCBI): domain Bacteria; kingdom Bacillati; phylum Actinomycetota; class Actinomycetes; order Geodermatophilales; family Geodermatophilaceae; genus Blastococcus; species Blastococcus sp. SYSU D00669. Next base: position 43,144 of record NZ_JBJGZV010000023.1, read on the forward strand.
CGCTGGCCGCGGGCGTGGGGGAGACCCTCGCCCGCACCGGCGGCCGGCACACGGCGGGCTCCCGCCTGAAGTTCGCGCTGGCGTGGGTGCTCGTGGTCCGGGCGCTGCGCGAGCGGCTGGGCCTGCGGCGGGTGCGCTGGGCCGGCTGCGGTGCCGCGCCGGTCGCCCTCGACGTGCTCAAGTTCTTCCTCGGCCTCGGCATCCCGATCTACGAGCTCTACGGGATGACCGAGAACACCGCGTCGGCCACGGCCAACAAGCCGGGCCGCTGGAAGCTCGGCACGGTCGGCGTCCCCCACCCCGACGTGGAGCTGCGCATCGACGAGCACACCGGCGAGGTGCTGACCCGCGGGCCGGCCACCTTCCTCGGCTACTGGAACCGGCCCGAGGCGACCGCCTCCACCATCGACGACGACGGCTGGCTGCACACCGGCGACGTCGGGGTCGTCGACGAGGACGGCTTCCTGCGGATCACCGACCGCATGAAGGACATCATGATCACCGCGGGCGGCAAGAACATCGCGCCGTCGGAGATCGAGAACGCCCTCAAGGTCAGCCCGTACATCAAGGAAGCGGTGCTGATCGGCGACCGCCGTCCCTACCTGACCGCGCTGATCGGCATCGAGCCCGACACCGTCTCCGACTGGGCGCAGCAGAACCGGATCGCCTTCACCACCTACCGCGACCTCACGCAGAAGGAGGAGGTCAGGGACCTGGTGCAGGGGATCGTCACCGACGTCAACAAGAACCTCGCCACCGTCGAGCAGATCAAGTCGTTTCGGCTGCTGCCGAAGCTGCTCGACCACGAGGACGGCGAGCTGACCGCCACGCAGAAGGTGCGCCGGTCGGCCATGGCCGAGCGCTTCACCGACCTCGTCGAGTCGATGTACACCGGTGGGGGACGTCGCTGATGGCCGAGGTCGTCGCCACCTTCGTCCGCGGGCTCGGGTTCGGGTCGCTGTACGCCATGCTCGCGGTCAGCTTCGTGATCATCTACAAGTCGTCGAAGGTGATCAGCTTCGCGCAGCCGGCGCTCATGCTGGCCGGCGCGGTGCTGGTCAGCTACCTCGCCGGGCCGGTCGGCTTCTACCTCGCCGTCCCGCTGGCCGCGGTCGCCATGGCCCTCGTGGGGCTCGGCGTCGAGCGGACGACGATCCGCCCGATGATCGGCCGGCCGGTGTTCGTGGTCGCGATCATCACGCTCGGCCTCGACATCGCCATCCGGGTCGTGGTCAACGTCTTCATCGGGCCCAACGTGCGCCAGGTGGGGGACCCGTGGGGGCTGTCCACCGTCGACGTGGCCGGGATCCGGATCCAGCAGCGCTACATCGCGATGATCCTGGTGCTCGTCGTCGTGGTCGCCGCCCTGTTCGCCTTCTTCCGGTACAGCCGCTGGGGGCTGGCCATGCGCGCGGCCTCGCTCGACCAGGAGACGGCGCTGGTGCAGGGCGTCTCGGTCGGCGGCGTGATGGCGCTGTCGTGGGCGATGGCCGGCGGGCTGGCCGCGGTCGCCGGCGCGTTCGTCGGCACCGGCGGCGGCGTGGACCAGTCCACCTGGATCATCGCGCTCAAGGCGCTGCCGGCGATCATCATCGGCGGCCTGGACTCCATCGAGGGCGCCGTCATCGGCGGGCTCGCCGTCGGCGTCTTCGAGTCCTTCGTCGCCGCGTACCAGGACGACGTCGCCCCCTGGCTGGGGCAGAACTTCTCGCTCGTCTCGCCGTACGTGCTGCTGTTCATCGTGCTGCTCGTCAAGCCCTACGGACTCCTGGGCACGAGGGAAGTGGAACGGGTATGACCGGCTCCGCCAGGCGGGGGGACGTCCCGTGACGACCACCGAGCCCCGCACCGGGACGTCGACGCCGGAGCCGGCCCGCGGCCGCGGCCGTGCCCGGCGCCCGCGTGGCCGTCCGGCCATGTACACCGCGTACGCGCAGGACATGGCGCTGTTCAACACCGGCGCCAAGAAGGCCGGCGTCGCCGTGCTGCTGGTGTTCGCCGCGCTCGCGCCGTTCCTGTTCCAGGACGACATGCTGCGGCTGCTGGCCATCGGCTGCGTGACGTCGATCGGCGCGATCGGGCTGAACCTGGTCACCGGCTACGCGGGGCAGGTGTCGCTGGGGCACGCGTTCTTCATCGGGGTGGGCGCCTACACCGCCTCGGTGGTCTCCGGCGACCCGACCGACGAGGACGTCTGGGGCTTCGGCATCACGTTCCTGCCGGTCTGGCTGCTCGCCGCCGGCATCGTCGCGGCGCTGCTCGGGCTGCTCGTCTCGCCGCTGGCCAGCCGGCTGCGCGGGCTGTACCTCGCCATCGTCACCCTCGGCCTGGTCTTCATCGGCGAGCACCTCTTCCGGGAGTGGGACTCGCTCACCGGTGGCGTGGGCGTCGGCCGGCAGGGGCCCGACCCCGTGCTGTTCGGCACCGACCTCTCCCGGCGCACCGAGTCGTTCTCGGGCGACCAGCAGATGTACTGGCTGATGCTGGTGCTGCTGATCGTCTTCGCCGTCGTCGGCCGCAACATCGCCCGCTCGGCGATGGGCCGCAGCTTCGCCGCGGTGCGCGACCGCGACATCGCCGCGGAGATCACCGGGGTGGACGTGCGGCAGGCCAAGCGCCGGGCGTTCGTGGTGTCGAGCTTCTACGCCGGGTGCGCCGGGGCGCTGTGGTACTCGATCCTCGGCTACATCGACCCGGCGTCGTTCGGGCTGCTCGTCTCCGTGCAGTTCATCGCCATGGTGCTGATCGGCGGCGTCGCCACCATCTCCGGCTCGATCATGGGCGCCTTCTTCATCGCGCTGCTGCCGCGGCTGACCCGCGAGCTGCCGGCGTACCTGCCGTTCCTGTCCTCCTCGGCGACCGAGACGCCCAACGTCTTCCAGGTGGAGACCCTGCTCTACGGCCTGCTGATCGTGATCTTCCTGATCTTCGAGCCGCGGGGGTTGTTCGGGCTCTGGATCCGGTTCCGCAACTACTGGAAGGCCTGGCCCTTCAGCTACTAGGCCGTCCAGCCACCAGCCGCACCACCACGTCGTAGTCGTTCACCCGGCAGAGGTGCCGGTAGAAGGGAGCACCCCATGAGGAGCACGTCCCGGCGGAAGGTCGCTGCCGCCGCGCTGGCCGGAGTCGCCGTGCTGGCCGCCGGCTGCCGCGGTGGTGACGGCGGCGGCGGTGGCGGGGGCGGGGGCGAGGGTGGCGACATCGCCACCGACGTCGGTGTCACCAGCGAACCGTGTCCCGACGCGGTCAACGAGGACAACGGCTGCATCTACCTCGGCACCCTGTCCGACCTGACCGTCGGCCCGTTCGCCGCGGCCGGCCCCCTGATCATCGAGGGGCAGGAGGCGTTCTGGAACCGGGTCAACGAGGACGGCGGCATCGGTGGCTACGACATCAACGTCACCGAGTACGTCCGCGACAACCAGTACAACCCGCAGGTGACCAACCAGGTCTACCAGGAGATCAAGCCCGACATCCTGGCCCTGGCGCAGACGCTCGGCTCGCCGCCCACCGCCGCGATCGTCGACGACCTCGACGCCGAGGACATCGTCGCCGCCCCGGCCGGGTGGACCTCGCTCTACCTCTTCCAGGACGTGATCCTGGAGAGCGGCGCGACCTACTGCGCCGAGGCGATGAACGGCGTCGACTACGCCGTGGAGAACGGCGACGTCCAGTCGGTCATGGCGGTCCACTACGCCGGTGACTTCGGCGGCGACGCCGCGGCCGGCGCCAAGGTCGCCGCCGACGCCAACGGGCTCGAGTTCATCAACGTCGAGACGACGGCCGGTCCCGACAACCAGGCCGCCGCGGTCGCCGCCATCCTGGAGCAGCAGCCGGACCTGGTGGTCATCTCGGCCGGTCCCACCGACGTGGCCACCGTCGTCGGCCAGGCCGTCGCCGGCGGGTACCAGGGCCAGTTCATGGGGTCCTCGCCGACCTGGAACCCGGCGATCCTGCAGTCGCCGGCCGCGCCGGCGTTCCAGGCGTCGTTCCTGCACATGGGTCCGTGGGGTCCGTGGGACGCCGAGACCGACGCCCACGCCGCGGCGCGCGAGGCGCTCGGTGACGTCGAGCCGAACGAGTACTACCTGTCCGGCTGGTTCTGGTCCTACCCGCTCAAGGCCGCGCTCGAGGCGGCGGCCGAGAACGGCGACCTGACCCGCGCCGGCCTCCGCGAGGCGGCCGCCGGCCTGACCGAGGTCGACTTCGAGGGCGTCCTCCCCGAGGGCTCGGGCAACTACGAGGGCGGTGCGAACGACGCCGCGTCGCGGGCCACCTACATCAGCCAGATCGACCCGAACGCGAGCACAGGTCTGGCGCCGGTGGTCGAGGCGTACACCGGTCCCACCGCCGAGGGCTACGACTTCACCGGTCCCTGCTACGAGGAGGTCGACCTGGGCTGACCCGCCCCCGACCGACCGAGCGGCCGGCTCCCCGTCGAGGGGGCCGGCCGCTCGCCGTTCGGGCCAGGCCCCGACGCTGTGCGCGAACTGGCAGCTGGAGAGCCAGGAACTGCCAGTCCCTGCACACGATCGCGGCCCGTGCCCGGGAACCTGCTGCCCAGCACGCCGGGGGGTGGGAGCACACTCGGGGCAGGGCTGGTCTGACGTGGACGTCGACGAACGAGGAGGAGCACCGTGCGAGATGCGGTCATCTGCGAGCCGCTGCGGACCCCGGTGGGGGGTTTCGGCGGATCGCTGCGGGACGTGCCGGTGCAGGACCTGGCGTCCACGGTCATCAAGGCGCTGATGGAACGCACCGGCCTGCCGCCGGAGTCGGTCGACGACGTCCTGCTGGGCAACTGCTACCCGACGATGGAGTCGCCCGCGCTGGGCCGCATCGCCGCCCTGGACGCCGGGCTGCCGGTCACCGCCACCGGCCTGCAGATCGACCGCCGCTGCGGCTCGGGCCTGCAGGCGGTGCTCTACGCCGCGATGCAGGTGCAGAGCGGGGTCTCCGAGGTCGTCCTGGCCGGTGGCGCGGAGTCGATGAGCAACGCGCCGTTCTACTCGGTCGGGATGCGCTGGGGCGTCAAGGCCGGCCCGGGCGTGCTGCTGCAGGACGGCCTGTTCCGCGGCCGGGTCACCGCCGGCGGCAGGAACCACCCGGTGCCCGGCGGGATGATCGAGACCGCCGAGAACCTCCGGCGTGACTACAAGATCTCCCGCGAGGAGCAGGACGAGTTCTCGGTCCGCTCGCACCAGCGGGCGGCCGCGGCCACCGCGGAGGGCCGGTTCGCCGACGAGATCGTCCCGGTGACCATCTCGGGCCGGAAGGGCGACACGGTCGTCGAGCGCGACGAGCACATCCGCCCGGACTCGAACGTCGAGACCCTGGCCAAGCTGCGCCCGATCATGGGCAAGGACGACCCCGAGGCCACCGTCACCGCCGGCAACGCCAGCGGTCAGAACGACGGCGCCGCGGTCTGCGTCGTCACCTCGCCGGAGAAGGCGGCCGAGCTGGGCCTGCGCCCGCTGGCCCGGCTGGTCTCGTGGGGCGTCGGCGGCGTGCCCCCCAAGACCATGGGCATCGGCCCGGTGCCCGCCACGGCCAAGGCGCTCGAGCTGGCCGGCCTGAAGCTGTCGGACATCGACCTCATCGAGCTCAACGAGGCCTTCGCCTCCCAGGTGCTCGCGGTGACCCGCGAGTGGGGCTTCACCGAGTCCGACTTCGACCGGATGAACGTCAACGGCTCGGGCATCTCCCTCGGCCACCCGGTGGGCGCCACCGGCGGCCGCATCCTGGCCACGCTCACCCGCGAGATGGACCGGCGCGGGGCCCGCTACGGCCTGGAGACGATGTGCATCGGCGGCGGGCAGGGCCTGGCCGCGGTCTTCGAGCGGGTGGCGGCATGAGCGGGTCGACCCAGCGGGTCGCGATCGTCACCGGCGGCGCCCGCGGCATCGGCGCCGCCACCGCCCGGCGGCTGGCCGCCGACGGGTTCGCCGTCGCCGTCCTCGACCTCAAGGAGGACGACGCCCGCGACACCGTCTCGGCGATCGAGGCCGCCGGCGGCCGGGCGCTGGCCGTCGGCGCCGACGTCGGCGACGCAGAGCAGGTGCAGGCCGCGGTCGAGCGGATCGCCGCCGAGCTCGGCCCGCCGGTCGTCCTGGTGAACAACGCCGGGGTGACCAAGGACAACCTGCTGTTCAAGATGAGCGACGACGACTGGGACGTCGTCATGCACGTGCACCTGCGCGGCTCGTTCCTCATGACGCGGGCGACGCAGAAGTACATGACCGAGGCGAAGTGGGGCCGGATCGTCAACCTGTCGAGCACCTCGGCGCTCGGCAACCGCGGCCAGGCCAACTACTCGACGGCCAAGGCCGGCCTGCAGGGCTTCACCAAGACCCTCGCCATCGAGCTCGGCAAGTTCGGCGTCACCGCCAACGCGATCGCACCGGGCTTCATCGCCACCGACATGACCAAGGCGACCGCCGCCCGCATCGGCCGCGACTGGGACGAGTACGTCGCCGAGCGCGCCGCCGCGATCCCGGTGGCCCGCGCCGGGCAGCCGGAGGACATCGCGCACACCGTCTCGTTCCTGGTGAGCGAGGGCGCCGGCTTCGTCTCCGGCCAGGTCATCTACGTCGCCGGCGGCCCCAAGGCCTGACGCCACCGCTCTCGGCGCCGGAGCGCAAGTTCTGCGGCCTCCCGGTCCGTCCGTCATGATCACGACGAGCGGACCGGGAGGGAGGCCGGGTGAACCTCGAGAAGGTCGTCTTCGGCTTCTTCGTGGTGCTCGCCGCCACGCTGAACTTCGGGTTCTTCATCGGTGACATCTCCGACCCCGACCTGCACAACCCGTACGAGCTGTTCGCGGCGGTGATCGTCAACCTCATCGCCACGGTGCTGAAGTTCGGCGACCGCACGCAGATCGGGGCGGTGCACCTGGCCACCAGCCTGGTCGCCGACCTCCAGCTGATCGGCGCGGCGCTGATGTACGGCTACGCGGTCTACGTCTCCTCGGCCGGGCTCACCGAGGCCTGGACGGCCAGCGTCGTCTCGCTCTCCGGCGGCGCGCTGCTGGCCAACATCGTCTCGGTGGTGCTGCTGGTCGTCGAGACGGTGTCGTTCCACCGGAGCTGATCGGAGGCCGCCGTGGGCAACCCCTTGCTCACCTTCTGGACGCGGCTGTTCGGCCCCGACCAGGACGAGCGGCGGGTGCGCCGCGCCCCGGTCCGGGCCGCCGCCGCGTCGGCCGCGCGGGCGTCGGAGGCGGTCTTCCTCGTGATGCGGCGGATGCGCGCGCCGCTGATCGTGCTCATCGTCATCTTCGCCGTCAGCGTGCTCGGGCTGACGCTGATCCCCGGCGTCGACGCCGAGGGCCGGCCGTGGCGGATGGGCTTCTTCGACGCCTTCTACGTCATGAGCTACACGGCGACGACGATCGGGTTCGGCGAGATCCCGTACCCGTTCACCTACAACCAGCGGATGTGGGTCACCGTCTCGATCTACCTGACGGTGGTCGGCTGGGCGTACGCGATCGGCTCGCTGCTCGCGCTGCTGCAGGACCGGTCGTTCCGGCAGGCGCTGGCCCTTCAGCACTTCAGCCGCAAGGTCAGCCGGCTCGGCGAGCCGTTCGTGCTCGTCGCCGGGTACGGCCGCGCCGGCGAGCTGCTCGGCCACGCCCTGGACCGGCTGGGCCGGCGGTTCGTCGTCGTCGACGCGTCGGCCGAGCGGATCGAGGGCGTCGAGCTCGACGCCTTCCACGGCGACGTGCCGGGCCTGGCCGCCGACGCGCGCGACCCCGGCATCCTCGCCGTCGCCGGGCTGCGGCACCCGCGGTGCGAGGCCGTGGTGGCGCTCACCGACGACGAGGAGGTCAACCTCTCCGTCGTCCAGGCCGCCGCGCTGCTGCGCCCCGACCTGCCGGTGGTCGCCCGGGCCACCTCGCAGACCATGCAGGACCGGATGGAGGCGTTCGGCACCCCGAGCGTGGTCAACCCCTTCGACCGGTTCGGCGACCACCTGCGCCTGGCGCTGCGCTCGCCGGCCGGCTACCAGCTGCTGACCTGGCTGGAGAGCGGCCCGGGCGCGGCGCTCCCGCCGCGCGGCCGGCCGCCGCGCGACGGCCGCTGGGTGGTCTGCGGCTACGGCCGCCTCGGCCGGGAGATCACCGAGGACCTGCGCGCCGAGGGCATCGAGGTCACCGTCGTGGAGCCGCACCCCGACGGTGCACAGGGCCCGGACGACGGCATCGTGGTGGGGGACGGCGTCGAGCCGGAGGTGCTGGCCCGGACGCGGCTGGCCGACGCCGTCGGGTTCGTCGCCGGCACCGACAACGACACCACCAACCTGTCGCTGGTCGCCGCCGCCCGCCGGGTGAACCGGTCGCTGTTCGTGGCCGCCCGCCAGAACCGGCCGGCGAGCGCGCCGCTGTTCGGTGCGATGCGCATCGACGCGCTGCTCGTGCCCACCGAGGTGATCGCGCACGAGGTCTACGCCCAGCTGTCCACGCCGCTGCTGTGGCGGTTCCTGCGGGAGATGCCCGCCTTGGGGGAGAAGTGGGCGGCCGCCATCGTCGAGCGGCTGCGCGAGCTGTGCGGGCTGCGGCTGCAGGCGCTGTGGAAGGTCCGGGTCAACCACCAGGAGGCGCCCGCCCTGCACGCGCGGCTGGCCGAGGGCGGCGTGACCCTGGGCGAGCTGCTGCGCGACCCCGAGACGCGGGAGGACCCGCTGCACGCCGTCGCGCTGCTGGTGCTGCGCGGCGACGAGGCCCACCTGGCGCCGGACGCCGACTTCGTCCTCGCCCGCGACGACGAGGTCCTGCTCGCCGGCCGGCCCGGCGCGCGCCGCTCGCTGTCGACGATCCTCGTCGTCGACGCCGTCCTCGAGTACGTCGTCACCGGCCGGCGGGTGCCGTCCGGCTGGCTCTGGCGCAAGCTCTCCCGGACCCCCGAGCGCGAACCCGAGCCGGCCGGTCAGGTGCGCTCGGGGTAGCGCGCCCGCACGAGCAGGAAGGCGCCGAACGCGGCGATCCCGACCGCGACCAGCGTGAGCAGGACGGCGCCGAACGGGGCGTCGAGGATGGCGTGCATCGCGCCGTCGAGCCCCTGCGCCTTGGACGGGTCGAAGGTGATCGCCGCGTAGAGCAGCAGCCCGCCGACGACGGCCAGCGCCACGCCCTTGGCCGGGTAGCCGGCCTGGCCGAGCCGGGTGACCAGGCGGACCGCCTTCGGCGGCGCCTCCACCAGGTCGATCTCCTTGAGGAACGACTTCTTCACGCCCTTGACCACGTGGTGCACGCCGATGCCGACGAGCACCAGCGCCGCGATGCCGACGAGCCAGCGGCCGGCGGGCCAGCCGAAGACGCCGGCGGTGGTCTGCTGCTGGCTCTGCGAGCTGGACTGCCCGTTGCCGGTGGCGAACTTGATCGCGAGCACCGCCAGCGCGGCGTAGACGGCGGCCTTGGCCAGCGCCTTGGCCGACTTCCAGAGCGCCTTCTTGCGCAGCTGCCCGGACGCCGACCACCCGCTGCGCCAGCGCAGCACCTCCATCGCCTGCCAGGCGGCGAGCGCGACCAGGCCGACTGCGATCACCCACAGCAGCGGCTTGCCGACCGGCGACTCGGCCAGGGTGGACAGCGCCCCGGACTGGTCGGCCGACTCGCCCCCGCCACCGCCCCAGGCCAGCTGCAGGGCCAGCCAGGCGACCAGCAGGTGCACCACGCCGTAGGCCACCAGGCCGACGCGGGCCAGGTGTTCCAGGCCGTCGCTCGTGTCGACGCGTCCGGTAGAGCTCGTCGCCGTCCCCTGTGCGCTCATCCCGAGATCCTCTCCGGCACCCGCCCTCGGCTGGACGGCGCCGGCGGGCCATTACCCGTGACCGGGCGTGTCATGCCCGGGGCCCGGCGGGTCGCCCGGACGGGTGGGGGACACTGGGCGGCGTGGCGAGCGCAGCACCCGGCATCCTGACCGCGCAGGCGGACCCCGACGTCGCGAAGCGGGCGTGGCCCCGCTGGGTCGCGCTCGGCCTGGCGATGCTGGCCGTCGCCGCCGTCGGGCTGTCCTGGCCGGCGGCCGGCGGGCGCGTGCTGCTCGGCGCGGTCGGGCTGTTCCTCGTCGCCCGCGGGGTCGTGGTGCTGCGCGCCGGCGCGCTCGACGGCCCCGCCCGCCGGGTGGGGACGGCGGCCGCCGTCCTCGGCGTCGCGGCGGTCGCGGTCGCCGCGGTCTCCGCCACCGCGACCGGCTGGGTGCTCCTGGCCGCCGTCCCGGTGGTGCTCGTCGGCGGCGCGCTCGGCCTGGTCGGCCGGGGTGGCACGGCCCGCCGCGGCGGCTGGGCGCTGCTGGTCTGGGCGGTGCTGGTCACCGGCCTGCTCGCGGTCACGGGTGCGGCGCAGGGCTGGGCGCGCGCCGCCGAGGTCGGCACCGTGGTGTCGGCCGTCGCCGTCGCCGTCCTCGCGGTCCCCGTGCTCGTCGGGGCGGCCGGGTTGCGCGCCGCCGCGGCCCGTCCGGCCCCGCGCCCCGCGCCCGCCGGTGCCGGCTGCGCGGGCTGCGCCTGCGGCGCCGGCGGCTGCGGCGCCCTCGGCTGACGGTCTCAGTCGGACCCGTCGCCGGCCACGGTCCACAGCACCACCCCGCCGGCGCACTCGCCGAGGGCGTGCACGGTCCCGCCCGGTGCCAGCGCGAGCGCCTCGGACGACCGCGCGCCCGCGCCGCACAGCTCCGCGGTGGCGGTGACCGACCCGTCCGCGGGGTCGATCCGGGAGAGGGACGTCCCCGGCCCGAGCACCCACACCCCACGGTCGTCGACCGCGATCGCCACCGGGAGCTCGCCGGTCCCGTCGAGGTCGCGCAGGCGGTCGTCGCCCGGTCCGAGGACGGCGAGCCGGTCCGGCGCACCGCTCGGCGCGAGCCCGGCGTAGACGGTGCCGTCGTCGCCGACCGCCAGGCCGTGCAGGCCGGTGTGCGAGGTGCCGTCGCCCAGCGGCACCGGGGTTTCCACGGCACCGGTGCCGCGGTCGGCCCGGACGAGCACGGTCACCGTCTCCTCGGCACCGTCGAGGCCGTACAGGTGGACGGCGACGACCAGGTGCCCGCCGTCCGGGCTGACCACCAGCCGCTCCGGCTCGACGTGGCCCGCGTGCCCGGCCAGCCCGTCCAGCTCCAGGACCGCCGACCCCAGCAGCGCCCCGGTCGCCGGGTCCACGGTGTGCAGCACGGGCGGCGCCGGGGAGCCCGCCGTCCACAGCACGACCAGCGTGCCGTCCGCGGCGAACGCGGCGACGGTGCCGCCCTGGTCCGGGGGGACGGCGTCGACCGGTCGGTGCTCCAGCAGGGCCCCCGTCGCCGGGTTGACCACCCACACGCCGAACACCCACGGCGCCGAGGGGTCGGTGTGCCCGAAGCCGGCGAGCAGCACGACGTCCCCGTCGACCCGCGCGGCGTCGACCGCCAGGTCGAGGACCTGCGCCTCCGACCGCGGTCCGACGTCGCCGCCGGCCCCGTCCACCAGCGCCAGCCAGTCCGGTGCCCCCGGCTCGCCGAGGGAGCGGACCAGCACGTCGCCGTCCGCGGTGGGCACGACGTCGGCCGGCGTGAGCGGGTAGGGGGCCTCGATCTCGACGCTCGCGGGTGTGCCCAGCCGGTCCGGGGAGCCGGCGGAGGAGGTGGTGCAGGCCGACAGCGCGAGCGTCGCGGCGGCGGCCAGCAGGAGGGGGCGGGCGATCACCGCGGGGCCTCCTCGGGTGCCAGCACCCACAGGTGCGCGGCGCCCTCGCACACCGCGGCGGCGTACACGGTGCCGTCCGGGCCGGCAGCGAGGACGACGGGGGCCTCGGACTCCCCGGGGCACAGCTGAGCCGACCCCGTCACGGCACCGTCGGCCGCGTCGACCCGGAGCAGCTCGCCCTCCCGGTCGAGCACCCACAGCTCGGTGCCGCTGACGGCCACCGCGTCGGCGTCCCCGTCGAACTCTTCGAGCGTCCGGGTGGTGTCCCGGCCGCCGGGGCGGGTGACCAGGACGTCGGTCAGGTCGTCGCCGTCCTCGCGGGTCACCGCGGCGTGCACGGTGCCGTCGTCGGCGACCGCCGGGGGCCGGGCCAGCGACAGCTCGTGCCCGGTCCCCAGCGCCTGCGCCTCCGCCTGCCGGAGGTCGGCGTCGATCGGCACCACCAGGGGCACCTGCTCCGCGCGCTCGCGGTCGGAACCCACCAGCTCGACGGCGAGCCAGCGGCCGGTCGGGCTGACCGCGAGGGACCTGGGGAAGACGTACTCCAGCTCGGCGGCCCAGCGGCCGAGGTCCAGCTCGACCGAGCCGGTCACCGCGCCGGTGGCGGGGTCCACCGCGACGACCCTCGGCCCCTCCGGCGCGTAGCCGTCCAGGACGACGTACAGCGTGCCCTCGGGCGAGAAGACCGCCGCCGACTCGCTCCAGCCCGGCCCCACGGCGTCGACGACCCGCTGCTCGAGCACCCGGCCGGCGCCGTCGACCACCAGGACGACGAAGGCGTCGGGGGAGGGATCGCCCGGCAGCCAGCCGGCGACCAGGAAGGTGTCGCCCTCGGCGGTGGCGGCCTCGGGCAGGAAGCCGTCGAGCCGGACCTCCACCTGGTCGGCGCGGGGCGAGCCGGCCGGCACCACGGTGAGCAGGGCGCCGTCGCCGGACTCGTCGGTGGTCAGCAGCACCGCGTCGCCGTCGGCGGTGAACCCGAACGACCGCGGGGCCACCCCGGCGAAGCCGTCGGGCTGGTCGAGCCGCACGCCGGCGGGCACGTCGCGGTCGATGCCGCCGGCGCACGCCGCCAGCACCAGCAGCGCGACGGCCAGGAGGACGGCGGGCAGGGAACGGGTGCGCATCGCGGGTCTCCTCATGACCGGACCCACCAGAGGGGGACGTCGGTGTTGCAGCGGGCCAGCACGTACGCCGCGCCGTCGGGGGTGACCGCCAGCCCCACCGGACCACCGGGACGGTCGGTGCAGAGCTCGGTCGCGGCGAGGACCGATCCGTCGGTGGGGTCGACGCGACTGAGCGTCAGCTCGTAGCCGACGACCCACAGCTCCTCGCCCGCGACCTCGACGGCGAGGGGCAGGTCGGTGAACTCCTCCAGCGTCCGGGGCTCGCCGGCGCCGGGGTCGACGACGACCAACCGTCCGGGGGAGGTGGTGTCGTCGGCCAGCCCCGCGTAGACCCTGCCCTCGTCGGTGATCGCGACGTCGTGCACGAACGCGTCGGAGTCGACGGTGCCGAGGGCCACCGGCGGGCCGGCCGGCGACAGGTCGGCGTGCGTGCGGACCAGCACCGGGACGGGGTCCCCCGCGCCGTCCAGGTCCCACGGCACCAGCTCGAAGACCAGCTGCGTGCCGTCCGCGCTGACGGCGACGTCGGCGACGACCACCAGCTCGGCGTGCCCGCTCAGACCCCCGAGGTCGGGGACGGCGGAGCGGGTGGCCGCGCCGGTCGCCGGGTCCACGACGTGCAGCACCGGCGGCGTCCCGTCGTCCCGCTCGACCGCCACGACGAGCGCGCCGTCGGGGGTGAACACGGCGACCGCGTCCTCGATCCCCGGGGGGACGGCGTCGATCCGCCGGAACCCGGCGACCTCCCCGGTGTCGGGCTCCACCACCCAGATGCCGTAGGCCCAGGGCTGCAGCGGGTCGTCCCACTGCCCCCAGCCGGCGAGGAGGAGGTGGTCGCCCTCGACGGCGACCGCGTCGGCCTGGAGGTCGAGCAGGCGGGCCGGGGCCTCGGTGCGCACCTCGCCGCGGGCGCCGTCGACCACGGCCACCCAGGGGTTGTCGTCGGCGTCCTGCTCGAAGTGCACCAGCACCTCGCCGCCGGGGGTCACGACCACCTCGGCCGGCCAGGCGTCGGGCGGCCCGGCCTCGACGCGGACCGGCTCGGAGAACTCCGGCCCGGCGCACGCCGACAGCACGAGCACGGCCCCGATCAGGGTGGGCAGCACACGGGTGCGCACGTCAGCCCACCGCCCAGACGACCCCGCCGGTGCCGACGCAGTCGCCACCGAGGTAGACGGTCCCGCCGACGCGGGCCGGGGCCAGCGTCCGCACCTCGCCGTCGGCGCACAGCGGCAGCTCGGCGAGCACCTCGCCCGCGGCGGCGTCGACCACGGTCAGCACCAGCTCGCCGTCCACCTGGGCCGGCAGGTAGGCCCGCCCGTCGGTGCCGACCACGACGTCGCCGGTGTATCCGCCGGTCTCGGCGCCGGCGTCGAGCTCGACGACGTCCTGGAGGACGTCGGCGGCGACGGTGACCAGCCGCAGCCGCTGCGCGTCCTCGGTGCCCACCTCGACGGTGACCAGCACCCGCCCGTCGGGGAGGACGGCCAGCGAGCGGGCGCTGCCGTCCTCCCCGTCGGGGGTGAGGCCCACCGGCTCGCCGCGGCGGGTCAGGGCCGCGTCGAACTCGGCGGCGACGGCCGAGCCGCCGACGTCGAAGACCGCCACCAGGCCGCCGCCCGGGACGACCACCAGGCCGCGCGTCTCCACCGGCTCACCGGTCAGCAGGTCGACCGGCGCGCGGGCGGTGACGGTGCCGGTCGTGGGGTCGGCGGCGACCAGGGTCACGTCGCCGTCGCGGTCCTCGACGAGCACGTACAGGGTGGCGCCGTCGGGGGAGAGGGCGGTGTGCACCCAGCGGGCGTCGGGCCCGGGGTCGACGGTCACGGGCTCGGTGGTGCCGCCGTCCTCGTCGACGGTGACCACCCGCAGGCGCAGCGGGTCGCCCGGGTGCGGGATGCCGACCAGGACGACGGTGCCGTCGTCGGCGGTGTGCGCGGCGTGCGGCTGCCCCACCGAGGGGACCGTGCGCTCCTCCACCACGTCGATCACGTCCTCGCCGCCGCCGTCGGACAGCGGGCCGATGGCGACCAGCGCCGGGCTCCCCTCGGGCGCGTCGTCGGGCGTGACCACCGCGTGGGTGCCCGAGCCGCGGTCGGGGGTCAGCGCCGAGGGACCGTCCCCGACCGGGACGACCGCCAGCACCTCGGCGGAGCCCCCGGCGCCGACCGGGTCGGCGCCGCTCGCCGTCCCCCGGACCTCGACCGAGCAGCCTGCCAGCACGAGCAGGGCGGCGGGGAGCAGGACGGGCAGCGGGCGGCGCATCGGGCGGTCCTCGGATCGGTGGCGTGGTCGGGTCCAGCCTCCGGACGGCGCTTGCGCCGCACCTGCGCCGCGCTAGGGCCGGGCCAGCACCCAGAGGTAGGCGTCCTCGTCCTCGCACACGCCGGTCAGCCAGACCGTGCCGTCGGCGCCCGCGAGGACGTTGCCGCCCTCGTTGTCGAACGGGTCGTCGCACAGGGCCTGCGCCCCCTCCAGCACGCCCGTCGCGGCGTCGTACCGGGACAGCTGCACCTCGGCGCCGACCACCCAGAGCGTGCCGTCGGCGACCGCCAGGTCGTTGACCCCACCGCGGAGGGAGGCGAGCGGCCGGGCGTCGGCCGCACCGGGGGCGACGGTCACCAGCGCGGTCGAGTACTCGGCCCGCGTGTCCCGGGCGGTGGCGTAGACCGTGCCGTCGTCGGCCACGGCGACCCCGCCGGTGCCCGGCGCGTCCCAGGCGGACGGGAGGGCGACCGGCGGACCGAGCGGCGCCAGGTCGGCGCCCACCCGGACGAGGACGGTCGTCCCACCGCTGCTCACCGCGGCCACCACCGTCGACCCGTCCGGGCTCACCGCGATCTCGTCGGGGAGGAAGTCGCCGGTAACGCCGGGCTCGACCGGCGTGGCGGCCCGCACCGCGCCGGTAGCGGGGTCGACGGCGAGCAGCTCGGGCACCGAGCCGGGCCGCTCGTGCAGGACGTAGAGCGTGGCACCGTCGGGCGAGAACGCCGCTCGCGTCGCGGGCAGGCCCTCGGGCACGGCCGGGATGCGCCGGAACTCCTCGACCACCCGGCTCCCGGTGCCGACGACGGCGATGCCGTAGCGGAACGGCGTGTCGCCCTCCTGCGTCCAGGTGACCAGCAGCAGCCGGTCGCCCTCCTCGGCCACGGCGTCGGCCTCGAGCAGGTCGCCGCGAACCGGGTCGGTCTCCTGCCGTACCTCGCCGGTGCGCGGGTCCGCCTGCACGACGCCCAGCCCCAGCCAGCCGAGGACGACGAGCAGGTCGCCGTCGGCGGTGAGGGACAGCTGCTCGGGCCGCGGCTCCGGCGAGGGGGCGGGCAGCTCGGTGCGGGAGACGACGTCGAGCCCGACGCCCTCGGGCTCGGCGGCGGCCGCGGTCAGCAGCGAGAGGGGCACCAGCAGCAGGGCGCCCAGCAGCACGCGCAGGCCGCGCAGGAGGGGGGCGGGCATCGGTCGTCGTCCTCGGTCCGGGGATGTGGGCACCAGCCTCCGCGGCCGGCTTGCGCCCGACCTGCACCGGACTTGAGCGGCCGTCCGGTCCCGTTCCGATTCGCCCGCGGCGGGTAGGGCAGGAGGCGTGCACGGCCACGTCTTCGTCGTCGGGGCGGACCTGACCCGGCTCGCCTGCGACGACGTGCTCGTCCCCACCGACCGCCGGCTGCGGGTGGCACCCGGCTTCCGCGAGCTGCTGCCCGACGACCTGGTCACCGCGGAGGGCCGCGACGGCGCCTGCCTCGGGCTGTCCTGGTCGGGGGAGGAGCGGGTGCTCGAGGTGCCCGCCGGCGGTGCGCGCCGGGTCTGGCTGGTCGACACCGTCGACGACGGCGGGCGGGGGCTGCCCTGGCTGCTCGACGGGGCCCGCGAGGCGCTCGCCGCGGTGGCCCGGCGCGAGGTGGGCGAGCCGGTGCACGGGCGGGCGCGCCGGCTGGTCGGGCTGCCCGCGCTGGGCACCGGCTGGGGCGGTGCCGCCGGCGAGCGCGGCACGCTGCTGCGCGAGCTGCTGCCGGTGCTGCGGGAGGCGGCCCGGGAGCACGGCTTCGACGTCGCGCTGGTGCTCAAGGGGCCGAGCGACCTGGCGGCGGCCCAGCGGGTGCGCCGCGGCGAGCCCGACGGCTGGGACCTGCCCGACGGGCTGCGGTCGCTCGCCGAGCGGCTGGGCGAGGACGCCCGGCTCGGCCGGCTGGCGGTGTTCGTGGGGGCCGGGGTCAGCGCCGCGGCCGGGCTGCCCACGTGGGAGCAGCTGCTCGGCGAGCTCGCCGAGCGGTCGGGGCTGGACGAGGAGCTGCGCGCCGGCATCGGCCGGCTGCCGCCCCAGGACGCCGCCGCGCTGCTGGCGCGCGAGCTCGGCCGCGACGCGCTGGAGGCGTTCGTCAAGGAGCGGTTCGGGCCGGGCTGCTACGCGCTGGCGCACGCGCTGATCGCCGACCTGCCGGTGCAGGAGTTCGTCACCACCAACTACGACCCGCTGGTCGAGCTGGCCGCGCAGGGCATCGGCCGCACGCTCACCGTGCTGCCCTACGACGAGGCGGTGCCGGGCTCGCCGTGGCTGCTGAAGCTGCACGGCGACGCCGCCCACCCGCAGAGCGTCGTCCTGACCCGCGAGGAGTACCTGCAGCTCGGCGACGCGCGGGCGGCCCTGGCCGGCGTGCTGCACGCGCTGCTGCTCACCCGGCACGTGCTGTTCGTGGGCACCTCGATGCTCGACGACGACCTGATCCGCATCGCCCACCAGGTGCGCAGCGCGCTGGACGTCGACGGCGTCGGCAGCCGGCGGCGCAGCGGCACCGTGCTGGCGCTGCGCGAGGACCCGGCGCGGGCCCGGCTCTGGGAGCGCGACGTCGACACCGTGGCCATGTCCTCGGCCGGGACGCCGGCCGCCGAGGCGGCGCGGCGGCTCGAGGTGCTGCTCGACCTGATCTGCTGCCTGTCCACCCCGCCGACCGGCTACCTGCTCGACCCGGCCTACCGGGGGCTGCTCAGCGAGGAGGAGACGGCGCTGGCGGAGTCGCTGCGGGCGGTCGCCGAGCACCTGCCGGACGGCGGCGACCGGTCCTGGGCCGGCGAGGAGGTGGCGGCGCTGCTGCGGCGGCTGGGCGGTGGCAGCTCGGCCGCGCACGGCGACACCGCCCCGGCCGACGAGGCCACCCGGCCGCGCGACGACCGCCGGCAGGAGCAGCGCCCGGGCTGACGGCGCACGGTTGCCGCCCCGGTCCCCAGGGAAGGGCCGTGCCATGGCGTTCGACGGTGCGAAGCTGCTGACCAGGGGCTACGGCTGGCTGCCCGACCAGCGGCGGGCCCGTGCCCGGCGGACGGTGCGCACCCGGCTGGCCGGGCTGCGCGCGGTCGGCCTGGAGGGTCCGGACGCCGCCCGCTTCTTCTACGACGAGGACCACGTGCGCCGCGCGCACGCGATCCCCGAGCCGGTCCGGGCGACGCTGTTCGGCAAGGGCGCGGTGCACACCCTCGACGGCTACGAGCACCGGGTGCGCAAGGCGATGTTCGTGGCCCTGCTGATGGGCGACGGCACCGGCCCGCTCGTGCAGCGGACCACCGCCGCCTGGGACGACGCGGTGCGCGCGTGGGCGCAGCGCCGGTCGATCGTGCTGTTCGAGGAGTCGGCGAAGGTGCTCACCGGGGCGGTGTGCCGCTGGGCCGGCGTCCCGCTGGACGACGACGAGGTGCCCGCCGTGGCCCGGGACCTGCAGGCCCTGGTCGACGGCTTCGCCACCGGCGGGCCGCGGCACTGGCGCGCCCGCCGGGCGCGCGGCCGGCGCGAGCGGTGGCTGGCGCAGCTGGTCGAGGACCACCGGGCGGGGCGGGCGACGGGGGTGCCGGTCGGCTCGGCGGTCGACGTCGTCGCGCACCACCGCGACGCCGACGGGGAGCTGCTGGAGCCCCGGATCGCCGCGGTCGAGCTGCTGAACGTGATCCGGCCGACGGTGGCCGTCTCGTGGTTCGTCGCCTTCTCCGCGCACGCCCTGGTCCGTTGGCCCGGGAACCGGGAGCGGCTGGCCTCCGGCGACCCGGCGTTCGCCGAGGCGTTCGCGCACGAGGTGCGCCGGTTCTACCCGTTCGCGCCGTTCATCGGCGGCCGCGCCCCGCACGCGGTCGAGTGGGACGGCCAGCGGATCCCGGCCAACGCCGTGGTGCTGCTGGACCTGTACGGGCAGAACCACGACCCCGAGGTGTGGGGCGACCCGTACGCCTTCCGGCCCGAGCGGTTCCTCGGCCGCGACATCGGCGCCTTCGAGCTGGTGCCGCAGGGCGCCGGCGACCCGCGCTCCGGTCACCGCTGTCCCGGCGAGCAGATCACCGTGGCGCTGCTGTCGGCGCTCGCCGTGCGGCTGGCGCAGCTGCGCTTCGACGTCCCCCGGCAGGACCTGTCGATCTCGCTGCGCCGGATCCCGGCGAAGCCGGCCAGCGGCGTCGTCCTGCAGGTGCACGGCACGGACTGACCCCTTCCCTCCCGGCCGGCGGACGGGCACCCTCTCCCGCCGTGACCGACGACCGCCGGGTGCTGCTCGCCGCGCTGGGGGCGGTGCTCCTCGTCGTCGGCATCCTCGTGCTGGCCGCCGGGGAGCCCGTCGGCCTGGCGCTCGTCGTCCCGGGTGCGGTGCTGCTCGTGGTCTTCCTGCGGCGCCCCGCCCGGCGCCCGCCGTGGGGCCGTGCGCCCGGGAGGCCGCGCTCGCCCGGGACGTCGTCGTCGGTCTGCTCGTCGAGCTCCTCGGACAGCTCGCGGGCGGCGGCCGGGGCCGGGACCTGGGCCGGGGCCGAGAGCGGCGGCGGCTCCGACGACGACCGCCGCTGGAGCGGCGGCGGGGAGTTCGACCGCGACTTCTCCGGCGGCGGCAGCTTCGACACCGACCACTCCGGCGGCGGCAGCTTCGACTCCGGGGGCGGTGGCGACTCGGGAGGAGGTGGCGGCGACTCCGGTGGCGGGGGCGGCGACTGATGCGCGTGCCCCTTCCTGGCGGCGGGCCCGCGGTGGCACCGTTGCCCCGCACCGGATCGACGAGGAGGTGGCCCGTGTCCCGGACCGTCGCGCGGGGGACCGCGCTGACCGGGCTCGCCCTCGTCGGGGTCGCGCTCGTCCTGCTGTGGTCCGCGGGACGCGACGGCGACGGGACCGCCGGGGCCGTGGTCCTCGCCGCCGGCCTGGTGCTGCTCGCCGCCGGGAACGGGGAGCGGGCGGCCCGCCCGCCGGACGACCCGGCCCGGGCCCTGCCCCACCGTCCGTGGCGGTCCCGGCTCACCGGCTGGCTGTTCGTGCCCGGGCTGGTCGGCATGCTCGTCGCGATCGCGTTGCTCCCGGTGGTCGAGGGCGCGACGTTCGCGTGGCTCTTCGGCGGCGGCACCGTCGCCCTGGTGTCCAGCGGTTTCCTCCTCGGCGGGCGGCTGAGCCTCACCGAGGGAGAGGCCGCCCCGTACCACTACCGGGGGCTGTCCGACTCCTCGGGCAGCTCCTCCGGCGGGGGCGGGAGCCGCCGATCGGGCGGCGGCTCGTTCGGGGGCTCCTCGCGACGCGGCGGCGGCGGCCGGTTCTGACCTGCGCAGGCCGAGATCGCGTGATCTCGGCACCTCAGGCGCTCTGACGGGCCGAGATCACGCGATCTCGGCGAGAGGGAGGCGGGTCAAGCCGTTCCCCAGCGGGGCGCAAGCGCCGCCGGGCAGCCTCGACGGCGTCGCGAACCGTCCCGTCCGAGGAGTTGACCACCATGTCCGGCCTGTCCCGCCCCGCCGTCAAGGCCCGTCTGGCCGTCGGTGCGGCTCTCGGGATCGTCGTCGCCGTCGTCTGCGGCCACTACTGGTCGTGGGACGCGAGCGGCTTCCTGCCGCTGGCCGTCCTCGGCGGCGGCATCGGCTACCACGCCATGCTGCTCACGGTCGTCGCCCAGCTCGCCCTCGCCGCCGAGAAGGCCGCCCGGGACGACGCCGAGCCGCGCAACGTGCCGATCGGCCTCTAGGACGCCGGCGCCGGTCCGAGCCCCGCGTCGCGGGCCAGCGCCACCGCCTCGGCGCGGCTGGCCGCGTGCAGCTTGGTGAGGACGTCGGACACCCGGTTGCGCACCGTCTTCTCCGACAGGAACAGCCGCTGCGCGATCGCACCGTTGGGCAGCCCGTGCGCCACCAGGTCGAGCACCTCGCGCTCGCGGTCGGTGAGCTCGGGGAACGGCACCGCGCTCGACCGCGCCCGCGACGAGGCGAAGAAGGCCAGCACCCGGTCGGCGATCCGCGGCCCGAACACCGCCTCCGAGCGGGCGGCGGCCCGCACCGCCCGGGCGATGTCGGCGCCCTCCGACTCCTTGAGCAGGTATCCGCGGGCGCCGGCCCGCAGCGCGGCGAACACCGAGTCGTCGTCGTCGCTCATGGTCAGCACGACCACCGAGGTGCCGGGGTGGGTCGCGGCGATCCGGGCGGTCGCCGGCAGCCCCCCGGTGCCCGGCATGCGCAGGTCCATGAGGACGACGTCCGGGCGGTGCTCGTCGACGGCGGCGACCGCGGCCTCGCCGTCGGCGGCCCGGCCCACGACCTCGATGTCGGCCTCGTCGCCGAGGGCGTCGGCGACGCCGTCGCGGTAGACGGGGTGGTCGTCGACGACGACGACCCTGATGGTGCTGTTCAGCGGGGTGCCTCCAGGGGGAGCCGGGCGCGGACGGTGGTGCCCGCGCCCGGTGCGGTGACGACCTCGAGCGTGCCGCCGAGCTCGGCGGCGCGCTCGCGCATGCTGGTGGTGCCGACACCGGGGACGGCGTCGTCGGGGACGCCCCGGCCGTCGTCGGCGACCTCGACGAGCAGGTCGCCGTCCTCGGCGGCCAGGGTGACCCGGCAGGCCGCCGCCTCGGCGTGCCGGACGGCGTTGGTGACCGCCTCGGTGGCGATCCGGTAGGCGGCCACCTCGACCGCCGCGCGCAGCTCGGGCAGCTCGCCGGCGACGACGGTGACCCGGTCGGGCTCGGGCTCGCCCGGGGCGGCGCCGGCGGGAACGGGCATGCGGTAGGCCGCGACGTGCTCCCGCAGTGCGCCCACCAGGCCCAGCTCGTCGAGCGCGGGCGGCCGCAGGTCGTCGACCACCCGGCGGACGGCGGCCACGGTGCGCCGCATCTGGTCGCGCAGCCGCCCGGCCAGCCCGGCCAGCTGCTCGTCGCCGGCGAGCCTGCCGGCCAGCCGCTCCAGCTGCAGGGCCATGCCGGCCAGCTCGGGACCGACGCCGTCGTGCAGGTCGTGGCGCAGCCGGCGGCGCTCCTCCTCGCGGCCGGCGACGATCCGCTCGCGGCTGGCGGTGAGGTCGGCGACCAGCCCGGCCGCCCACACCAGGACGGCCGCGCGCCGGGCGACGTCGGCGAACGCGGCCCGCTCGGTGCGCCGCCACCGCTCGCCGGGGTAGCGGTGCGTGACCCGCAGCAGGCCGACGTCGGTGCCGAGGGCGTTGAGCGGCAGGTCGGTGACGTCGCCGTCGTCGCGACCCGACCCGTCGGCGGCCGCGGCGGGCAGCCGGGGGTCCGCGGGGACGATGGCCACGCGCGGCAGCCGCAGGGCCCGGCGGACCTCGTCGGCCAGCGACTGCAGGGCCTCGGCGGGTCCACCGGCCAGGTCCAGCGACATCCCGACCCGGTCGGCGACGGCGAGCGGGTCGCGCCGTTCGCCGTAGAGCAGCCGCTCGACGGCGCGCTGCGCCCGCTCCCAGAGCGCGGCGGCGGCCAGCGCGCTCAGCGCGACGACGGCGACCGCGATTCGCCGCTCGCCGGTGGACAGCTCCCCGGCGACGGCCACGACGGCGGCGTAGGCCAGCACGAGCAGCGTCGAGAGCACCGTGAAGACGACGGCGCGGCTGGCGACCAGGCCGACGTCGAACAGGCCGTGCCGCAGCACGGCGATCGCGATGGCGACCGGGACGGCGGCGAAGCCGGCCGCGAACAGCGCGATCTCCACAGCGCTGGGGGCGGTGAGCACGAACGTGCCGAGGACGCACACGAGCAGCGCCGACGTGCCCAGGACGAGCCACTGCAGCTGCGTCCGCTCCGTGCCGGTCGAGCGGCGCACGCGGACGACCAGGGCGGCCACGCCGAGCGGCGCCCCGAGCAGGAAGGTGCTCATGGCGCCGATGCGCAACGCGTACTCGGGCACCAGCGTCGTGGTGACCGACAGCGGGTTGGCGAGGTCCTCGGAGAAGTCCGACGACTGCCGCAGCATCGCCCCCACCGTGGCGATCGCGACCAGCGTGGCGAGCACCCGCGCGACCGGCCGCCAGCGGGCCGAGGGCAGCCGACCGGTCGGGAAGTACAGCGGGACCAGCGCGATGATCGCGTAGTAGGGGGCGAACCCCCAGGCGGTGAGCCACACGGCGAAGCCGCCGAGCGGCCCGTTCGCACCGTGCTCGAGCGCCGTGCCGACCGCGTAGTCGGCCGAGAGCAGGTACGGGCCGGTGATCGCCGTCGTCATGAGCAGCCAACCGACCCGGTTGCCGGGCTCCCGGCGCAGGACCAGGGCGGCCACCGGCGGGTAGAGCAGACCCAGGATGGCGTCGGCGGGGTCGACGGGGATGCCGTCGCCGAGCACGGCCAGCCCGATCGCCACCGCGGTGCAGACGACGCCGACCAGTGCGAGCAGCCCGGGCACCCAGCGGGGCACCCGGCTCGCGGTGGACCCCGGCTCCGGCACGCGCGACATCCTGCCTGCCGCACCGGGGCTTCCGGTGCAGAAAGCACCGGATCGTGTCGGGGACACCGCTGCCCGGGACTCCGGGACGGCGGGCCCTGGGGGCGGGGACGCCGGGCGGGGGAGCTTCTAGCCGTTCCGCACGACCCTCGAACCCCGGAAGGACACCCCGATGACCGCGTCCACCGAGCCGACCGCCGTCGCGGCCGCGCCGAGCACCGAGGTCACGCCCGGCAGCCGCTTCCGCCGGATCGGCGGTGGGCTCTCGCTCATCGCCTCCGGAACGCTCGTCTGCCTCAGCCTGGCGATGATCCCCTTCGAGAACAACACCGACGCCGAGTACCTGCAGGTCGGCGCCGAGCACACGCAGCTCACGCTGTGGGCCGCCGTCGTGCTGCACTACGGCTACCTGCTGCTCCTGCCCGCGGCGCTGACCCTCGTGCACCTGGCCCGCCGCCGCGCGACCAGGACCGCCATCGCCGCGATGCTGTTCGCCGGCCTCGGGGCGGGGTTGTCGGGCATCGTGGCCGTCGACTTCTACGACGTCGCGCTGGCCACCACGCTGCCCGCCGACCAGGCGCTGCAGGTCTACGAGGCGGCCGGTGGCTACGGGCAGGGTGCGCTGTTCAACCTGCCGGCGATCTTCGGCCTGCTGATCGGCACCAACCTGGCCGTGTTCGCCGCGTGGCGGGCCAGGGCCATCCCGGTGTTCCCGCTGGTCCTCGGCCTGGTCGGCTGGCTGGTCTTCTTCTTCTTCGCCAACGACGCGTGGCTGCCCACCCTGAGCACCGCGCTGGTCGCGATCTCGCTGGCCTGGTGCGGCGTCATCGTCCTGCGGATGCGGGACGAGGCCTGGGACCGCGCCTGACCTCGCGCCCGGGCGGAGGCCGGGAGCGCAGGAACCCTGCGCTCCGGGCCTCCGCTCACGCGTGCGCCAGGGCCGAGAGGTAGGGCGGCAGCTCGCCGGGGTGGACGACGGCCAGCGCGCGGGTCGCGCGGGTGAGCGAGACGTACAGGTCGCTGAGCCCGCGCACCCCCGCGGCCACGATGCCCGCCGGGTCGACGACGAGCACCGCGTCGAACTCCAGCCCCTTGGCCGCCTCCGGCGCCAGGACGACGGGGCCGGCGGTGAGGTCGGCGTGCGCGTCGGCCGACGTCCCGGGCAGCCGCGCCGCCACCGCCTCGGCCACCGCGTCCAGCCGGCTCGGCGGGACGAGGACGGCGAGCGTGCCGCCCTCCGCCGCCAGCCGGGCCGCCGCCGCGGCGGCCCGCGCCGGCAGCTCGGCCTCCTCGACCCGCTCGGCCGTGGGGTGCTCGCCGGTGGCGCGCACCGAGCGCGGCGGCTCGGTGCCGGCCCCGCTCGCGGTCAGCACGCCGGCGGCCACGGCCATGATCTCCGCCGGCGTCCGGTAGTTGACGGTGAGCTGCTCGATCCGCCACCCGTCGCCGAGGTGCGGCCGCAGCATGTCCTCCCACGAGGTCGCCCCCGCCGCCGAGCCGGTCTGCGCGACGTCGCCGACGACGGTCATCGAGCGGGTCGGCACCCGCCGCAGCACGGTCCGCCACGCCATGGCGGAGAGCTCCTGCGCCTCGTCGACGACGACGTGGCCGAAGGTCCAGGTGCGGTCGTCGGCGGCCCGCTCGGCGGCAGTGCGGGTGTCGACGACGGCCTGCCGCTCGGCGAGCAGCTCGGCGTCGAGCACGTCGCCGGCCGAGAGGAACTCCGCCTCCTCGTCGACGTCGACGTCGGTCGACTGCGAGCCGAGCAGGATGTCCAGGGTCTCCTGGGCCTGCCGCACCAGCACCTCCCGCTGCCGGTCGGCGCGGGCCTGCCGGGCCGGGTCGACGCCGAGCAGCTCGTCGGCCTCCTCCAGCAGCGGGACGTCGGCCGGGGTCCACGCCGCGCCCGCCGGGCGGTGCAGCAGCGCCCGCTCGGCGTCGGACCAGCCGCGGGTGGCGGCGCGGATCCGCCGCGGCGAGGCGTACAGCTCGGCGAGCAGCCGCTCGGGGGTCAGCCGCGGCCACAGCCGGTCGATCAGCTCCCGCACCGACGGCTCCGCGGCCACCTCGGCGCGCAGGTCGTCGAGGTCGTGCCGGCTGAACAGGGTGCCGCCGCCGAGCGGGTCGGCCCCGAGCTGCTCGGCGTACCGGCGGGCCAGGATGTCGACCACCTCGCGGGCGAACACCGACCGGCCCTCGTTGTGCAGGCGCCGGCCCGCGCGCCCGCGGGTGCGCGCGGCCTTGGCGTCGGCCGGCCGGAACTCCACCTTGGTCCGGTCCACGACGACGGTCTCTGTGCCGGTCGGCAGCTCCTGCCGGTCGCGGACCGCGGCCCGGACGACGTCGGCCATCGCCAGCCGGCCCTTGACCTCCGCGACCTCCGGCGGCTCCGACCCCGTCGCGGTCAGCCCGGGGCGCAGCGAGGCGAGGTCGCGCAGCAGCACGCCGGTCTCGCCGAGCGAGGGCAGCACGTCGGCGATGTAGCGGAGGAACGTCGTCGACGGGCCGACGATGAGCAGGCCGCTGCGGGCGAGCCGCTCGCGGTGGGTGTAGAGCAGGTAGGCGGCGCGGTGCAGGGCGACCGCCGTCTTGCCGGTGCCCGGCCCGCCCTGGACGACGAGCACGCCCTTGGCGTCGGCCCGGATGATCCGGTCCTGCTCGGCCTGGATGGTGCGGACGATGTCGGTCATCCGGCCGGTGCGCTGCGCGGTGAGCGCGGCCAGCAGCGCCGACTCACCGGTCAGCCCCGAGGAGGTCGCGGCCGCCGGGTCGTCGGGGTCGAGCACCTCGTCGCTCACGCCGACGACGCGGCGGCCGCGGGTGCGGATGTGCCGGCGGCGGGCGACGCCGAGGTCGTTGAGGGCGGTGGCGACGTAGAACGGCTGGGCGGCCGGCGCGCGCCAGTCGACCAGCAGCGGCTCGTCGCCGTCGTCGGACGGGAGACCGATCCGGCCGACGTAGCGCGCTCCGGTCGCCTCCTCGCGCAGGTCCAGCCGGCCGAAGACCAGGCCGCTCTCCGCCGCGTCGATCGCCGCCATCCGGGCGGTCTGGAAATTGGCCGCGGCCTCCCGCTCACCGACCGACTGCGGGGTCGTCGGCCGGGTGGCGAGCGCCTCGCGGAGCCGGCGCACCGCCAGCTCCCGGGCCTCGTCGAGCCGCTGGTAGCGCGCCGTGACCGCGTCCTGCTCGGCGGTCAGCTCCCGGTCGGCACCGGCCGGGGGGACGGCGTCGGATCGAGTCCTCGACAATTCCTGCTCTCTCCGTTAGAATCTGCGCAATTCACTGCGAATTGCGCATTTCGCGCGCCGCGCAGCAATTGACCATTGTGCGCAGGTCCCCCGCCGGTTGTCACCCGACCCGGGCGGCATGTCGCGCTGTCGTCGGCTCTCGTGGGCATCGGGCTGCTCGTCGCGCTGACCCTGCCGGGGCTGGTGCTCCTGCTGGTCGCCGTCGCCGTGCTCGAGCAGCTGGCCGCACGGGTCGGCCGCCGCGGCCCGCTGTCGCGGCGCCGCCGCTCGGCGCTGTCCGCCGGGGGCATGGACGTCTTCTCGGCCGCGCTCGTCCCCGGCCGCGCGGTCGACCTCGAGCAGCAGCGCGTCCGCGAGCTGCGCCGGGACGACGTCGAGGACGGCGCGCCGTCGGCCCGGATCGACCTCGACGGCGGCACCGCCAATCTGTGACGTACGGCATGTGAGCGATCACATCACCGTTGGCCGACGCAAACCCAAGCGCAACCTCGGGGTCACGGAGCCGTCACCTCCGCTTCCTACCGTCGTCCTCGACCGCCACCGAGGGGGACGAGATGAGCACCACGACCGAGGAGCGGCAGGCCGGCACCTGGACCTGCCCGAACTGCCGGAGCGAGACGCGGGCGCCGCGCAAGCGCTGCACGGACTGCGGCACCTCCCGCTACTAGGAGGATCCCGCTGCCCCCCACGCCTCGCACGCGCAGGCGCGGGGCCCTGCAGCGGGGCCTCGAGAGGACTGCGTCCTAGACCGCGGGGGGAGCACCCCGCAGCTTGACGACGGCGGCCCGGTAACGCCCGTGGCCGACGAGCCGCCACGCCCACCGGCGGGGAGCGGGCAGGCCGGAGAGCAGCCGGGCGCGGTCCGCGGCGCAGGCGTCCTCGAGCGCCAGGCCGAGGACGAGGGTCTGCTCGCGGGGCGTGAGGTGGGAGCGGACCGAGCGGGCGATGCCGGCCCACGCCGAGGCGCCCAGGCTCCCCTCGAGCAGCGGGTGCAGCACCTGCTCCTCGCGGGCGGTCTGCGCGTCGACCGCGTTCGCCAGGTCCAGGCAGGCCATCGCGAAGCTGTCGCGGGCCGAGCAGGTCCCGGCGACCGCCCACTGCCGGGCCGCGGTGGAGAGGTCGCGCACCGCGTGGTCGATCCGTCCGCAGCTGCTGGTCCACTCGGCGACCGCCGCGGCGAGGGCGGCGTCGTCCCCGAGCGCCCGCTGCAGAGCGGGCCAGAGCAGCTCGCGCTCCACCCGGTGGTGGTGCAGCAGCACCCGCCCGACCAGGTCGGCGTGCCCGGTCAGCGCGGCGGTGCGGGCCGGCTCGCCGGCGGGCGCCCAGGTGGCCAGCTCGGCCAGCGTGCGCAGCTCGCGGCGCACCAGCTGGTGCACCACGCGCTGGTGGGCGACGGCGCGGCAGGACGTCGGGGCGGGCGCCGGGGTCGCCGGCGGCCGGGAGGAGCGGGGGAGGACCGCGGTGGCGGTCATTGGACACCTCGTTCGCGTCGAGTTCAGGTCGTCTCCGACTCGGATCGCGCAGCAGAGTAGGGAGCCCGGTGTCCCGGCCGACAGGGATTTCCGTCCCGTTCGGGGCCGGGACGCCGGAAATCATCCGCGCGGCGCAGACGGAGGGCGACCGGGTCCGCCGCAGGGGTGAGCGCGCGTCCGCCGCAGGGCGGACGTTCCTGTGCCGTCTGGGTTGTCGGCGCCCCCGTGCGCAACCACGATGAGGCGATGGACGTCGTGACGCGCAACCGTGTGCGCGAGAGCGGCCTCCCGGGCGGCCGCCCCCTGCTGTTCGCGCACGGCTTCGGCTGCGACCAGGAGATGTGGCGGTTCGTGGCGCCGGAGTTCGAGCGGGACCACCGCGTGGTGCTGTTCGACCACGTCGGCTCGGGCGGCTCCGACCTGACGGCCTACGACTTCGGCAAGTACGCCTCGCTGCGCGGCTACGCCGACGACGTGGTCGAGATCTGCCGCGAGCTCGGGCTCGCCGACGTCGTCTTCGTCGGGCACTCGGTCAGCGCCATGATCGGCGTCCTGGCCCTCCAGCAGGCTCCCGAGCTGTTCGGGGCGATGGTGATGATCGGCCCCAACCCGCGCTACGTGGACGCCGAGGGGTACGTGGGCGGGTTCAGCCGCGAGGGGATCGCCGACCTGCTCGACGCGCTGGACAGCAACCACCTGGGCTGGTCGGCGCAGATGGCGCCGGTGATCATGGGCAACCCCGATCGCCCGGAGCTCACCGAGGAGCTGACCAACAGCTTCTGCCGGACCGACCCGGACATCGCCCGGCAGTTCGCCCGGGTCACGTTCCTCTCCGACAACCGCGACGACCTGCCCGGGGTCGCCGTCCCCACGCTGGTGCTGCAGTGCAGCGACGACGTCATCGCCTGTGACGCGGTCGGCGAGTACGTCCACCGGCGGATCCCCGGGAGCACGCTCACGCGGCTGGCGGCGACCGGCCACTGCCCGCACCTGTCGGCGCCCGGGGAGACGGTCGCCGCGATGAGGGCGTTCCTGGGGCCGTGACCGGGGTGGACGTCGGCGGCCGCGACCCGCGGCTCGAGCTCTCGCGGCTGCTCGAGGAGGACCCGGCCGACCTCTACGAGAACGCGCCGTGCGGCTACCTGTCCGCGCTGCCCGACGGCACGATCGTCAAGGTCAACCGCACCTTCTGCGCGTGGACCGGCCGGGCGGCCCGCGACGTGCTCGGCAGCCGGTTCCAGGACCTGCTGACCGTCGGCGGCCAGGTGTTCCACGAGACCCACCTGGCGCCGCTGCTGCGGCTGCAGGGCGCGGTGCGGGAGATCGCGCTCGACGTCGTCCGGGTCGACGGCTCGGCGCTGCCCTGCCTGCTCAACGCCGTCGAGGTCCGCGACGACGCCGGGGCCCCGCTGCTGGTGCGCGCGACGCTGTTCGAGGCCACGGCCCGGCGGCGGTACGAGCGGGAACTGCTGGCGGCCCAGCGGGCCGCCGAGGAGTCCGAGGCCCGCTCGCGCACCCTCCAGGCGGTCGTCTCGGACCTGGCGGCTGCCACCACGACCGCCGACGTGGCCGGCGTGATCGTCGAGCACGGCCGGCGCGCCCTGCACGCCCCCGGGGCGGCGCTGCTGCTGCTCGAGGACCCCGCGCCGGACTCGGTGGAGGAGCCGCCGCTGCGCCTGGTGCGGGCCGACGGCCTGACGGCGTCGCTGCTGGAGGAGCTCCGGGAGGCCGTGCGCGGACGGCTGGCGCTCGAGCTCGCCGGCGGGGTGCGCACGGTGCCGGTCGACGCCCGGCTGCAGGAGCTCCAGCCGGTCGTCGCCGAGGAGATGGCGGCCGCCGGGCTGACCGACCTGGTCGTCGTCCCGGTGTCGGCGCACGGCCGGCGGCTCGGTGTGCTGCTGCTGGGGCTGGGCAGCGGCGGCGACGGCCTGATCAGCCTCGAGGAGCCGGTGACCGGGGTGCACCGCCCGCTTCCCGTGCCCGACGTCGACCTGCTGCGGACCCTCGGCCGGCAGGCCGGGCAGGCGCTCGAGCGGGCGCGGCTGCACGAGCAGGCCACCCGGGCGGCCGAGCGCTCGGCGTTCCTGCTGGAGGCGGCGCGGCTGCTGGCCGGCGCGGCCGACGTCACCGACGTGGTCGACCGCCTGGCCGGGCTGGCCGTCGAGCGGCTGGCCGACCTGTGCCTGATCGACCTCGCGACCGACGCCGGCGTCACGCGGGTCGCGGCGCGGCACGGCGACCCGGGGCGCCAGCCGCTGGTCGAGGAGCTGCGCACGCGGCACGTGCCGCACCGGGGGCGGCCGCACCCGAGCACCGAGGCGATGCGCCGGCTGCGCACCCAGTGGATCCCCGAGCTCACCGACGAGGGGGTGGCCCGGATCACCGACGACGACCAGCACCTCGCCGTGGTCCGCCGGCTCCAGGTGCGCAGCCTGATCAGCGTCCCGCTCGTCGCGGAGGGGCGCGCGCTCGGTGCCCTCACCCTGGGCACGGACCGCGGCCGCCCGGGCTTCACCGCGGCCGACGTCGAGGTGGCCGAGCAGCTGGCGCTGCAGGTGGCGCTGGTCGTCGACCGGGCGCAGCGCTACGAGCTCGACGTGCGCACCTCGCACACGCTGCAGGCGAACCTCCTGCCGCCGCCCCCGCCGGCGGTCGAGGGGCTGGAGCTGGCGGTGCGCTACCTGCCCGCGACGCGGGGCGTCGACATCGGCGGCGACTTCTACGACGTCGTCGTCCTGCCCGGCCACGTGGTGGCGCTGGCGGTCGGCGACGTCGTCGGCCACGACATCACCGCGGCGGCCACCATGGGCCAGCTGCACAGCGTCTACCGGGCGCTGCTGGCCGACCGGCCGTCGCCGAGCGCGGTCATCGACCGGCTGCAGGCCAGCTGGTCGCTGCTCGGGCTGCAGCGGATGGCGACGGCGCTGTTCGGGACGCTGGACCCCGTCACCGGCCAGCTGCGGATCGCCTCGGCCGGGCACCTGGCGCCGCTGCTCATCACCGGGGGGCACGCCGAGCTGCTGCCGGTGCAGCCCGCCCGGATGCTGGGCGCGCCGCCGGCGCCGGCGCCGGCCGTGGAGTGGGCCGGCGTCCTGCCGCCGGGGGCGACCCTGGTGCTCTACACCGACGGGCTGGTGGAGAGCCGGGAGGCGGACCTCGACGACGGCCTGGCCCGGCTGCTCGAGGCGGCCGCGCGCACCGGCGACCCCGATCCGGACGAGGTCTGCGACCGGCTGCTGGCCGAGCTGACCGGCCCGTTCCGCGCCGACGACATCGCGCTGCTGGCGCTGACCCGCCTACCCGGTTGAGAAAGGGGCCGCCGGGCGAGGATCGTGGGGGCAGCACGGCTCCGGGGGAGGCGCCATGGAACGCGACGACGCGATAGCTCAGGCCCTCGACGGCGCGACGGGGGACTACGCCGTCTCCGGCGACGCCATGCGCTGGTCGCCGGACCTCGCCGAGCAGCCGGCCCGCTCGCCGCTGGGCGGCGGCCTGCCCGGCGTCGACGTCGCGGCCGGTCTCGGGTCGGTGCTCGGGCTGGACGCCGCCGGTGTGCGCCGGCTGGTCTCCGGCGCGCTGTTCTCCCTCACCGCCGCGGCCAGCGACGTCGTCAGCGAGCTGCGGCAGCTCACCCGCGGGCCGTCGGCGGACGACGACCGGGACCGCTGACCTCGCGCGGCCGCCGCCCCGGCCCTCTGGCAGGGTGCGGGCATGAGCTCGTCCTTGACGCTGGCACCGGCGCCGCGGTCGGAGGCGGCGGAGCGGGTGCGCGAGGAGGTGCGCGAGTTCCTGGCCGCCGAGCTCGCCGCCGGGTCGTTCACCACGCACGTCGACACCTGGCTGTCCGGGGTGGACCCCGCCTTCTCGAAGAAGCTCGGCGAGCGCGGCTGGCTGGGCATGACCTGGCCGAAGCGGTACGGCGGCCACGAGCGGACGGCGATGGAGCGCTACGCCGTCACCGAGGAGCTGCTGGCCGTCGGGGCGCCGGTCGCCGCGCACTGGATCGCCGACCGGCAGTCCGGGCCCAACCTGCTGCGCTACGGCACCGAGGCGCAGCGGGAGCAGCTGCTGCCGCGGATCGCGGCGGGGGAGTGCTTCTTCGTCATCGGGATGTCCGAGCCGGACTCGGGCTCGGACCTCGCGTCGATCCGCACCCGCGCCACCCGCAACGGCGACGGCGACTGGGTGGTCACCGGCGCCAAGGTGTGGACGTCGAACGCCCACCACTCGCACTACGCGATCGTGCTGGTGCGCTCCTCGCCGGCCGACCCGGCGAACCGGCACGCGGGCCTCTCGCAACTGCTGGTCGACCTGACGCTGCCCGGGATCACGGTCAACCCGATCCGGATCCTCGACGGCGGCCACCACTTCAACGAGGTGGTGTTCGACGACGTCGTCGTCCCCGCCGACATGCTGCTCGGCGAGGAGGGCAACGGCTGGCACCAGGTGACCGCCGAGCTGGCGTTCGAGCGGTCGGGCCCGGAGCGGTTCCTGTCGACCTACCCGCTGATCGCCGAGTTCGCCCGCCGGGTCGCCGGCTCGGGCGACCCGGCCGGGGTGGCGACGCTGGGCCGGCTGTCGGCGCGGCTGCTGGCGCTGCGCCAGATGTCGCTGCGGATCGCCGCGGCGCTCGACCGCGGGGAGCTGCCGAACATCCCCGCGGCACTGGTCAAGGACGTCGGGACGACGTTCGAGGCCGACGTGATCGACGAGGTGCGCCGGGTGGTGGAGGTGACGCCGTCGCTGGGCTCGCCGGACCCGATGGCGCGGGCGCTGGCCGAGGCGCAGCTGCACGCGCCGGGCTACACGCTGCGCGGCGGGACGAACGAGATCCTCAAGGGGATCGTGGCGCGAGGACTGGGGCTCCGGTGAGCGATCAGGACCTGGTGGTCGAGACCGTCCGCGACATCCTCGCCGGGCACGAGCCGTTCGTGCTCACCCCTGACCGGCCGTGGGACGAGGGGCTGTGGGCCGCGCTCACCGACGCCGGCCTGACCGGCGTCGGCATCCCCGAGGAGGCCGGGGGCTCGGGCGGCGAGCTGGCCGACGCCGTGGCCGTCGTCGCCACCCTGGCCGCCGGCGCGGCCGCGGTGCCGGCGGCCGAGCAGCTGCTCGTCGCCGGCCCGGCGCTGGTGGCCGCGTCGGTCGAGCACACCGACCTCGACCGGCCGCTGACCTTCGCCGTCGCCGACGCGGTGACGACGACGGCCTCCGACGACGGCGACGGCCCGGGGCGGTTCCTCCTGACCGGGACGGCGACCGACGTGCCGTGGGCCGGCGTGGCCGGACGGACCGCCCTGCTGGCGCGGCCCCCGGCCGGCCTCGACGGCGCACTGCTCGCCCTAGTCGACGCGACGGGGCTCGAGGCGACGGCCGCGGCCAACCTGGCGGGGGAGCCGCGCGGGTCGCTCGTGCTCGACGGCGTGCCCGCCACCGGCGCCGTCCTCACCCCGGCCCAGGCCGAGGGGCTGCGGGCCCGGTTCGCCCTGGCGCGGGCGGTGCAGCTCTCCGCCGCGCTGCAGCAGGTGCTGGCCTGGACGGTGCGGTACGCCGGGGAGCGGCACCAGTTCGGCCGGCCGCTGGGCAGGTTCCAGGCGATCCAGGTGGAGCTCGCCGAGATGGCCGGCGAGGTCACCGCGGTCGCCGCGCTGGTCGACGCGGCGGTCCAGGCGCTCGGCCGGGGCGAGGACGTGCTGCTGCCGGCCGCGGCGGCCAAGGTGCGCGCGGGCGCCGCGGTGGAGGTGGTGGCCCGGCTGGCCCACCAGGTGCACGGCGCGATCGGCTTCACCCAGGAGCACAAGCTGCACCACCTGACCCGGCGGCTGTGGTCGTGGCGCGACGAGGCCGGCGGCGAGCTGCACTGGTCGCGGGTGCTCGGCGGTGGGCTGCTGGCCGGCGGCGCCGAGGGGCTCTGGCCGGCGCTGACCAGGGTGGTCTGAGGATGCTGGTGCTCTGCCCACCACGGTGGGCAGAGCACCAGCACGCCGGGCTACACGAGTTCGGGCACCCTCAGGTGGGCCAGCACCAGCTCGAACTCCGCCACCTCGGTGATCTCACCGCCGGTGGCGCGCGTGAACTCCTCCCGCAGGCCACGGCCGGCGTCGGCGGCGCGCATCATCGCGTCCCGGCTCTCGTAGGTGGCCGCGGTCGCGGACCGGCCGGTCATGCGGTCGACCATGACGCTGACGCTGCAGAAGCCGGGCAGCTCCTCCATCCGCGGGATCATCATGCGGAACGTCTCCATGGTGCTCTGCATGTCCGCCGGGTCGCCGCGGCCCCAGATCACGCGCGAGCACGCGCCCTCGCCGGCCTCGTGCAGCCGGTGCATGAGCGCGATCTCCCACTCGTTGACCTCGGGGTTGGGGTCCCCGAGCATCTCCACCGCCCTGGCCCGGCTGGCCTTGACCGCCTCGGCGCTGGCCCGCATCGCCTCCTCGGTCTCCCACGCCGTCGTGGCGATGCAACGGCCGGTGTCGCGGTCGCAGAGCATCGACAGGCCGACGCAGCCGTCCAGGCCCATCACCATGGGCATCACTTCGTCGCGTACGTAGGCGATCCCCTCGTCGAGGCGTGACGGGTCGCCTCGCACGGTGGTGGAACGGGCGTACATGCCACCACTCCTTCCGCAGCGTCGGCGACGCCCGGGCGGCGTCGCCGCACGGGTCACTGTCCTCGCCCTGCCGGGCGGGGGGCAACGGTCCGCTACACCAGCTCGGGCAGGCGCAGGTGGGCCAGGACGAGCTCGAACTCCGCGACGTCGTCGATGTCGAAGCCGTGGCTGGCGGCGAACCGGTCGCGCAGCGCCAGTCCCCGCTCGGCCGAGGCGTCCATCGCTGTCCGGCTCGCGTAGCTCACCGTCGCCACCGCCCGGCCGGAGGCGCGGTCGACGAAGACGCTCACCCCGCAGAACCCCTCCATCTGCTCCAGCTGGGGCGGGATCGTCGTCCGCCACGCCTCGAGGATCCGCTCGAGGGCGCCGGTCTGGGCCCGGCACCAGATCACCCGTGCGCAGGCGCCCTCGCCGGTCTCGCGCACCCGGTGCATGGCGGCGATCTCCCACTCCTCGGTGACCGGGGCGGGGTCACCGACGAGCTCGGCGGCGCGTCGGCGCAGGTCGGCGACGTCCTGCTCGGTGGCGTGCAGCGCGGTCTCGTCGGCCCAGGCGGAGGTGACGACGCAGCGCCCCGCCTCCCGGTCGCAGAGCATCGAGACGCCGACGCAGCCGCTCATCCCCGACAGCGCCGGCAGTACCTCCGTGCGGACGAAGGCGATCGCGTCGTCCACGGTCTGCGGATCGCCCTGGAGCGTGGTGGAACGGGCGTACATGCCGCGGCTCCTCTCCCGAAGCGGCGACGCCCCTGCGGCACCGCCGCGGGAGTCACTGTCCTCGGAGGGGACGGCGGCGGGCAACATGCTCCCCATGGCCGGAGCGACCCACACCCACCGCCTCGACCTCGACGACGCGACCGTCCGCGAGTGGGACGCCACCGTGCTCGCCGTCGACCCCGAGCAGGGGATCGTGCTCGACCGGTCGGCCTTCTACCCCGGCGGCGGGGGCCAGCCGCCGGACGAGGGCGTGCTGCTGTGGGGCGGCGTGCGCACCCGGATCGCCGGCACCCGCAAGGGCGACGAGCTCTACCTGGTGCCGGTCGAGGGTGACCCGGTGCCGCCGCCGGGCACGGCGGTCCGCGGCGCGCTCGACGACGAGCGGCGGACCGCGCTGATGCGCACGCACTCGGGCCTGCACGTGCTCACGGGCGTCGTCTTCCGCGACTTCGGTGCGCTGGTGACCGGCGGGAACATGGAGCCGCTGACCGCGCGCATGGACTTCGACCTCGCCGAGGTGCCGGCCGACTTCAAGGACCGGGTCGCCGAGGCGGTCAACGCCGAGATCACCGCCGACCGGCCGATCGAGGTGAAGACGCTGCCGCGCGAGGAGGCGTTCGCGATCCCCGACATCATCCGGACGGCGACCAACCTGCTGCCCCCGGACATCGAGGTGGTGCGGATCGTCGACATCGTCGGGCTCGACACCCAGGCCGACGGTGGCACGCACGTGGCGTCGACGGCGATGGTCGGCCGGGTCGAGGTCGTGAAGATGGAGAACAAGGGCCGCGGCTTCCGCCGCCTCCGCGTCCGCATCGTGTGACGCCCGCGGATCGAGAAACGTGCGCTTCGCGACCCGGGGGGACGACGAGGGCTCCAGCGGGTCCGGGGCGGACGGGGGCGTGTCGTCGTCCTCGCCCGCCGAGGACCAGGTCGTGCTGGCCCTCGACGACTTCGCCGCGCTGCACGCGCTCACCCTGGGTGTCGAGGCGTGGGCCGACGTCTACGACGAGCGCCGCTACCGGTCCCTGGTCCGCACCGGCGAGGCGGACGGTCACGGGCCCGGCTACCCGCAGCGCACGTTCGACGACCACGCCGCCGCGCTCGC
Source organism: Blastococcus sp. SYSU D00669 (assembly GCF_054050715.1). Classification (NCBI taxonomy): domain Bacteria; kingdom Bacillati; phylum Actinomycetota; class Actinomycetes; order Geodermatophilales; family Geodermatophilaceae; genus Blastococcus; species Blastococcus sp. SYSU D00669. The sequence continues at coordinate 79,757 of NZ_JBJGZV010000023.1, forward strand.
CTGGGTGCGGACGGTGCTGGACGGCTGAGGCTCAGCGGTGGGCGATGCCGCCGGGGCCGTGGTCGGCGGGGACGGTCTCCTCCTCGGGTGGCGGCCCGGGCGGGGTCCCGTCGCCGAACGGCCGGCCGCCGAGCTCCTCGCGCCCGTGCGGGGTGAGCCAGTTGGCCGTGTCCGGGCCCTTCGGGATCACCTGCGTCGGGTTGATGTCGGCGTGGACGACGTAGTAGTGCTCCTTGATCTGCGGGAAGTCGATCGTGTCGCCGAATCCGGGGGTCTGGAACAGGTCGCGGGCGTAGGCCCACAGCGCCGGGAACTCGGTCAGCTTCTGCCGGTTGCACTTGAAGTGGCCGTGGTAGACGGCGTCGAAGCGAGCCAGCGTGGTGAACAGCCGGACGTCGGCCTCGGTGATCGAGCCGCCCATCAGGAACCGCTGCCCGGCCAGCCGCTCCTCCAGCCAGTCCAGGGCGGTGAACAGACGGTCGTAGGCCTTGTCGTAGGCCCGCTGCGAACCGGCGAAGCCGCAGCGGTACACGCCGTTGTTGAGCTCGGTGTAGATCCGCTGCATCACCTCGTCCATCTCGTCGCGCAGCGGCTCCGGGTAGAGCTCGGGCGCGCCCTCGCGGTGGAACGCCGTCCACTCGGTGGACAGGTCGAGGGTGATCTGCGCGAAGTCGTTGGTGACGACGGCCTTGGTGGGGACGTCGACCAGGGCCGGCACGGTGATGCCGCGGTCGTAGTGCGGGTCGCGGGCGAGGAACGCCTCCTGCAGCCGCTCGTAGCCGAGCACGGGGTCGCGCCCGCCGGGGTCGAGGTCGAAGGTCCAGCTGCGCTCGTCGTGGGTGGGGCCGCACATGCCCATCGAGAGGACCTTCTCCAGGCCCAGCAGCCGGCGGACGATCACCGCCCGGTTCGCCCACGGGCAGGCCCGCGCGACGACGAGCCGGTAGCGGCCGGCCTCGACCGGCCACCCGCTCGAGCCGTCGGCCGTGATCCGGTCGGTCAGGTAGTTGGAGTCCCGCTTGTACTCCCCGCCGCCGCTGACGTAGCCCGAACCGGTGTTGTCGTCGCTCACGCGCACACCCTTACCCAGCGCGAGGCCTCATGTCCCAGACGGCACGGTTTCGTTTTCAACGGTGCAGGAGGTGATCGCGGTCAGCGCGCCGCCGGTGAACTCGTGCACGTCGCACGAGGAGACCGTGGTGGTCCCGCCGTCGTCGTCGACGTACCGGGCGACGACGTCGACGGCGGCGGCGTCGTCCTGGGCGATGCTGACGAACCGGACGAACCCCGTCGTGGTCGTGGCGAGCGCCGCGAGCGTCTGCTCGCAGAGGTCCTCGACCGCCCGGCGACCCTCGACGACGGTGTCCCCGACGAACGTCCAGCGGACGTCCTCGGCGAGGACGTCGTAGACCTCGGGGAAGCGGTGACCGGAGAACGCCTCGGCGATCCGGCGGGCGTCGGTCACGCCGGCACGTCCCGGCGGCGGAACCCGGCGATCCCGGCGGCGGCCAGCGCGCCCGCCACGACGAGCAGACCCAGCAGGGGGACGGCGTCGAGCTCCTCGGCCGGCACCTGGGGCACCCATCCGAACGGGGAGAGCCGCAGCGCCCACTCCGGCAGCGACAGCAGCTGCCCGAACATGCCGGCCAGCAGGCCCCACACGAGCGCGGCCCAGGCCAGCGGCGCCCACCGCGGCGCCAGGCCGACCAGCGCGGTGGCCAGGCCGGCCAGGACGAGGACTGCCGGCAGGTGCACCAGCGCGGCCGCGAGCTGCCGGCCCACCTCCCCGGCGTCCCCGGTCACCCCGGCGGCGGCCAGCCCGCTGCCCAGGCCGGCGACGAGCAGCAGGAGCGCGGCGGCTCCCGCGGCGACGGCGAGCGCGGCCCCGGCGTAGCGGCGCCGGTCGAGGGCGGTCGACAGCAGCAGCTCGCTGCGACCGCCGGTCTCCTCGCCGCGCAGCCGGAGCACCGAGGCCACCGCGAAGCCGCCGGCGAGCAACCCGTAGTACAGCGCGGCGATCGCGGAGAAGGAGTCGGCCGGGTCGGCGCCGGTCGCCGCGAAGACCTCGGCCAGCTGCGGGTTGCCGGAGAGCATGTCGGTGACCTGCTCGGTCAGCGAGCCGAAGGACAGCCCGAGGACGAGCAGGCCGACCGCCCAGCCCACGACCGTCCCGCGCTGCAGGCGCCTGAGCAGCCCTCCCGGCCCGGCCAGCGAGGCGGCGGCGACGGCCGGCCCGCGGCGCGGTGCGAACACGCCGGCGCCGACGTCGCGCCGTGCGGTGAGCCGGGCGGCGACGACCAGGAGGACGGCGACCAGGCCGACCGACAGCAGCAGCGGCCACCACCGCAGGTCGACGAACGCCCGGGTCTGCTGCGCCCAGGCGATCGGGGACAGCCACGACAGCGGGCTGCCGCCGGTCTGCAGGATGTCACCGATCCCCCGCACGATCACGGCGGCCAGCAGCACACCCAGCGCCGCGCCCGACGCCGCCCGCCCGGTCTGGAAGAGCTGGGCGCTCACGGCCGCCACGGCGCCGAAGACCATGCCGGTCAGCGCGAACCCGGCGGCGAGGGCGAGCGAGCCGGTGGCGCCCAGGCCGGTGGCCAGCAGCCCGGCGGCGACCACGACGGCGATCGCGACGTTCGCGGCCGTCATGAGGGCCAGCGCCGTCGTCAGCGGCGTGCGCCGGCCGACCGCCCCCGAGAGCAGCAGCTCGGTGGCGCCGCTCTCCTCCTCGGCGCGGGTGTGCCGGACCACCATCAGGATCGACATGACGCCGAGCGCCACCATGACCGACAAGCCGAGCTCGTTCGCGATCATCGCGCCGGGCGTGTACTCGTCGACCCCGAACGCCGGCCCGCTGAACATGATGCCGGCGGGGGTGTCGACCGCGGCGGCCCGCGCCTGCCGGTCGGCCGCGGTGGGGTACACGGCGGTGAGCGCGACGGAGGAGTACACGGTGAGCAGGCCGAGGGCGACCACCCAGATCAGCAGCCGCCGGCGGTCGCGGCGCAGCTCCAGCCGCAGCACCGTCCCGGTGCCGGCGTAGGCCGGGGCGGTCATCGCCGTCCCACCGCCTCGAGCTCGGCGAGCTCGTCGCCGTAGTGCTGGAGGAACAGCTGCTCCAGCGAGGGCGGCGCGCAGACCAGGCTGGTCAGGCCGAGCCGGGCGAGCGCGCCGGTGGCCGTGTCGAGGTGGTCGTTGTCCACGAGGAAGGTGACCCGGTCGCCGTCGGCGGCGAAGTCGTGGACCCCGGGCAGCGCGGCCAGCGGCGCCGGGTCCGACCGGACCACGGCGGTCACGGTGTTCCGCGTCAGGTGCCGCAGCTGGGTCAGCGTGCCGCTCTCGACCGTGCGCCCGCCGCGGATGATCGTGACGGTGTCGCAGAGCTTCTCCACCTCGGCGAGGATGTGGCTGGACAGCAGCACCGACCGCCCGGCGGCCCGGGCCTCGCCGACGCACTCGGTGAACACCGCCTCCATCAGCGGGTCGAGGCCGCTGGTCGGCTCGTCGAGCACGAGCAGCTCCACGTCCGAGGCGAGCGCGGCGACCAGGGCGACCTTCTGCCGGTTGCCCTTGGAGTAGGTGCGGGCCTTCTTCGTGGGGTCGAGCTCGAAGCGTTCGAGCAGCTCGGCCCGGCGCCGTCCGTCGGCCGGGCCGCGCAGCCGAAGCAGCAGGTCGATCACCTCACCGCCGGTGAGGTTCGGCCACAGCGTCACGTCGCCGGGCACGTAGGCCAGCCGGCGGTGCAGGGCGACGGCGTCGGTCCACGGGTCGCCGCCGAGGAGGCGGACGGTGCCGCCGTCGGCCCGGAGCAGGCCCAGCAGCACCCGGATCGTCGTCGACTTGCCGGCGCCGTTGGGGCCGAGGAAGCCGGCGACCGTGCCCGCCTCCACGGTGAGGTCCAGCCCGTCGAGGGCGCGGACGTCGCCGAAGCTCTTGGTCAGGCCGGTGATCTCGACCGCGTTCATGACTTCTCCCGGTACTCCAGATAGGTGTCGAGCAACGAGCTGTCGGTGAGCAGGCCCTCGGTGTAGATCTCGAGAGCGGGCAGGGCGGCGGCCTCGGCGTACGCGCGCAGGGTCGCGCGGTAGTCGCCGTCCACCGGGGGGTGCCGCCGCACGAACGCCAGGACGGCGCCGATGCCGACGTCGACCAGCCAGGCGGCGCGCGCGGCCGGGTCGCGGCTCGGCCGCATGGTGCCGGCCGCGACCGCGTCGGCGAGGTACTTCTCGGCGTCCTCGGTCATGTGCTGCAGCAGGGTGGCGGCCAGCTCGCCGCCGGAGAGCAGGGTCTGCACCAGGTAGCCGACCAGCGGGCCGTAGTCCTCGATCGCGGCCATCTGGTGCAGCCAGTCGCCCGGGCCGCCCCGGGTGAAGGCGCCGGTCTTGGCGTCGGCGATGACCCGCAGGACGTGGTCGTCGCAGGCGGTGCGCAGCTGCTCCTTCGACCCGAAGTGGTGGATGACCAGCCCGGGGCTGACCCCGGCCTCGGCGGCGATCGCCCGCACCGACGTGCCGAACCCGTCGACGGCGAACCGGCGGATCGCCGCGTCGCGGATCCGTGCCCGGCCGGTCAGGTCGTCGTCGGCTGAACGCACGTGCAGCACCCTAAACACATGTTCAGTCGAGGACCAGGGTCCTTCGCCTCCGGACGCCTCACCGCTTTCGGCACCGAAAGCGGTCGGGTCAGAGCAGGCGGCCCAGGGTGAGCTCGTCGGCCGCGCCGCCGAAGTACTCGTCGAGCACCTGGCCGAACACCGGGTCGCCGTCGGCGGCGGCGAAGAGGGTCATCGACGAGCGCAGCTTCTGCGCGTCGACCGGCCCCAGGACGGCGACGGCGTCGCGGCCGGGCAGGTCGAGCAGGGCCCGCGCGCACTCGACCAACCGCGGTCCGAGCACCGGGTCGGCGAGGTAGGCGCGCGCCTCGTCGAGGTCGGCGATCGCGTAGTGCTGCGCCGTCTGGCTGCGGCCGAGCCCGGCGACCTGCGGGAAGACGAACCACATCCAGTGGCTGTGCTTGCGCCCGGCGCGCAGCTCGGCCAGCGCCTGCTCGTAGACGCCGCCGTCCTGGGCGGAGAGAAATCTGGAGAGATCTGCGCTCATCTGTCGATCCGGCCGTCGTCCGTTCGTGTAGGGGTTGAGCCGGCAGGGTGCCGGCCGCGGAGGAGGGGACCAGCGATGGCCCAGTACCTGATCAGCATGTACCAGCCCGACGGCGAGGTCCCGCCGCCGGAGTTCCTCGCGCCGGTGATGGCGAAGCTCGGCGAGCTGCAGCGGGAGATGGAGGCGGCCGGGGCCTGGGTGTTCGCGGGCGGGCTGCACGACGCGAGCACCGCGACGGTCCTGCTCACCAAGGACGACGGCGAGGTGCTGATCACCGACGGCCCCTACACCGAGGGCAAGGAGCACCTCGGCGGGTTCACCGTCGTGGAGGCCCCCGATCTCGACGGCGCCCTGCACTGGGCGCGCCAGCAGGCGGAGATCACCGGCCTGCCCCTGGAGGTGCGGCCGTTCCGGGAACGCTTCGAGTGACCGACGCCGCGGAGGTCGCGCGGGTGTTCCGCGAGGAGCACGGCCGCGCGGTCGCCGTCCTCACCCGCGTCCTCGGCGATCTCGACGTCGCCGAGGACGCGGTGCAGGACGCGTTCGAGAAGGCCCTCGAGCGCTGGCCGCAGCAGGGCCTGCCGCCCAGCCCGGCCGGCTGGATCCTCACCACCGCCCGCAACAGGGCGATCGACCGCCTCCGGCGCGAGGCCGGCCGCGACGACCGGCACGCGCAGGCGGTGCTGCTGCACGTCCAGGAAGAGCGGGAGGTGGGTCCGGTGCCCGACGACCGGCTGCGGCTGATCTTCACCTGCTGCCACCCCGCGCTCGCGCCGTCGGCGCAGGTCGCGCTCACCCTGCGGCTGCTCGGCGGCCTGACGACGGCGGAGATCGCCCGCGCCTTCCTCGTGCCCGAGCCGACGATGGCGCAGCGGCTGGTGCGGGCGAAGGCGAAGATCAAGGCCGCCCGCATCCCGTACCGGGTGCCCGCCGAGGCCGAGCTGCCCGACCGGCTGCGGCCGGTGCTCGCCGTCGTCTACCTCGTCTACACCGAGGGGCACACCGCGACCGCCGGCGAGCAGCCGGTGCGCGAGGACCTGCGCGCCGAGGCGATCCGGCTCGGCCGGCTGCTCGCCGAGCTCATGCCCGACGAGCCCGAGATGCTCGGCCTGCTCGCGCTCATGCTGCTCGTCGAGTCGCGGCAGCCCGCACGGGTGGGCGCCGACGGCGAGCTGGTGCTGCTGCCCGACCAGGACCGCAGCCGCTGGGACGCGGAGCTGGTCGCCGAGGGGCAGGGGCTGGTCCGCCGCTGCCTGCGCCGCAACCGGCCGGGCCCGTACCAGGTGCAGGCGGCGATCCAGGCGGTGCACTCCGAGGGGACGACGGACTGGCGGCAGGTCGTCGCGCTCTACGACCAGCTGCTGGTCTTCACGCCGACCCCCGTGGTGGCGCTCAACCGGGCGGTCGCCGTCGCCGAGGTGGACGGCCCGGGCGCCGGGCTGCGCCTGGTCGACGAGCTGGATCTACCCACCTACTACCTGTTCCACGCCGTCCGCGCCGACCTGCTGCGCCGCCTCGGCCGGGACGAGGAGGCGGCGGAGGCCTACGCCCGGGCGTTGGAACTCACGGCCAACGAGGCCGAACGCGCCCTTCTCGCGGCGCGCCGGGAGGCTCTCCGCCCCGAGAGCCCCTGACGAGCCGCGAGATCTGCGGTCCCGTGGATGCTCACTGCCACGGTCGCGGGATCGCAGATCTCGGCGCCTCGGCGACCAGGACGTCGGTTCAGACAGCGTCCAACAGCCACCCGAAAAGGTTGTGGAGCACCTCCCCGACGCTCTCGAGGAAGCCGCCGCCCGTGGGATCGGACACCCCGAGGACGGTGGGGTCGAGGGAGTCGGCCCCAGTGACGAGCTCACCGCTCCCCATCCCCGCATCGCCGAAGGAGGTGTCGCTGTCGGTCGACGCGCTCGGTTGCTCGGCCGCAGCCGTCACCGACGCCTGCTCCTGTCCCTCAACGATCTTCTTGCGCGCCTGGAACTGGTGCCCGACGGAGCCGACCACGTCAGCCGCGTCGTCGCCCAGCGTTGCTCGTGCCACCTTGCGAGCGGCCGCGGTCACTCCTGATACGGCGAGATCGCTCAGACTCGTGGGGATCATCCTTCCTGCTCCTCTCACGCGATGTGCGGCCGGCGATCAGGGACGGAACTTCCACAGCCGCCCATCCGCGGTCGTGACCCACACCGACGGGTCCCCGGGGATCGCGGCGAGGGCGCCCACGTCGGCGGGTGCGCTCCCGAGGGGCTTCCACTCGACGTCGTCCGGTCCGGCCGGACGGGTCCAGAGCTGCCGGTCGGCCGTGGCACACACCAGGTTCCCGCCGCGGGCGGTCATCGCGACCACCCCGTTGGCGTGGCCGACCCGCTGCCAGTCGACGTCCTGGAGCAGGGGTTCGCGGCTCCACAGCAGGTTGTCACGCGTGGTGCAGTACAGCCGCCCGCCGGTGGCCGCCATCGCCGTCACGCTGTTGGCATGGCCGATCCGCTGCCAGGGCGTGGCGAACGGCTCGATCTTCGCGTAGAGCCCGTTGTCCCGGCCGGCGCAGAAGATCGGGCCGCTCACGGCCATGCCCGCGGGTACCGGCGCGCTCCCGAGCGGCGTCCACGGCTCGTCCACCTCGGTGGTCGTCCGCGACCACAGCCGCGCGTCCCCGGTCACGGCCAGCAGGAACGGCCCCCACGGCGCCATCGCTCGCACGTCGAAGGCGGACCCGATGTGCTGCCACGCCGGGACGGGGACGCTGAGGTCCTCCACCTGGAAGTACACCTCGTACCAGCCGTCGAGTCCGGGTGCGTCCTTGTAGGCGTGCGAGAAGATCCCGGGGCGGCCGAACCCGTAGTCCGTCGCGGCGATCTCCGCGGCGGTTTTCCCGTTGAGGCCCAGAACCTGGGGCGAGTAGACGTACTTGTCCGGTTCGCCCGGCGCGGACTGCATCCCGATCGGGCGGATGCCCGGACTGCCGAGGAAGCGGGGAAGGGCCGCCGCGGTCTGGATGCCGACGCTGACCGCGTCGAAGACCGGCGCGGCCACGGGGAACAGCGTGCTGAACGCCGCCTTGGCGCGCTGCCCGAACGTGTCGTCGATCTGCTTCACCACGTTGAGCGCCTCGGTCCAGAAGTCCCTGCCGAGGTCGTACTCGAGCAGGCTCGGCACGATGAGCACGGACCGGCTGCCGTCGTCGGGCAGCTCCCCCTCCCAGATGACGTACGGCGGGTAGTCCCGCGTGGCCGACGTCGGGATCGGCGGCAGCCAGGGCGCCACCGTGGTGGGGAAGCGGTCACCCGTCCGCAGGCCGCCGCGGTCGCTGGCGCTGCCGGCCTGCACCCGGTTGTCCAGCCGCCAGGTGTCTCCCATGATCGGCGTCGTCCGTTCGGACGGGAGGCCGAGCAGTCTGCCGTCCCTGTCAGTCACCGTGGTGACGACGGAGATCATCACCTCATCGCGCTTCCCGTCGCGCTCGAGCATGTCGTCGTAGGACTCCTGGACGACGCGGAATCCATTGATCTTCACTCTGTACCGGGCCATCACCGACTCCTCGGGGGGTTCGTTCGGACACGGCCCAGGTTGTTCTGACCGGCGGATCCGGACAGCGGGGTCAGCCCTACGGCCGGGGAGGGATGTCCCTCCACCGGCGGGAGTCAGCGCGCCGCGCGCAGGTACCGGAGGACGGCTAGGACGCGCAGGTTGACGTCCCCCCGGTCCGGGGCGTCAGGGTCAGGTAGCCCGAGCTTCTGCGACAGGGAGGTGACACGCTTCTCGACGGTCTTGACGCTGTACGCCAGCCGAGAGGCGATCGCGCTGTTCGACAACCCCTCCGCCATGAGTGCGAGCACCTCTCGCTCGGCGGGGCTCAGGATCGCGAGGGGATCGGTGACCCGCTGCCGGCGCATCACCCGTTGGACCACCTCGGGGTCGACAACCACCTCGCCGTCGGCCACGCGGTGGATCGCGTCGATGAGCCGGTGGCCGTCCTGCACGCGGTCCTTGACCAGGTACCCGACGCCGCCGCCCGGCAGCTCGAGGAGGCGGACGGCGTACGAGGTCTCCGCGTAGTGCGACAGCACCAGGAGGCCGACCCCTGGCCAGCCTGCCCGGATGCTCTCGGCGGCGACCAGCCCCTCGTCGCTGTAGTCGGGCGGCATGCGGACGTCGAGGATGCACAGGTCCGGCCGGCAGTGAGCGACGAGCCGCAGGAGCTCGGGCACGCTGCCTGCCTGGCCGCACACCGTCAACCCGTGGCCGTGGAGCAGATCCGCCAGCAGCTGGCGGAGCAGGCCGGAGTCCTCGGCGATCACGACACGCACGGCAGATCCGCCTGCACCCGGACACCGCCGCCCGGGCGGTCCCGGACGTCGAACCTCCCACCCAGAGCGAGAGCGCGGTCCCGGAGTCCTTGCAGACCGGTGCCCGCCGAGATGCGGGCGCCGCCGATCCCGTCGTCCTCGACCGTGACGGTGAGGACGCCGGGCCGTTCGGCGATCCGGACGCCCACCCTGCTGGCGTGCGCGTACTTGTAGACGTTGGTCAGGGCCTCGGCGACGACGTAGTACGCCGCGCGTTCCACCGGCTCGGGCCAGCGCCCCGGCGGGATGTCGGTCACCACGGGCACCGGGGCCCGCTCGGCGAGCACCTCGACGGCGGCGGCGAGGCCTTGCTCACCCAGCGCGGCGGGGGCGATGGTGTTGGTCAGCGTGCGGAGCTCGACGAGGGCGTCGCGCAGGTGAGCCATGGCGTTGCGGACCTCGGCCGGCGGATCGGGGCCGGACGAGACCCTGCCGAGCAGCACGGCCGTGGCCAGCAGCCGGTGCTGGACGCCGTCGTGCAGCTCGCGCTGGATGCGTCGCCGCTCGGCATCAGCGGCAGTGACGATGCGGGCGGCGGCTGCTCCCAGCTCCGCCGAGCGGGCCCGCTCGGCGGTCACCAGCCGGGCGTTGTCGAGCGCGAGCGCAGCCGTGGCCAGGACGGAGCCGAGCAGTGCGCGGTCCTCCTCGAGCGCCGGATCGTGCACCAGCACGGCGAGAACCCGTCCACGGTGCTCCACAGGGGTGCGGCTGCGCCCCCGGCCGTCGACGTCCGGTGCTACGGGCATGCCGTCGACGGTCGCCAGGCCGTCCCCCATCGGGAACCAGAGCCGCAGGCCGGGGTCGCCCAGCGCCCGGGCGATCGCCGTCTGCAGGTCGGCCGGATCCGTGGCCTGGCGAAGACGCAGCACCAGTTCGGCCACCCGGGCGCGCTGCAGCCGGACGCGGAGCAACCCGATGGCCAGCGCGACGGGGGAGAGCAGCAGGCACGCGGCAGTGAGGACGGCGAGTGCCCTCTGCACCGGCACAGGGGCGTGCAGCAGGGCCGCCAGACCGGCGCCGACGATGACCCCGCCGAGGACGACGATCGTCGTCCACACCCACGAGTACGTACGCCGCAGGTACCGCCCCGCGCGCGACCAGCGACGCACCACCATGCCGACCGTGACGGCGGTTCCTGCGACGAGGAGCACGCTGGAGACCGAGGCCCAGACGGAATAGCGACCACCCGGGTCGCCCCAGCCCTGCGGCTCCGGGCGCCACTCGACCACGCACCGCACCACCTGGGTGGCAACGGCGGCGACGTAGCACCCGACCACGAACCGTCGTTCGGAGCGGCGGTGCAGCCGGCCGTCGGGCAGCGCCAGCACGAGGTGGGTCAGCGCCGCGACCTGAGCGTGGTACAGGGAGAAGCCCAGGGCGAACGCCACGGGGGAGCCGATCAGCTGCAGATTGCCGACGTACCAGGTCAGCGCGACGACGGCCATCAACCGCCCGGTGCCGTTCGCCGGTCGCTGCCACCAGAGCACGACACCGCACACGGCGAAGACCAGCCCGGTCACCTGCAAGAACAGCCAGATCGGCAACGGGTACGGTGCCCGGGGCAGCGACGCGACGACCGCGGTTGCGGCGATGACGACGATCGTGGGGCCGATCAGCCCCGGACCGACCGGCATCGTGTCCGGGGGACGTTCCGGAACCCCGGCCTCCACGATGGCCGCCGGCATGGGCCGATCATCGCGCTGAGGCAGCGCCGTGCCCAGGGCACCCAGTCTGCTCGCGCGGGACACGCCGATCGGACCGCCGCACGGCTCCTGCAGCCCGTGCGCGACGGGTTACGGGCCGACCTCCCGTGGCGGGTGGACACCCGGGTCGGCTACCACTCCGTCGACCTCCACGGGATCGACCGGGACCGTCGTGTCCTCACCTCGGTGCACCAGGTGGGGGAGCACCTCGGTGACGGCGGCCTGCAGATCGGCCGCCGCCGACGGCTCCCCGGCGAGCTGGCGCAGCAGCGCCTGCTGGAACAGCCCGTCGAGCACCGCGTACATCGCCGGTGAGGCGATCTGCGGCTGCGCGCCGGCGAGCTCGGCGTAGCGGGTGACGACCCGCCAGATCATCCGCTCGAGCAGCAGGTCGATGTCGGCGACGTCGGCCCGGAAGGCCGGCTCGAACATCGACTGGTTGCGCAGGTCGTACCAGAGGCGGTGCATCGGCGCCTCGTCGGTCAGCGTCGCGGCCAGCTTCTGCAGGAACCCGGCGGCGAGCTCGTCGGCCGTGGTCGCGGTGGCGACGACCTCGTCGTAGCGGGTCGCGCACTGCTCCTTGTACTCCCGGACGCAGTGCGTGATCAGGTCGGTCTTGTCGCTGAAGTAGTAGTGCAGGACGCCGTGCGAGAACTCGGAGTTCGAGGCGATGTCGCGCAGCCCCGTCTGGGCGTAGCCGCGCTCGGCGAGCGTGCGCAGGGCCGCGCCGGCCAGCTCGCTGCGCCGGGCGGCGAACTTGTCCACCCGCTGCGTCGCCGCGGCCATCGGACTCCCTCCGTCGTTGCGAATCGTAAGCCCTTGACGACTGTCAAAGAAATCCTTGACACCCGTCCAAAAGTCGCGGAGCATGACCGGCGTCACACGGGGGCGCGACGAGGCGAGGAGTGCGGCATGGCGGGACTGGACCTGACCGGGCGCAGGGCGCTGGTCACCGGAGGGGCGAGAGGGCTGGGCCAGGCGATGGCCGAGGCGCTCGCCGGGGCCGGGGCGGCGGTGATGATCGGCGACGTCCTCGACGAGGTCGGCACCGAGACCGCCCGGCTGATCGCCAAGGACGGCGCCACCGCCGCCTTCACCCACCTCGACGTCACCGACGAGGCCAGCTGGGAGTCCGCGATCGGGCAGACCGTCGCCCAGCTGGGTGGGCTGGACATCCTGGTCAACAACGCCGGCATCGAGGTCACCCAGCTCGTGGTCGACCTCGACCCGGAGCGGCTGCGGCGGATGCTCGACGTCAACGTCGTCGGCACCGCGCTGGGCATGAAGCACGGCTTCCGGGCCATGCGCCCGGGCGGGGCGGCGGGCAGCGGCGGCTCGATCGTCAACATCGCCAGCGTCGCGGCGACCATCGCCTTCCCGGGCATCGCCGGCTACTCCGGCACCAAGAGCGCCATCGACCGGATGACCCGGATCGCCGCCGCCGAGGCCGGCAAGCTCGGCTACGGCGTCCGCGTCAACTGCATCTACCCGGGCCTCGTGCCGACGGCGATGGGCATGCAGCTCGCCGTCGACTGCGCCGAGCTGGGCCTGTTCCCGAGCGTCGAGGAGGCGGTCGGCGCCGTCGTCGCGCTGACGCCGTCCGGACGCCTGGGCGACCCGACCGACATGGCCGACGCCGTCGTCTTCCTCGCCTCCGACGCCTCCCGCTTCGTCAACGGGACCGGCCTGGCCGTCGACGGGGGGATGGGCTCGTGAGCACGAAGCCCGTCGTCGTGTACGGCGCCTCCGGCTACACCGGCCGGCTGATCTGCGAGTACCTGCGCGAGCTCAACGTCCCGTTCGTCGCGGCCGGGCGCGACAAGGACCGCTGCCAGGAGGTCGTCGGCCGCATCCCCGGCATCGAGACCGCCGACTACGAGGTCGTCGAGGTCGAGCACACCGTCGAGGCCCTGACCGACCTGTTCAGCGGCGCGAGGGTCGTCTGCAACACCGTCGGCCCGTTCATCAAGTTCGGCTTCGAGGTGGCCGAGGCGTGCCTGGCCACCGGGGCGCACTACCTCGACACCACCGGCGAGCAGGACTGGGTGATGGGGGTGCAGGAGCGGTTCGGGACGGCGTTCGCCGACGCCGGCCTGCTGCTCGCCCCCGGGATCGCGCAGATGTACACGACCGGGGAGATCGCGGCCAACATCGCGCTCGAGACGCCGGGCCTCGACACCCTCGACGTCCTCGTGCTCTGGAAGGGCTTCCCGACCTACGCGTCGACCCAGACGATCTTCACCATCCTCAAGGCCGACTGGTTCCACCTCCAGGAGAACCAGTACGTGAAGGTCGACCCGCTGTCGAAGTGGGACGTCGTGGTGCCCGGCCAGCACGAGCTGGGGCTCACCGTGCCGTGGGGCGGCACCAGCCACCCGGTCTGGTTCAAGGACGACCCGCGGGTGGCAAACGTCAAGGTGCAGGGCGGGGTGATGAACCGGCCGGTCATGGAGGCCGTCGTCGCCACCACCGCCGCGGTGGAGAAGGACATCAAGACCCTGCCGCGCGAGCAGTGGGACGACGCCCTGGCCGCCGTCGCCGACCAGTGGGCCACCGGCATGCCGCCCCGCGAGAACCCCCGGCTGAACATCTCGGTCGACTCCGTGCACGCCAGCGGGCCGCTGGGCCGCAAGCACGTGGTCATCCACGGCAACAGCAACTACAAGCAGACCGGGCTGATGCAGGCCTGGGCGGCGATGTCGCTGCTGCAGCAGCCGCCACGGCGGGTGGGGTTCGCCAGCGGCTGCCAGGCGTTCGGCCACCGCGAGCTGCTCGGCGTCATGCGCCAGTTCGGGCTGGTGCTCGACCCGGTGGTGACCGAGCACCGATGAGTGTGGCCGCCTACCTCGACAAGGGCGCGTCGCTCGGACCCGACGCCCCCTGCCTGACGATGGGGGAGCGCTCGTTCTCCTACGGCGAGGTGCAGGCGTTCACCCGGCGGGTCGCCCGGGCGCTCGTGCGCTCGGGCGTCCGGCCCGGGGACCCGGTGGCGGTCCTGTCGGGCAACGACCCCACGGCCTTCGCCTGCGTCTTCGGCATCGCCCGGGCCGGCGCCGTCTGGTGCCCGGTCAACCCGCGCAACGAGGCGGAGGAGAACCGGGAGCTGCTCGAGCTCTTCGGCTGCACCACGCTGATCTACGCCCCGGCGTACGCGGCGCTGGTGTCCAAGATCCGCGACCGGCTGCCCGCGCTCACCACGCTCGTCTGCCTCGACGACTCGGGCCCCGACGTCCCGCTCGACGAGTGGCTCGACGCGGCGGCCGGACCCGACCAGGACGACGTCGAGCCCCCGGACGACGTCGTCATGCTGGTCGGCACCGGGGGGACGACGGGGCGGCCCAAGGGGGTGCGGCTGACCGGCCGCAACCTCGAGACGATGTCGGCGCTGACGCTGATGAGCTACCCGTTCGACGGCCGCCCGGTGTACCTGGCGCTCGCGCCGCTGACCCACGCCGCCGGGGTGCTCTGCTTCCCGGTGCTGGCGCTGGGTGGCGAGGTCGTCGTGATGCCGGCGCCCGACCTGGGCGAGTTCCTCCGGCTGGTCCCGCAGCACCGGGTCACCCACGCCTTCCTGCCCCCGACGCTGATCTACATGCTGCTCGAGCACCCGGCCCTCGACGCGGCGGACCTCGGCAGCTTCCAGTGCCTCTGGTACGGGGCCGCGCCCATGGCCCCCGACCGGCTGGCAGAGGCGATCGAGCGGATCGGGCCGGTGCTCGGCCAGCTGTTCGGGCAGTCGGAGGCGCCGATGATGATCTCCACCCTCGCGCCGGCCGAGCACCTGCACCCCGACGGCACGCTCGCCCGCGAGCGGTTCGCCAGCGCCGGCCGGCCCACCCCGCTGGTGACCGTCGCGATCATGTCGACCGACGGCGGGCTGCTGCCGACCGGCGAGCGGGGGGAGGTCGTCGTCCGCTCGTCGCTGGTGATGGCCGGCTACCACCGGGACCCGGTCGCGACCGCCGAGGCGTCGCGGTTCGGCTGGCACCACACCGGCGACATCGGCTACCTCGACGACGCCGGCTACCTGTACCTGGTCGACCGGGCCAAGGACATGATCATCACCGGAGGCTTCAACGTGTACTCGGCCGAGGTGGAACGGGCGCTGATGGCGCACGAGGGGGTGCAGGACTGCGCCGTCGTGGGGCTGCCGGACGCGAAGTGGGGTGAGCGGGTCGTCGCCGTCGTGCAGCCGAAGCCCGGGGTGGAGCTGGACCCCGCCGAGCTGCAGCGGTTCGCCAAGGAGCGGATCGGCAGCGTGAAGGCGCCCAAGCAGGTGGAGATCTGGCCCGACCTGCCGCGCTCGAAGATCGGCAAGGTGGTCAAGCCGGACATCCGCGCCCGGATGCTGGCGCAGGGCTGATCCGGAGTGGGGGGGGGGGGGGGGGGGGGGGGGGGGGGGGGGGGGGGGGGGGGGGGGGGGGGGGGGGGGGGGGGGGGGGGGGGGGGGGGGGGGGGGGGGGGGGG
>NZ_JBJGZV010000024.1:0-93112 GCF_054050715.1 Blastococcus sp. SYSU D00669
GGGGGGGGGGGGGGGGGGGGGGGGGGGGGGGGGGGGGGGGGGGGGGGGGGGGGGGGGGGGGGGGGGGGGGGCGGGGGCCCCCCCCCCCCCGTCTGCGGGGTGTTACTTGATGATCTTCGTGACGCGACCGGCGCCGACGGTGCGGCCACCCTCACGGATGGCGAACCTCAGGCCCTCCTCCATGGCGATCGGCTGGATCAGCTCGACCGTCATCTCGGTGTTGTCGCCCGGCATGACCATCTCGGTGCCGGCGGGCAGGGTCACGACGCCCGTGACGTCCGTGGTCCGGAAGTAGAACTGCGGACGGTAGTTGTTGAAGAAGGGCGTGTGACGGCCACCCTCGTCCTTCGAGAGGATGTAGACCGAACCCTCGAAGTTGGTGTGCGGGGTGATCGAACCCGGCTTCACGACGACCTGACCGCGCTCGACGTCCTCGCGCTTGATGCCGCGGAGCAGGAGGCCGACGTTGTCACCGGCCTGACCCTGGTCGAGCAGCTTGCGGAACATCTCCACGCCGGTGACGGTGGTCTTGGTCGACGACGGGCGGATGCCGACGATCTCGACCTCCTCCGACACCTTGACGATGCCGCGCTCCACGCGACCGGTCACGACGGTGCCGCGGCCGGTGATGGTGAAGACGTCCTCGACGGGCATGAGGAACGGCTTGTCGATCTCGCGCTGCGGCTCGGGGATCGCCGTGTCGACGGCGTTCATGAGCTCCATGAGCTTGTCGGCCCACTCGGCGTCGCCCTCGAGGGCCTTGAGCGCCGAGACGCGGACCACGGGGACGTCGTCACCCGGGAACTCGTACTCGGACAGCAGCTCGCGGACCTCCAGCTCGACGAGCTCGAGGATCTCCTCGTCGTCGACCATGTCGGCCTTGTTCAGCGCCACGACGATGTAGGGGACGCCGACCTGGCGGGCCAGGAGGACGTGCTCCTTGGTCTGCGGCATCGGGCCGTCGGTGGCGGCGACCACGAGGATGGCGCCGTCCATCTGCGCCGCACCCGTGATCATGTTCTTGATGTAGTCGGCGTGACCGGGGCAGTCGACGTGCGCGTAGTGCCGCGACTCGGTCTGGTACTCGACGTGGGCGATCGAGATCGTGATGCCGCGGGCCTTCTCCTCGGGCGCCTTGTCGATCTGGTCGAAGGCCGACGCCTCGTTGAGGTCCGGGTACTTGTCGTGCAGCACCTTGGTGATCGCGGCAGTCAGCGTGGTCTTGCCGTGGTCGATGTGCCCGATGGTGCCGATGTTGACGTGCGGCTTGGTCCGCTCGAACTTGGCCTTGGCCACTGGGTTCCTCTCCTCGTGGTGACGCAGGTGGTGCGTGCTCTAGGGGTGGGCGGTGCTCGGGGGCCGGCGGGACGTGCCCGCCGGCGGGGTCATTCGCCGGTGGCCTTGGCGATGATCTCCTTGGCCACGTTCTGCGGGACCTCGGCGTACGAGTCGAACACCATGGTGTAGCTCGCCCGCCCCTGGGTGCGGCTGCGCAGGTCGCCCACGTAGCCGAACATCTCCGAGAGCGGGACCAGGGCCCGGACGACGCGGGCGCCGGAGCGCTCCTCCATCGCCTGGATGATCCCGCGCCGGGAGTTCAGGTCGCCGATGACGTCACCCATGTAGTCCTCGGGCGTGACGACCTCGACGGCCATGAGCGGCTCGAGCAGGGCCGGGTCGGCCTTGCGCGCGGCCTCCTTGAAGACCATCGAGCCGGCGATCTTGAAGGCCATCTCCGAGGAGTCGACCTCGTGGTACTGGCCGTCGACCAGGGTGGCCTTGATCCCGACCACGGGGTAGCCGGCGAGGATGCCGTACTGCATGGCGTCCTGGATGCCCTGGTCGACCGAGGGGATGTACTCCTTCGGCACGCGGCCACCGGTGACGGCGTTCTCGAACTCGTAGGTGGCCGAGTCACCGCTGATGGGCAGCGGCTCCAGGGTCACCTGGACCTTCGCGAACTGGCCGGAGCCACCGGTCTGCTTCTTGTGCGTGTAGTCGTACTTCTCGACCTTGCGGCGGATCGTCTCGCGGTAGGCCACCTGCGGCTTGCCGACGTTGGCCTCGACCTTGAACTCGCGCCGCATGCGGTCGACCAGGATCTCCAGGTGGAGCTCGCCCATGCCGGAGATGACGGTCTGCCCGGTCTCCTCGTCCTGGTGGACGCGGAAGGTCGGGTCCTCCTCGGCCAGCTTCTGGATGGCCGTGGACAGCTTCTCCTGGTCGGCCTTCGTCTTCGGCTCGATCGCGACGTCGATGACCGGGTTCGGGAAGGTCATCGACTCGAGGATCACGGGGTGCTGCGGGTCGGACAGCGTGTCACCCGTGGTGGTCTGCTTCAGGCCCACGACGGCGACGATCTGCCCGGCGCCCACGCCCTCGCGCTCCTCGCGCTTGTTGGCGTGCATCTGGTAGATCTTGCCGATCCGCTCCTTGCGGTCCTTGGTGCTGTTGAGCACCGGGGACCCGGAGGAGACCTTGCCCGAGTAGACGCGGACGTAGGTCAGCTTGCCGAGGTGCTGGTCGGTCTGGATCTTGAAGGCCAGGCCGGAGAACGGCTCGCTCTCGTCGGCGTGCCGGACGACCTCGGTCTCGCCGTCCAGCGCGGTGCCGACGATCGCCTCGATGTCGAGCGGGCTGGGCAGGTAGTCGACGACCGCGTCGAGCAGGGGCTGGACGCCCTTGTTCTTGAACGCGGTGCCGGTGAGGACCGGGTTGACCTGGCCGGCGATGGTGGCCTTGCGGATGGCGGCCTTCAGCGTCTCGACCGTGATGTCCTCGCCACCGAGGTAGGACTCCATGAGGGCGTCGTCGGTGTCGGCGACGGCCTCGAGCAGCTTCTCCCGGTACTCGGCGGCCTGGTCGGCGAGCTCGGCCGGGATCTCCTCGACCGCGTAGTCCTCGCCCATCTGGGTCTCGCCGCGCCACGTGAGCGCGCGCATCCCGACCAGGTCGACGACGCCGATGAAGTCGGCCTCGGCACCGATCGGCAGCTGCAGGACCACGGGGTTGGCGCCCAGCCGCTCGACCATCATGTCGACGCAGCGGAAGAAGTCGGCCCCGGTGCGGTCGAGCTTGTTGACGAAGCACATCCGCGGGACGCCGTACTTCTCGGCCTGCCGCCACACCTGCTCGGTCTGCGGCTCCACGCCGGCGACGCCGTCGTAGACCGCGACCGCACCGTCGAGCACCCGCAGCGACCGCTCCACCTCGACGGTGAAGTCGACGTGCCCGGGGGTGTCGATGATGTTGATGTCGTGGCCGTTCCAGGAGCACTTCGTCGCGGCGGACGTGATGGTGATGCCGCGCTCCTGCTCCTGCTCCATCCAGTCCATCGTGGCGGCGCCGTCGTGGACCTCACCGATCTTGTAGTTGATACCGGTGTAGAAGAGGATGCGCTCGGTCGTCGTGGTCTTGCCGGCGTCGATGTGCGCCATGATCCCGATGTTGCGGGTCTTGGCGAGCTGGGCCTGGGTGTCGGCCATGTCCTTACTCCTCTTGCTGTCAGTCCACGTGCGGGGTGTCCGTGCGCGGGTGCCGGGGGTGTCCCGGCGTTCCCGCGGTCAGCGGGGCCGCTGGACCTGCGTCACCAGCGGTAGTGCGCGAAGGCCTTGTTCGACTCGGCCATCTTGTGGGTGTCCTCGCGGCGCTTGACCGCCGCACCGAGACCGTTGCTCGCGTCGAGCAGCTCGTTCATCAGGCGCTCGGTCATCGTCTTCTCCCGGCGGGCCCGGCTGTACTGGATGAGCCAGCGCAGGCCGAGGGTGGTGCTGCGGGAGGCGCGGACCTCGACCGGGACCTGGTAGGTCGCACCACCGACGCGGCGGCTGCGGACCTCGAGGGCCGGCTTGACGTTGTCCAGCGCACGCTTGAGCGTCACGACCGGGTCGGTGTCGGTCTTCGCCCGGCAACCCTCGAGGGCGCCGTAGACGATCGACTCGGCGACCGAGCGCTTCCCGTCGACGAGGACCTTGTTGATCAGCTGCGTCACCAGCGGCGACTGGTAGACCGGATCGGCGACCAGCGGACGGCGCGGCGCGGGGCCCTTGCGCGGCATGTCAGCTCTTCTCCTTCTTCGCGCCGTACCGGCTGCGAGCCTGCTTGCGGTTGCGGACACCCTGGGTGTCCAGCGAGCCGCGGATGATCTTGTAGCGGACGCCGGGGAGGTCCTTCACACGGCCGCCGCGCACGAGCACCATCGAGTGCTCCTGCAGGTTGTGGCCGACGCCCGGGATGTAGGCGGTCACCTCGATGCCGCTGGTGAGGCGGACACGGGCGACCTTGCGCAGCGCCGAGTTGGGCTTCTTCGGCGTCGTCGTGTAGACGCGCGTGCACACGCCACGGCGCTGAGGGGAACCCTTCAGCGCCGGGGTCTTGGTCTTCTCGACCTTGTCCTCGCGGCCCTTGCGGACCAGCTGGTTGATCGTGGGCATGAGCGGCCTGGATCTCCTACCTGCGCTGGGTCGTGCTCTGGAAGTCGTGCTGTGCTGTGGTGCTCGGTGGTGCCGGCCCTGCTCGGGTCGTGACCGGCGCCAGGCCGCCCTGCATCGTCCGGCCCACGCGGTCGGGCGTGTCGCCCTTCCCCGGAACCGGCCGCTGTCGACGGACCGGATCGGTCGCCCCTCGCGACTCGGCGCCGCCTCCCCGGCCTCGACCGGGGGGACCCCGGTGTCCGTGAGGACACCCAGGCGCACCGCGAACGGGAGCAGGCCCAGGGCACCCTGGGCACGGCTGACCACGATACCCGCGCCGAAGAGGCCGGTGCAAACCGGGTCCCCTTGTCGACCGGGGCCCGCGCCCGCACCCGCCGGAGCGGGCCTCGCCGGGGTCAACGCACGGCACCCCGGACGCCTTCCCGGATGCGGGAGGACGTGGCCGGCTGTGGCGCAGCTCTCCCCCGGGCCGCGACGACAGTACCCCTCCGCCGGGCCGCGTGGGGCGGAGGTGGGCGGGACTGTCGGACCCCCGCCGTAGCGTTCGAGGCGTCCGATCCCGTTCCGGCACCGGAGGTCCCGTGCTCCTCGACTCGGCCCGCGAGCTCAAGGCCCGCATCCTCGCCGGCGTCCGCGCCGTCCCGGCCGCGCGCGAGGCCGGGGCGCCCCCCGGGCTCCGGGTGGCCGTCGGCCTGGCGCCGGAGGGGAAGGGGCGCGCGCGGGTCGCGGTGCGCCTCGGCTCGGCCGCCGACCGCGAGCTGCTCCCCGACCTGGGCACGGCCGCGGCGGCCGAGGTGGAGCTGCGCGTCATCGGCCCGGTGCGCCCCCTCTCCTCCCCCGCGCCGGGCGAGCTGCAGGCCCGCGTGCGGCCGCTGCGGCCGGGCCTGTCGGTCGCGCACCCCTCCGTCACAGCGGGAACCCTGGGGGGCTTCGTCCGGCTGGACGGCCGGCTGGCGGTGCTGTCGAACAACCACGTGCTCGCGGCGAGCGACGCGGCGGCCCTCGGCGACCCGGTGCTGCAGCCGGGGCCCGCCGACGGTGGCGTCGAGACCGACCGGATCGCGACCCTGGCGGCCTTCCACCGCTTCACCGAGGAGCCGAACCCGGTGGATGCCGCGGTGGCCGTGCTCGACGACGGCGTCGAGGCCGCTCCGGGCGACCTGCCCGGCGGCCCGCTGGACGGCGTGGTGGCGGCAAGCGCCGACATCGATCCCGACGAGCTGGTCGAGAAGGTCGGGCGCACGACCGGGCACACGCGGGGCCGGGTGTCCGCCGTGGAGGTCGACGGGGTCGCCGTCCAGTACGACGAGGCGGTGCACGTCTTCGACGACCAGGTCGAGATCGAGGGGCTGACCGGCGCGTTCAGCGCTGGGGGCGACAGCGGCTCGGTGATCTGGCGCAGCAGCGACCGGGCGCCCCTGGCCCTGCTCTTCGCCGGCAGCGAGCAGGGTGGCAGTGCCGGCGGCGGGGTGACCTTCGCCAACCCGCTGGCCACGGTGCTCGACCTGTTCGGGGTGCAGTGGGTGTCGTCCTGACGCGCTGAGGGGCACCATGGGTACGTGAGCCCCGATCGAGCGACCGCGCGCGCGGCCAAGAGCGCCCTCGCCCAGCGCCTGTCCGCCGAGCCGGCGGTCGTCGGGATCGGGCTGTCGCGCGCCGCCGGCGGCTACGTGCTCAAGGTGAACCTGGCCGACGCCGCGGCGGCCGGCCGGGTCCCCGGCGTCGTGGACGGCGTCCGGGTGGTCACCGAGGTCGTCGGGGCCGTCCGCCCGCTGTGAGCTCCCGCTACGGTCGCTGAGGACGCCGACGAGGGCGTCCCGAGACCGAGGGAGTGCACGTGCGCATCGGCATCCAGGCCAGCTACGCCGGGGGGTTCCAGCAGACGGCGGCGGAGATCCGCGACCTGGAGGCCGCCGGACTCGACCTCGCGCTGGTCTCGGAGGTCTACACCTTCGACGCGGTCAGCCAGCTGGGCTACCTGGCGGCAGTGACCGAGCGGGTGCAGCTGATGAGCGCCATCTTCCCCATCTACAGCCGCACGCCCGCCCTCACCGCGATGACCGCGGCCGGGCTGGACTTCGTCAGCGACGGCCGCTTCATCCTCGGCCTGGGCGCGTCCGGTCCGCAGGTCATCGAGGGCTGGCACGGCCTGCCCTACGACGCGCCGCTGCAGCGCACCCGCGAGGTCGTCGAGATCTGCCGGCAGGTCTGGCGGCGCGAGCGGCTGGAGCACCACGGCAAGAAGTACGACATCCCGCTGCCGGCGGAGCAGGGCACCGGCCTGGGCAAGCCGCTCAAGCTGATCAACCACCCCGTGCGCGAGCGCATCCCGGTGATGCTGGCCGCGATCGGGCCCAAGAACGTCGAGCTCGCCGCCGAGATCGCCGAGGCCTGGCAGCCCATCTGGTTCCACCCCGAGCGGGCGGCGGACATGTGGGGCGAGTCCGTCGCGGCGGGCAAGGCCAAGCGGGATCCCGCGCTGGGCGAGCTGGACATCGTCGTCGGCGTCCCGGTGGCGATCGGCGAGGACGTCGACGCGCTGCACGACGCCGTCCGGCCGCACCTGGCGCTCTACGTCGGCGGCATGGGCGCGCGCGGCAAGAACTTCTACAACGACCTCGCCGTCCGCTACGGCTACGAGGCGGAGGCCCGGGAGGTGCAGGACCTCTACCTGTCGGGCAAGAAGGACGAGGCGGCCGCCGCGCTGCCCGAGGAGCTGGTGCGGGCGGTGTCGCTGATCGGCCCGGAGTCCTACGTCGCCGAGCGGGTCGCGGCGCTGGCCGAGGCGGGGGTGACGACGCTCAGCCTGCAGCCGCTGGACGACAGCCCGGAGGGCCGGCTGCGCACCGTCGAGACGATGCGCCGCATCGCCGGCTGACGATGACCGCGCCCGGTGCCCCCACCGTCGCCGTCCGGGGGTCGTGGAGCGGCGAGGTGCCGCCGGAGCTGGCCCGCGTGCGGATCGCCGTCGGCGCCCGGTCCGGCGACCGGGCGCAGGCGCTGCGCGACCTCACCCGGCGGATCGAGGAGGTCCGGACGGCGCTCGCCGGCTACGGCGCGGCCGTCGAGTCGGTCGAGGCGGGGGCGCTCTGGGCGCGGCCGCAGGTCAAGGACGGCCGGCCCCGGGAGCGGGTCACCGGGTACGTCGCCGGGTCGCAGCTGACCGTGGTCGTCGTCGACCACTCCGTGCTGGGCGACCTCCTGCTGCGGCTGGCCGACCGGGAGATGCTCGCCCTCGAGGGCCCGTTCTGGGAGCTGCGCCCGGGCAGTGATGCCCACCGGCGGGCGCGGACGGAGGCGGTGCGGGACGCGCGGCGGCGGGCCGAGGAGTACGCCGCCGCCCTCGGCACGCGGCTGACCGGCCTGGTGGAGCTGGCGGACGAGGGCGTGCCGGGCCACGAGGGGTTCGCCACGGCGCCGGCGATGTTCAGCCGGGCGGCGCACGACAGCGTCGCCGACGAGTTGCACTTCGAGGTGGAGCCGGTGCCGCAGCGAGTGCACGCCGCCGTCCTGGCCCGCTTCACCTGCACCCAGCCCGACCTGGGCTGACGAACGCGGAAGGGCCCGCAGGCGCGAAGCCTGCGGGCCCTTCTCGTTCGCTACGGCGTTCAGCCGCGCCAGTCGTACTCCTCCAGGCGCACGGCCTCGCCGGTGCCCTGGCCGAAGACGTCGGGGCTGTAGTACTGCCCGTCGTCGTAGCCGGCCATGGTGTACACCGCGGCACGGGCCTCCTCGGTCGGCTCGACCGTGATGTTCCGGTAGCGGCTGATGCCCGTACCTGCCGGGATCAGCTTGCCGATGATCACGTTCTCCTTGAGCCCGAGCAGGCTGTCGCTCTTGCCCTGGATCGCGGCGTCGGTGAGCACCTTGGTCGTCTCCTGGAAGGAGGCGGCCGACAGCCACGACTCGGTGGCGAGCGAGGCCTTGGTGATGCCCATCAGGACCGGACGGGCCGAGGCCGGCTCGCCGCCCTCGGCGACGACGCGGCGGTTCTCGGTCTCGAACAGCGTCCGCTCGACCAGCGCACCCGGCAGGAACTCCGTGGCACCCGAGTCGATGATGGTCACCCGCTTGAGCATCTGGCGGATGATCACCTCGATGTGCTTGTCGTGGATCGACACGCCCTGGCTGCGGTAGACCTCCTGGACCTCGCGGACCAGGTGCAGCTGCACCTCGCGCGGGCCCATGATCCGCAGCACCTCGTGCGGGTCCACCGCACCCTCGGTCAGCTGCTCGCCGACCTCGACGTGGGAGCCGTCCTCGACCCGCAGCCGCGACCGGCGCGACAGCTTGTCGTAGACGACCTCGTCGGAGCCGTCGTCCGGGGTGATGGTCAGCTTGCGGAACTGCTCGCCGTCCTCGATCCGGACCGTGCCGGCCAGCTCGGCGATCGGGGCCTTGCCCTTGGGGACGCGGGCCTCGAAGAGCTCCACCACACGCGGCAGACCGTGCGTGATGTCCTCACCCGCGACACCACCGGTGTGGAAGGTGCGCATCGTCAGCTGGGTGCCGGGCTCGCCGATGGACTGGGCGGCGATGATGCCGACCGCCTCGCCGACGTCCACCAGCTTGCCGGTCGCGAGCGACCGGCCGTAGCAGGTGGCGCAGGTGCCGAGCAGCGACTCGCAGGTCAGGACGCAGCGGACCTTGACCTCGGCGACACCGGCGTCGATCAGCTGACCGATGAGGACGTCGCCCAGGTCGGCACCGGCCTGCGCGACCAGCGTGCCGTCCTCGGCCACCACGTCGGCGGCCAGGGAGCGGGCGTAGACGCCCGTCGCCACGTGCGGGTCGCGGGTGAGCTGACCGTCGATCACCGTGCCGATCGGCATGATGACGCCGCGGTCGGTGCCGCAGTCCTCCTCACGGATGATGACGTCCTGCGAGACGTCGACCAGCCGGCGGGTGAGGTACCCGGAGTCGGCGGTCCGCAGCGCGGTGTCGGCCAGACCCTTGCGGGCGCCGTGCGTGGAGATGAAGTACTCCAGCACGGACAGACCCTCCCGGAAGTTGGCCTTGATCGGCCGCGGGATGATCTCGCCCTTCGGGTTCGCCACCAGACCGCGCATACCGGCGATCTGGCTGATCTGCATCATGTTGCCTCGGGCACCCGAGTTGACCATGACCCAGACCGGGTTGGTGGTCGGGAAGTTGTCCACCATCGCCTGGCTGACCTCGGCCCGCGCGCGGGTCCAGATCTCGATGAGCTCCCCACGACGCTCGGCGTCGGTGATGACGCCGCGCTCGTACTGGCGCTCGATCTTGCGCGCCTCGTCCTCGTGCCGGTCGAGGATCTCCTGCTTGGCCGGCGGGGTGACGACGTCGTCGATCGCGATCGTGACGCCGGCCCGGGTGGCCCAGTGGAAGCCGGCCGACTTGAGGGCGTCCAGCGTCGCCGCCACGTGCACCTTGGGGTAGCGCTCGGCGAGGTCGTTGACGATCGCCCCGAGCTCCTTCTTCGGCACCTGGTAGTTGACGAAGCGGTAGTCCTCGGGCAGGGCCTCGTTGAACAGCACGCGGCCCAGGCTGGTCGAGACCATGGCCGGGGCACCCGGCGTCCAGTCCTCCGGCTGCTCCCACGGCTCGTTCACGCCGTTGTCGACGCCGAAGACCTCGTCCAGGCGGATGAGGGCCCGCTCCTGCAGACCCAGCACGCCCTTGTCGTAGGCCATGATCGCCTCGGCCGTCGACGCGAACGCCGCCGGCTGACCGCCGTCGGCCTCGCTGCGGCTCGGCACCAGGGTCGTCAGGTGGTACAGGCCCAGCACCATGTCCTGGGTCGGCGCGGTGATCGGACGACCGTCGGCCGGGCTCAGGATGTTGTTGCTGGACAGCATGAGGATGCGGGCCTCGGCCTGCGCCTCCGCCGACAGCGGCAGGTGCACGGCCATCTGGTCACCGTCGAAGTCCGCGTTGAACGCGGTGCAGACGAGCGGGTGGATCTGGATGGCCTTGCCCTCGACCAGCTGCGGCTCGAAGGCCTGGATGCCGAGGCGGTGCAGCGTCGGCGCCCGGTTCAGCAGCACCGGGTGCTCGGTGATGACCTCCTCCAGCACGTCCCAGACGACGGGACGGGCGCGCTCCACCATCCGCTTGGCGGACTTGATGTTCTGCGCGTGGTTGAGGTCGACCAGCCGCTTCATGACGAACGGCTTGAACAGCTCCAGCGCCATCTGCTTGGGCAGACCGCACTGGTGCAGCTTCAGCTGCGGGCCGACGACAATGACCGACCGGCCGGAGTAGTCGACGCGCTTGCCGAGCAGGTTCTGGCGGAACCGGCCCTGCTTGCCCTTGAGCAGGTCGGACAGCGACTTCAGCGGACGGTTGCCCGGCCCGGTGACCGGACGGCCGCGGCGGCCGTTGTCGAACAGCGCGTCCACGGACTCCTGGAGCATCCGCTTCTCGTTGTTCACGATGATCTCGGGCGCGCCGAGGTCCAGCAGCCGCTTCAGCCGGTTGTTCCGGTTGATGACGCGGCGGTACAGGTCGTTCATGTCGCTGGTCGCGAAGCGGCCACCGTCGAGCTGCACCATCGGGCGCAGGTCCGGCGGGATGACCGGGACGCAGTCCAGCACCATGCCCATGGGCGAGTTGCGGGTCTGCTGGAAGGCCGCGACGACCTTGAGCCGCTTGAGGGCCCGCAGCTTGCGCTGGCCCTTGCCGGTGCGGATCGTCTCGCGCAGCGAGGCGGCCTCGGCGTCGAGGTCGAAGTCGGCCAGCAGCTTCTGCAGCGCCGCGGCACCCATGCCGCCCTCGAAGTACTCGCCGAAGCGGTCGCGCAGCTCGCGGTAGAGGCCCTCGTCGGCGATGAGCTGCTTCACCTCGAGCTTGCGGAAGGTGTCCATCACCTCTTCGAGGCGGTCGATCTCCCGCTGCGCCCGGTCGCGGATCTGGCGCATCTCGCGCTCGCCGCCCTCGCGCACCTTGCGGCGCACGTCGGACTTGGCCCCCTCGGCCTCGAGCTCGGCCAGGTCGGCCTCGAGCTTCTGCTGGCGCGCCTCGACGTCGGCGTCGCGGCGGTTCTCCAGCTGGCTCTTCTCCGCGCTGATCTCGGCCTCGACGGTCGGCAGGTCGCGGTGGCGCGACTCCTCGTCGACCGAGGTGATCAGGTAGGCCGCGAAGTAGATGATCTTCTCGAGGTCCTTGGGCGCCAGGTCGAGCAGGTAGCCCAGGCGCGAGGGGACGCCCTTGAAGAACCAGATGTGGGTGACCGGCGCGGCCAGCTCGATGTGGCCCATCCGCTCGCGACGCACCTTGGCGCGGGTGACCTCGACGCCGCAGCGCTCGCAGATGATGCCCTTGAAGCGGACGCGCTTGTACTTGCCGCAGTAGCACTCCCAGTCCCGGGTGGGACCGAAGATCTTCTCGCAGAAGAGCCCGTCCTTCTCGGGACGCAGCGTGCGGTAGTTGATGGTCTCGGGCTTCTTCACCTCACCGTGCGACCACTGGCGGATGTCCTCGCCGGTGGCCAGCCCGATGCGGAGCTCGTCGAAGAAGTTGACGTCGAGCAAAGTGGTGACCCCTTCCAGGGGCTAGTTCTCTTCTCTGACCAAGTGGGTGGCCGGCCGGCCCCGGGAGCCCGGGGCCGGCCGGCGGGACGGTTTAGACGTCCTCGACGCTCGACGGCTCGCGGCGGGAGAGGTCGATGCCCAGCTCCTCCGCGGCCCGGAAGACCTCGTCGTCGGTGTCGCGCAGCTCGATCGCCTGCCCGTCGCCGGAGAGCACCTCGACGTTGAGGCAGAGCGACTGCAGCTCCTTGAGCAACACCTTGAACGACTCCGGGATGCCCGGCTCGGGGATGTTCTCGCCCTTGACGATCGCCTCGTAGACCTTGACGCGACCCAGGATGTCGTCGGACTTGATGGTCAGCAGCTCCTGCAGCGCGTAGGCCGCGCCGTAGGCCTGCATCGCCCAGCACTCCATCTCGCCGAACCGCTGGCCACCGAACTGCGCCTTACCACCCAGCGGCTGCTGCGTGATCATCGAGTAGGGGCCGGTCGACCGGGCGTGGATCTTGTCGTCGACCAGGTGCAGCAGCTTGAGGATGTAGACGTAGCCCACCGAGATCGGCTCCGGGAACGGCTCCCCGGACCGGCCGTCGAACAGCCGCGCCTTGCCGGTCGGGGCGACCATGCGGTCGCCGTCGCGGTTCGGGATCGTCGAGCCGAGGAGGCCGACGATCTCGTCCTCCTTGGCGCCGTCGAACACCGGGGTCGCGGTGCGCGTGCCGGGGTCGGCCGAGCGCGCGGAGGCCGGCAGGTTGGCCGCCCACTCCGGGTCGCCCTCGATCTGCCAGCCGGACTTGGCCACCCACCCGAGGTGGGTCTCCAGCACCTGGCCGACGTTCATCCGGCCCGGGACGCCGAGCGGGTTGAGCACGATGTCGACCGGGGTGCCGTCCTCGAGGAACGGCATGTCCTCGACCGGCAGGATCTTCGCGATGACGCCCTTGTTGCCGTGGCGGCCGGCGAGCTTGTCACCGTCGGAGATCTTGCGCATCTGGGCGACGTAGACCCGGATCAGCTCGTTCACGCCGGCGGGCAGCTCGTCGCCGTCCTCGCGCGAGAACACGCGGACGCCGATGACCTTGCCGGACTCACCGTGCTTGACCTTCAGCGACGTGTCGCGGACCTCGCGGGCCTTCTCGCCGAAGATCGCGCGCAGCAGCCGCTCCTCGGGGGTCAGCTCGGTCTCGCCCTTCGGCGTCACCTTGCCGACGAGGATGTCGCCGGGGACGACCTCGGCACCGATGCGGATGATGCCGCGCTCGTCGAGGTCGGCGAGGACCTCCTCGGAGACGTTCGGGATGTCCCGGGTGATCTCCTCGGCGCCGAGCTTGGTGTCACGGGCGTCGACCTCGAACTCCTCGATGTGGATCGAGGACAGGACGTCGTCCTGCACGAGGCGCTGCGACAGGATGATCGCGTCCTCGTAGTTGTGGCCCTCCCACGGCATGAAGGCGACGAGCAGGTTCTTGCCCAGCGCCATCTCGCCCTGGTCGGTGCACGGCCCGTCGGCGATGACCTGGCCGACCTCGACCCGCTGACCCTCGTCGACGACCGGGGTCTGGTTGATCGAGGTGCCCTGGTTGGAGCGGCGGAACTTCAGCAGCCGGTAGGTCTGCCGGGTGCCGTCGTCGGCCATGACGGTGACGTAGTCGGCGGTGGAGTCCTCGACCACACCGGCCTTCTCGGCCACCACGACGTCGCCGGCGTCGACCGCGGCGCGCAGCTCCATGCCGGTGCCCACGAGCGGGGCCTCCGAGCGGAGCAGCGGCACGGCCTGGCGCTGCATGTTCGCGCCCATGAGCGCGCGGTTGGCGTCGTCGTGCTCGAGGAACGGGATCATCGCCGTCGCGACCGAGGTCATCTGCCGCGGCGAGACGTCCATGTAGTCGACGTTCTCCGGGGAGAGGTAGTCGACCTCACCGCCCTTGGTGCGGACCAGGACGCGGTCCTCGGCGAAGCGGCCCTGGGCGTCCAGCGGCGAGTTCGCCTGGGCGACGACGAAGCGGTCCTCCTCGTCGGCGGTCAGGTAGTCGATCTGGTCGGTGACGACGCCGTTCTGGACCCGGCGGTACGGGGTCTCGATGAAGCCGAAGGCGTTGACCCGGCCGTAGGCCGACAGCGAGCCGATCAGGCCGATGTTGGGGCCTTCCGGGGTCTCGATCGGGCACATCCGGCCGTAGTGGCTCGGGTGCACGTCGCGGACCTCCATGCCGGCCCGCTCACGGGACAGACCACCCGGGCCCAGCGCCGACAGGCGGCGCTTGTGGGTCAGGCCCGCGAGCGGGTTGGTCTGGTCCATGAACTGGGACAGCTGGCTGGTGCCGAAGAACTCCTTGATGGAGGCGACGACCGGCCGGATGTTGATCAGGGTCTGCGGCGTGATCGCCTCGACGTCCTGGGTCGTCATCCGCTCGCGGACGACGCGCTCCATGCGGGAGAGGCCGACCCGGATCTGGTTCTGGATCAGCTCGCCGACGGTGCGCAGGCGGCGGTTGCCGAAGTGGTCGATGTCGTCGACGTCGTGGTCCGGCTCGCCGGCGTGCAGCCGGACGACGTACTCGATCGTGGCGACGATGTCGTCCTCGGTGAGCACCGTGGTGCCCTGCGCGACCTCGAGGCCCAGCTTCTTGTTGACCTTGTAGCGGCCGACCTTCGCCAGGTCGTAGCGCTTCGGGTTGAAGAAGAGGTTCTCCAGCAGCGCCTGGGCGCTCTCCCGCGTCGGCGGCTCACCCGGCCGCAGCTTGCGGTAGATGTCGAGCAGCGCCTCGTCCTGGCCGGCGATGTGGTCCTTCTCCAGGGTGGCGAGGACCGTGGGCGACCACTGGAAGTGCTCGCGGATGCGGTCCTCGGTCCAGCCGAGGGCCTTGAGCAGCACGGTGACCGGCTGGCGGCGCTTGCGGTCGATGCGCACGCCGACGGTGTCGCGCTTGTCGACGTCGAACTCCAGCCACGCGCCGCGGCTGGGGATGACCTTCGCGCTGAAGACGTCCTTGTCCGACGTCTTGTCCAGCGTCTTGTCGAAGTAGACGCCGGGGCTGCGGACCAGCTGGGAGACGACGACGCGCTCGGTCCCGTTGATGACGAAGGTGCCCTTGTTCGTCATGATCGGGAAGTCGCCCATGAACACCGTCTGGCTCTTGATCTCGCCGGTGGTGTTGTTCATGAACTCGGCGGTGACGAACAGCGGCGCCGCGTAGGTCATGTCCTTGTCCTTGCACTCCTCGAGGGACGCCTTGACGTCCTCGAAGCGCGGGTTGGAGAAGGACAGCGACATCGAGCCGCTGAAGTCCTCGATCGGGCTGATCTCCTCGAGGATCTCGGCGAGGCCGCCGACGGCGGTCTCCTGCTCCTCGGGCGAGAGGGTGGCCCGCCACTCGGGGCTGCCGATGAGCCAGTCGAACGAGGCGGTCTGCAGCGCCAGCAGATCCGGCACCTCGAGGGGCTCGTGGATCTTGGCGAAGGAGACGCGGAGCGGAGCGCCGGGGATCTTCTGGAGATCGGTCTCGCCGGTACGGGTACCGGACTGGGGCTCCTGCGGGGCGGTGCGGGTGGTGCCGGACTCGGTGGTGCTGGCGGAAATGCTGGTGGGGCGAGAGCCTGCCAAGATGCGTCCTTCCAAGGACTCACGACGTGCGGCCGGTGGGTGCGGGGTTTCGTCCTGGGTCGAAAGTCGGTAACGGCTGGCTGTCCGCGTTCTCCTGTCCAGTGGTCGTCCCGGGTGACCCGGGGATTCCCGGGCACCCCTGGTGACCCGTCTCGGCGGGCAGGCAGTCAGGGGGCAGCGCAACAGGAGACCCTACCCCTGCTCGCGCGCGCTGTCCACGTCGGGTGCCTGGTTCGCGACCAGCGCCACACCCGGGACGACAGACACGCCCTGCGCGCAGGGGTCTCTCGGGTCGTTCGTGGCAGCCATGATGCCAAATCCCGCGCCGTTGCGGCACTGCCACGCCAGAAAGGACCCGGTCCTTCTCCTCCCCCGCTGGGCTTGGGCGACCCCCGGGACCGGGCCCGATCAGGCGGTGGTCAGCAGCGTGAGCTCGTCGATCTTCCAGTCCCCGTCGGCCCGGACGACGTGCACGCGGACGGTCTGGGTGCAGGCCTGGGCGCCGTCGGCGGTCACCTCGCACTCGGAGCCCTCGGGCGCGGCCCGCTCCCCGCTGTTCACCGACTCGACGACGTAGCGGCCGAAGACGACGAGCGTCGCGGAGTCCTGCGCGTCGTCGATCTGCTGCAGCCCCACGTCGAGGACCTCGTAGCTGGTGGTCGCCGACACCTGCTCGTAGGTGTCGATGATCCCGCCCTGCGACAGGTCCTGCTCGTACTGGTCGCGCAGGTCACCGGTGAGGACGGCGAGCTTGGCCTCGACGCTGCCGTCGGAGTTGCGGTAGTCGTAGGCGTAGAGCGCCTCGACGTTCTCGCGGGTGGCGGCGAAGACCTCCGGGTCCACGTAGGACGGGTCGCTGCGCTGCCAGAGCAGGAACCCGGCGGCGGCCGCGGCGAGCAGGCACAGGACGGCGAGGGTCAGGGCGAGGCCGCCACCGCGGCGGCGCGGGGCCGTCCGCTCGACGACGGCGGTCGTGCGCGCGGAGCGGCGGGCGGCCGGCGTCGCACCGGTGCGGGACGCGGGCCGGGCAGCGGCCTTCACGGCTGCCGTCGCCGGCGCCTTCGCCGGCGCGGTCGACACCGTCCGGCCCGGCCGCGGCCGGGGCGCGGGTACCGCGCGCGCGGTCCGCTCGGCCGGGGTGTCCGGCTCCTCGCGGTCGCGGCGGCTGCCGGCGACGCGCGGCCGCGGGCTCGGGCGCGCGGCGGCACCCGGGCGGGGCCGCGGCGACGGGCGGGGGCGGTCCTCGGAGCTGTCGGTCACGTCGGTCACCTCCCGGTCAGCCCGGAGAGCAGCCAGCGGCCGTCCTCCTTCGCCAGCTCGACCTCGACCCGGTACCGGACGACCTGGGCCTGCTCGGCGGTGTTGGTCTTCTGGGTCGACTGGATGACCAGCAGCACGGTGCCGCGCTCCGCGTCGGCGCGGGTGACGGCGGCGCCGACCACCTCGGTCTGCACGACGGCCTCGGAGTCGGTCAGCTGCTGCCGCGAGGAGTCCAGCTGCTGCACGGTCTCCTCGCGCAGGTCGCCGGTGGTGATCCGGCGTGCCTCCTCGATGTCGTCGTCGATGGTCACGTAGTCGAAGGAGGTCAGGTCCACCACACCGGAGCGGGCGGCCTGCAGCACGTCCACGTAGTCGTCGGTGCGCACCGGCGACTCCTCGGGCCGGGTCGTCCAGAGCCAGACGACCGCACCGAGCAGCAGGACGAGCAGGACGGCGAGAACCGGGACGAGCGGGAGGGAGAGCCGGCGGCCCCGGTCGTCGTCCTCGTCCTCGGCGGTGGCCTCCTCCACGCCCTCCTCGGGCTCGGGGTCGGCCACCCGCCGCCGGCGCCGCGGCCGACGGCGCGGCGCGGCGTCCGCGGCGGCGTCGTCCTCGGCCTCGTCGGCGGTCCCGGTCCCGGGGGCGTTCGTCCTCGTCTCCTCGACATCCGGCGCCCGCTCGGCCGTGCCGCCGGGGACCGCGGTGTCCCCGCCGACGTCCTCGGCCAGCGTGCGGCCCCGCGCCTCGCTCGTCACCCGCGTCATCCTCCCGGTCGTCCGTCCGTCCGGCCCGTCGTCCCCACCGTGGCTCACCCGATCGTGCGGGCGAACGGGGTGGCCGACAGGATCTCCCCGAGCACCTCGTCGACGACCCCGCCGACGACCCCGGCCGCGGACTCCCCGCCGGCCGCGAAGCCGCCCTGGGCGCCGGGCGAGCCGACGCCGCCGCTGCGCCCGATGTTCTGCTCACCGCGGATGTTCGACCCCGTCTCGTCCACGCCGTCACCCGGGTTCGGGTCCACGCCGTTGACGACGTCGCAGGACACCGCGCCGGTGTCCACACCGGCGACCGAACCGGGGCCCGGCGTCGATCCCGTCGAGACGTAGCCGCTGGTGCAGGCCCGGGGGTCGTCCATGTTGAGCACGAACCCGAAGTGCGCCCGCATCGTGCCGCCGTCGTTGCGGACGACGGTGAACCCGCCGGAGACGACGTCGGGGTAGGTGACCAGCAGCTGCTCGACGCCGTCCAGCCGCGGGATCGTGATCCCGTTGAGGATGTCGAGGTTGCGCACCAGCGGGCCCAGACCCGGGCCGGCGTTCTCGATCAGCTGCTGCAGCGCGTCGCCGGCGTCGGGGGCGTTGACCACGAGGCTGCGCAGGTCGGGGTCCATCGCGACGAGCGTGTCGGTGAGCAGCCGCAGATCGGCCGCCCACTGCTGGATCGCCGAGCGGCTGGCGTTCTGCGTGTCGAGCACGGTCTGCCCGTCGGTGATCAGCTGCAGCGTCTGCGGCAGGGACTGCTCCGCCCGGGTCAGCAGCAGGTCGCCGTTGTCGATCAGCCGCCCCAGGTCGTCGCCGGCGCCGTCGAAGGCCCGCCCGAGCTCGTCGACGACGATCCGCAGGTTCTCGACGTCGAGGGAGTTGACCAGCTCGTCGACGTCCAGCAGCAGCTGCTCGACCGGGATCGGGATGGCGGTGCGCTCCACGGGGATGACCGAGCCGTCCTCCAGGAACGGGCCCTCGTCGTCATCGGGGCGCAGGTCGACGTACTGCTCCCCCACCGCACTGCGGTTGGCCACGACCGCCTCGGTGTCGGCCGGGATGCGCTCGGCCTCGGGGTCGATGGTCAGCGTGACCCGCACGCCGTCGTCGACCAGCCGCATGTCGGTCACCCGGCCGACGGAGACGCCGCGGTAGGTGACCTCGGCGTTGACGAAGATGCCGCCGGAGTCGGAGAAGTCGGCCTCCACGTCGTAGCCGCTGCCGAGCACGACCCGGTCCAGGCCGACGTAGTTGAAGCCCAGGTAGGCCATGCCGAGCACGGCGAGCGTGGCGAAGGCGATCAGCTTGATCTTCGTCGTGCGCGTGATCACCGCGTCACCCCCGGGACGGCGGGGAGCCCCGGCAGGCCGGCGGCCCCGGTCACGCCGCCCACGACGTCCCCGACCAGGTCGGTCGGCAGGCCCGGCAGGTTCAGGACCGTCGTCGTGGTGGTCGTCGTCCCGCCCTGGTTGGCCGGCGGGGTGCCCGCCTGGCCGCAGGTGTCGCCGAGCAGCTCCTGCGGCTGGATCTTCAGCGCGCCGGTCACCGGGTCGACGACGTAGCGGCAGAGGATCTCGCGCAGGTCGAGGTTCAGCGTCGCGGTCATGTTGGTGAACAGGCCGTAGCCCCCGGTGCGCGAGTCGGGCCGGTACTGCAGCGCCGACAGCGAGCTGGCCGGGAAGGGGTAGGTCAGCAGCAGGTCCAGCGAGCCGGTGAGGTCGGAGCCGGCCGCGGCCAGCTGGCTGAGGATCGGCTGCAGCAGCTCGAGGTCGCGGACGGTGTTCTGCCCGGCCTCGTTGATGATCCGGGTACCGACGTCGCCCAGGCGGTCGAGGCTCTGCAGCATCGAGACCAGCAGGTCCTCCTGCTGGTCGAGCACGTCCAGGCCCGGCCCGATGGTGTCCAGCGCCGTCTCGATCGTGCCGGTGCGCTCGGCCAGGGTGGCGGCGAGGGCGTTGACGCTGTCCAGCGCCCGGTTGATCTCCTCGCGCTGCTGGTCGAGGCCGCCGATGAAGACGTCGAGCTGGTCGAGGGTGGCCTTGAGCTCGTCCTCGCGGCCCTGCATCGCCTCGCCCAGCTCGTGGGTGATGGTCTGCAGCTGGGCCAGGCCGCCGCCGTTGAGCACCAGCGACAGGGCGCCGAGCAGCTCCTCGACCTCGACGTTGCGGTTGGTCCGGTCGAGGGTGATCAGCGAGCCGTCCTCGAGCGTGCCCTGCGCCGACTCGCTGCCGGGGGCGGCGAGCTCGACGTACTTCTCCCCGAGCAGCGAGGACTGCTGGATCATCGCCACCGCGTTCGCCGGCAGGTCGACGTCGCCGTTGACGACGACGGTCACCACCGCCGTCCAGTCGTCGGACAGCTCGATCTCGGTGACCCGGCCGACCGGGACGTCGGCGACGCGGACGCCGGACTGCGGCACCAGGTCGAGGACGTCGGCGAACTGGATCTGCACCGTGTACGGGTCGTCGCCGACGTCGGCGCCGCCCGGCAGGTCGAAGGAGTACGCGCCGCGGAACCCGCAGCCCGACAGCAGGACCAGCCCGGCGGCCAGCGCGCCGGCCCGGCGCACCGCCCCGGTCACCGGACACCCCCCACCGACGGCAGCCCCGGCAGCGAGCCACCGGACGGCGCCGCCCCGGTGCCGCCGCCGAAGATGCCGGTGAGCAGTTCCTGCAGGTCGGAGATGCCGTTGCCGTCGAGGTCGTCGAGCGCGCCGTCGGCGTCGGCGTCGCCGGAGAGCAGCCGGGCGCAGATCTGCTCCAGCGGCGGCAGGCTCAGCAGCGAGGTGACGTCGTCGAGGTCGATCCCGGCCAGCTGCAGCCGCCCGCTCTGGGCGAGCACCTGGCAGACGAGGACGTCGGCGTTCGTCGCCCCCAGTGAGTTGTCGCGGGTGTCGAGCGTGCCGTAGTCGGGGTTGTAGGCGTGCGCCAGGTTGCCCAGCGCGGCGGGCGCGACGTCGAGCACCTCGGCCAGCGCGTCGCGCTGCTGCACGAGGGTGAGCGTCACGTCGGCCAGCCGGTTGACGTTCGTCGAGAGCAGCGCGGTGTTCTGCTGCACGAACGTGGCCACCTCCCCGAGGGCCCGGCTGAGCAGCGCGACGGCGGCGGCGAGGTCCTCCCGCTCGCCGGCCAGCTGCTCGGCCACCGCGGCCAGGTTGTCGTTGAACTGCCGCACCTGGGTGTCGACGGTGGCCAGCGCCGTGGTGAACGTCTGCAGGTCGTCCAGCGAGCTGAACAGGTCGTCGCGGTTCTCCGCGAGGACCTCCACCGCCTCGGAGAACCCGGCGACGGTGCGGTTGAGGGCCTCGCCGTTGCCGTCGAGGTTGGCCGCGCCGGTGTCGATGAGGTCCGACAGCGCGCCGTCGGC
Source organism: Blastococcus sp. SYSU D00669 (assembly GCF_054050715.1). Taxonomy (NCBI): domain Bacteria; kingdom Bacillati; phylum Actinomycetota; class Actinomycetes; order Geodermatophilales; family Geodermatophilaceae; genus Blastococcus; species Blastococcus sp. SYSU D00669. The sequence goes on from NZ_JBJGZV010000024.1 coordinate 20,933, forward strand.
GTTGGCGCCGGTGGGCCCGAGCGCGACCGACAGGTCGTCGAGCGCGCCGTAGACCGCGTCGAGCTCCACGGGCACCGCCGTGCGGTCGAGCGGGACCACCGCGCCGTCCTCCATCGTGGCGCCGCCGTCGTAGACCGGCGCGAACTGCACGTACCGGTCGGAGACGAGCGAGGGCGCCAGCACGGCCGCGTCGGCGTCGGCCGGGATGTCGTAGTCCTCGTCGATCTCCATGTCCACCCGCACCTGGTCGCCCATGGGGACGACGGCGGTGATCGTGCCGACCGGGATGCCCAGGATCCGCACGTCGGAGCCCTCGTACAGGCCCACCGCCGCGGAGAAGTAGGCGGTGACCCGATAAGCGCCGACCGGGCGGAGGACGGCGAACCCGATCGCCAGGAGCAGGACGCCGGCGGCCACGATGGCGACGCCGCGCTGCAGGGCGCCGGTCATCAGTTGCCCCCCGTGCTGCAGCCGATGGGCAGCGGGGTCTGCGCCGCGCCGCCGCAGACCACGGAGCCGAGGATCCCGGGCAGCAGGTTCTCGACGAAGCTGTCGAACCAGCGCCCGTTGCCCAGGGTGTTGGTGAAGACGCGGACGAACGGGGCCAGGTTGGCCACCGTCTCGCCCAGCGCCGCCCGGTTGCGCGACAGGATGTCGGTGACCGTCGACAGCTGCTGCAGCGCCGGCGTGAGCGCCTCGCGGTTGTCGGCGACCAGCCCCGAGAGCTGGGTGGCCAGCTCCTGGGTGGTCGTCAGGATCGAGTCGATCAGCTGCCGCCGCTCCTGCACCTCCTGGAGCAGCACGTTGGAGTCGACGATCAGCTGGGTGAACTCGCCGTTGCGGTCGGCCAGCACCTGGGTCACCTGGCGGGTCGCGGCGAGCAGGTCGCGCAGCTGCTGGTCCCGCGAGGCGATCGTGTCCGACAGGTGGGCCAGGCCCTCCAGGGACGTGCGGACCTCGTCGGGGGTGTCGGCGAAGGTCTGCGAGAGCACCTCGAACGAGCTGGCCAGCTGGCCGGTGTCGATCTGGTCGATGGTGGTGGACAGGTCGGCGAACCCCTCGACCACGTCGTACGGCGAGGCGGTGCGCTCCAGCGGGATCGGCTGGTCGGGGTCGAGCTCGGAGGTGCCGCGGGGCACCAGCGCCAGGTACTTGGCGCCGAGCACGGTCTCGATCCGGATGGCCGCCTCGGAGGCGTCGCCGACGAAGGTGTCCTCCACCCGGAACTCCACCTGCACGGCGCCGTCGGAGAGCGACAGGCTCTCGACCTGCCCGACCTTGACGCCGGCGACGCGCACCGGGTCGTCGGGCTGCAGCCCGGCGGCCTCGGAGAACTGCGCGGTGTAGACGGTGCCGCCACCGATCAGCGGCAGCGACTGCGCGTTGAACGCCAGCAGCACCAGCGCGGCGATCACGGTCAGGCTGATCGCGCCGATGACCACGGGGTTGCGGTCGCGGAACGGCTTGCTCCGGCGGGCCATCAGCTGCACCCCGCCTCTCCGTTGCCCAGGCCGCCGGCCGGCACCGTGATGCCGTTCGTGGTGCTGGGGCCGGAACCGGGGAGGACGACGAAGCCGGACGCCCCGCAGAGGAAGAAGTTGAACCAGCTGCCGTTGACCGCCGTCCGGGTGACGAGGTCGAGCTTGGTGGGGGCGAGCTGGAGGAAGCCCTCCAGCACGTCACCGGTGTCGGCGACGTTTCCGGCGAGCACCCCCAACTGCTCGATGTCGGCGGCCAGCGGCGGGCGTGCCTGCTCGAGCAGCCCGCTGGTGGTGGCCGCGAGCGTGTCGATGGTCTGCAGCGAGTCGAAGATCGCGTCCCGGTCCACCGCCAGGCCGGTGACGAACTGCTGCAGGCTGATGATCAGGTCGTTCAGCTGCTGGTCGCGCGCGGCGACGCTGCTCATGACCGTGGTCAGGTTGTCGATGACGCTGCCGATCACCGCGTCCTTGTCGGCCAGGGAGGACGACAGCGACGCGACGTGGCCGAGCAGGCTCTCGACGGTGCCGCCCTCGCCCTGGAAGACCTGGATGATCTCGAAGGACAGCCGGTTCACGTCGGCCGGCGAGAGCGCCTGGAACAGCGGCTGGAACCCGCCGAACAGCGTGGTGAGGTCCAGCGCCGGGTGGGTGCGGTCCAGCGGGATGACCTCGTCCTCCGACAGCGTGCGCCCGGCCGACCCCTCCCCCTCGGTGAGCGCCACGTACCGCTGCCCGACCAGGTTGCGGTAGCGGATGGTCGCCTCGACCGCGGCCGGCAGCGGCACGTCGCGGGACACCTCCAGCTCGATCTCCGCCACCGGGCGGTCGGTGCCGTCGGCCAGGCCGATGCCGGTCACCTGGCCGACGCGGACGCCGGCGATGCGCACCTCATCGCCCTCGACGAGTCCGGCGACGTCGGTGAACTGGGCCCGGTAGGTCACCTGCTCGCCGTAGCCGGCGTTGGTGATCGTCGTGACCAGCACGTAGCTGGCCAGGACGGTGACCAGCGCGAAGACGGCCAGCTTGGTCAGCGGCCCCGCGAGGCTCCTCACCGGACGACCACCTCCGTCCCGCGCAGCAGGGGCGCCAGCTGGGAGGCGGACAGGTCGGAGACGTCGTCGGCGGCGACGCCGGTCTGGTAGCCCAGGATGCTCTTCACGAAGTCCAGTTCCGCGGTGGATCCGGCGAGTCCGGCGCCCACCGACCGGCCCGCGGTCGGGTTGGGCTCACCGGCGCCCGCCGGGACGTCGTCCGGCCCCGAGCCGCCGAGGCACTCGGGGTTGCCGGAGACCGGGTCGTCGGTGGAGTCGACGCCGTCCGCCGGCGGGGTCGGGCAGTAGTACTCGCCCTGCGCCGCCGCGGCGATGATCGCGTCGATGTCGTCGAGCCCCTGGCAGTCGGGGCCGGACTGGTCGTCGTAGGACGGCTGGTCGCCGGGCACGTAGGGGTTGCGCGGGGGCAGGACCACCGAGATGTTCAGGTTCAGCGCCGGGTCGCCGTCCCCGCCGAAGGCCTCGGTGATCATCGGGTTGAACCGGGTCAGGCCGTCGAGCAGGCACGGGTACACCGGGGAGTACTCGGCGAAGACGCCCAGCACCGGCAGCGAGGTCTCGGCCAGCGAGATGAGGTTGCGCTCGTTGGCCTCGAGGAACTGCGCCACGGTCACCGACGAGCTGCCCACGACGGTGAACGTGCGCCGCAGCTGCTCGGCCTGGTCGACGATCGTCGTGTTGGTGACGGCCAGGTTGTCCAGGACGGCGAGCAGGTCCTCGGCCGCCCCGCTGTAGGTGTCGGCGACGTCGGCGATGCCGGAGATGTCGGCCTGGAGCTCGGGCAGCACGGTGTTGAGCTCGCCGACGTAGCTGCCCACGTTCGCGAGGTTCTCCCCCAGCGCGTCGCCCCGGCCGCGCAGCGCGTCGGCGACCGCGCCGAGCGTGTACGACAGCTGCTGCGGCGGCACCGCGCGCAGCAGGGGCAGCAGGTCGTCGATGACCCGCTGCAGCTCGATGGCGTTCTCGGTGCGGTCCTGCCCGATGACGGCGCCGTCGGCCAGCGGCTCGGCCGAGGGGTTCTCCGGCGGCACCAGGCTGACGAACCGCTCGCCGAACAGCGTCTTGGGCAGCAGCCGGGCGGTGACGTCGGCCGGGATCTGCGCCAGGTGCTCGGGGTCGATCGCCAGCTCGATGGTGGCGCCCTCGAGGTCGGCGCGGACCTCGCGCACCTCGCCGACGATGACGCCGCGGACCTTGACGTCGGACGCCTCCTGCAGCTGGTTGCCGGCGGTGTCGGTCTCCAGCGTCACCGTGGCGACGTCCTTGAACGCCTTGTTGTACTGCGCCACGGCCAGCCCGAGCAGGGCGGCCAGGACGACGAGGAACGCGACGCCCTGCAGGCGCCGCCGGACCGTCTTCGCTCGCTTCGAGGTCACGCGCTCACCCCGCGATCCGCACTGTCGTGGTGGAACCCCAGATGGCCAGGGAGAGGAACAGGTCGATGACGTTCACCGCGACGATGGAGAACCGCACCGCGCGGCCGACGGCCAGACCCACGCCCGCGGGGCCCCCGCTGGCGCGGTAGCCGTAGTAGCAGTGGGTCAGGATGATCACGACGGAGAAGACCAGCACCTTGACGAACGACCACAGCACGTCCTGCGGTGGCAGGAAGAGGTTGAAGTAGTGGTCGTAGGTCCCCGCTGACTGCCCGTACGCCTGCGTGGCGATGGTCCTCGTCGCGAAGTAGCTGGTGAGCAACCCGAGCACGTACAGCGGGATGACGGCGATGAAGCCGGCCACGATGCGCGTCGTGACGAGGAACGGCAGCGACGGCACGCCCATGACCTCGAGGGCGTCGATCTCCTCGTTGATCCGCATCGCGCCGATCTGCGCGGTGAACCCGCAGCCCACCGTCGCCGACAGCGCCAGGCCGGCGACCAGCGGCGCGATCTCGCGGGTGTTGAAGTACGCGGAGAGGAAGCCGGTGAACGCCGAAGTGCCGAGCTGGTCCAGCGCGGCGTAGCCCTGCAGGCCGACCTCGGTGCCGGTGAAGAAGGACAGGAAGGCGATGACGCCGACCGTGCCGCCGATGACCGCGAGCGCGCCCGTGCCGAAGGCGACCTCGGCGAGCAGCCGCACCGTCTCCTTCTTGTAGCGGCGCAGCGTCCGCGGCGTCCAGGCCAGGGCGCGGCCGTAGAAGCCGAGCTGGTCCCCGAGGTCGTCGAGGGTCTCCAGCGGCTTGCGGCCGACCCGGCGGAGGCGGCGGAACCGGAGGCGGATGCGGTCCGCGGGCGAGAGCAGTGCCACGTCACTGCCCCTTCGGCGGGACGAGCTGGAAGTAGATCGCCGTGATCACGAAGTTCACCGCGAACAGCAGCAGGAACGTGATGACGACGGACTGGTTCACGGCGTCGCCCACGCCCTTGGGCCCACCTCCGGCACGCAACCCCTTGTACGAGGCGACGATCGCCGCGATCAGCCCGAAGATCAGCGCTTTGATCTCACCGGACCAGAAGTCGGCCACCTGGGCGAGGGCGCTGAACGAGGCCAGGTACGCCCCGGGGGTGCCGCCCTGGAGGATGACGTTGAAGAAGTAGCCACCGGCGACGCCGACGACGCTGACCAGCCCGTTGAGCAGGACGGCGACGATCATCGCGGCGAGCACCCGGGGGACGACGAGGCGCTGGATCGGGCTGATGCCCAGCACCTCCATGGCGTCGATCTCGTCGCGGATCTTGCGCGCGCCCAGGTCGGCGCAGATCGCCGAGCCGCCGGCCCCGGCGATGAGCAGCGCGGTGACGATCGGGCTGGCCTCGCGCAGCACGGCCAGCACCGACGCCGACCCGGTGAACGACTGCGCGCCGAGCTGACGGGTCAGCGAGCCCAGCTGCAGCGCGATGACCGCGCCGAACGGGATCGCGACCAGGGCCGTGGGCAGGATGGTCACGCTGGCGACGAACCAGGTCTGCTGCACGAACTCGCGCAGCTGGAACGGCCGCTTGGGCAGCGCCCGGAGGACGTCGAGGGCGAAGGCGAAGAGGTTGCCGCTGGCCGCCAGCGGCCGGGTCGGCGAGAACTTGCCGTCGAAGAGGCCGGGGGCCTCGGGCTTGCCGGAGGCCGTCATCCCTCGCCCCGCGAGCCGGCCCACCAGGGACGACGCGCACCCGCTCCGGCGGGCTCGGCGACCGGCTCGCCCACCGGGCCGGCCTGCGGTGCGGCGTCGGGCTCGGGCGCCCAGTGCCGGCCCCGCGGCCCGGGCGCGGGCTGGTACGTGCCGGCGTCGGCGTGGGCCAGCAGGTCCTCGGGCAGGGAGGCGCGGATCGCGTCTGCGGTGTCCCGGTCGAACTCGTGGAGCATGCGCACGACCCGCTCCTGGCGGCGCCGCTGCGCCTTGCGCTCGGGCAGGCCGGGGGTGGGGTCGAGCTGCGGCGGGACGGCGTCCCCGCCGGTGGCGCCCTTCGGGCCGACGCCGTTGTGCTGGTCGCCGCCGCGCGCCTCGAGCGCCGCCATCTCGGCCTCGACCTGGGCGACGTCCTTCTCCTCGCTCATGCCGATCGGGCCCTCGCGGCGACCGTTGAGGAACTGCCGGACCACCGGCTCCTGGCTGGTGAGCAGCTGCTCGCGCGGGCCGAACATCGCCAGGTGGCGGCGGAAGAGCAGGCCGAGGTTGTCGGGCACGGTGCGGGCGGTGCCGATGTCGTGCGTGACGATGAGGAACGTGGCGTCGATCTGGGCGTTCAGGTCGACGATCAGCTGGTTGAGGTAGGCGACGCGGACCGGGTCGAGGCCGGAGTCGGGCTCGTCGAAGAGGATGATCTCGGGGTCGAGCACGAGGGCGCGGGCCAGGCCGGCGCGCTTGCGCATGCCGCCGGAGATCTCGCCGGGCAGCTTCCCCTCGGCGCCCTGGAGGCCGACCATCTCCATCTTCTCGAGGACGATGCCGCGGACCTCGGTCTCGCTCTTGCGCGTGTGCTCGCGGAGCGGGAAGGCGATGTTGTCGAAGAGGTTCATCGAGCCGAACAGCGCACCGTCCTGGAAGAGGACGCCGAACAGCTTCCGGATCTCGTACAGCTCGTGCTCGCTGCAGCGGACGATGTCGGTGCCCTCGATGACGATCGAGCCCTCTTCGGGCTTGAGCAGGCCGACGAGCGACTTGAGGAACACCGACTTGCCGGTGCCGGAGGGGCCGAGCAGCACGGAGATCTCACCGGGCGGCAGGGTCAGCGAGACGTCGCTCCAGATGTTCTGGCTGCCGAAGGACTTGGTCAGACCCTGGACCTCGACCGCGACGCCCACGAACGACCTCCCCTGCTCCGGCCCCGGCGCCGGTCCCCGCCACTGGCTCTACTCGTCAGTAACGACCGCCCATCGTCGGGGTTACGCAGGTCACGCAGCAAATCGAAGCTGTCACCCGGGCGAGCGACGCGCGGGAACGCCGCAGGGGCCGCCCTCCGGACGGAGGACGGCCCCTGCGGGACTGCGGGTGGTGCGTTCCCCGGCCTCAGGCCGGGGACTGCGTCACTTGACGGTGACGGTGGCGCCGGCGCCCTCGAGGGCGGCCTTGGCCTTCTCCGCGGCGTCCTTGGCGACCTTCTCCAGGACCGGCTTCGGCGCGCCGTCGACCAGGTCCTTGGCCTCCTTGAGGCCGAGCGAGGTCAGGCCGCGCACCTCCTTGATGACCTGGATCTTCTTGTCGCCGGCGCTCTCGAGGATGACGTCGAACTCGTCCTGCTCGGCAGCGGCCTCGGCGGCACCGCCGTCGCCACCACCGGCGGCCGGGGCGGCCGCGACGGCGACCGGGGCAGCAGCGGTGACCTCGAAGGTCTCCTCGAACTGCTTCACGAAGTCGGACAGCTCGAGCAGCGTCATCTCCTTGAACGCGTCGAGCAGCTCCGTGGTGGACAGCTTGGCCATGGTTCTCTCCTTCTCGGGGTCAGTCGGTGCTGGCCGCGGCGTCGGCCGGGGCAGCGTCGGTGTCGGGGGTGGTGTCAGCAGCGGCGGGGGCCTCGTCGGCCGCAGGCGCGCCCTCGGCGGGCTTCTTCTCCTGCAGCGCGGCGGCCAGGCGGGCGACCTGCGACAGCGGGGCCTGGAAGAGGCCGGCGGCCTTGGTCAGGTTGCCCTTCATCGCGCCGGCCAGCTTGGCCAGCAGGACCTCGCGCGGCTCGACGTCCGCGAGGCGGCTGACCTCGCGCGCGTCGACCGTGCGACCGTCGACCACGCCGCCCTTGACGACCAGCAGCGGGTTCGCCCGGGCGAAGTCGCGGATGGCCTTGGCGGCGCTTACCGGGTCGCCCTCGATGAAGGCGATCGCGGTGGGGCCGTTGAGCAGCGGGCCCAGGTCGGAGAAGCCGACCTCGTCCGCCGCCCGCTTCGTCAGGGTGTTCTTGACGACGGCGTAGCTGCTGCCCTCACCGAGGGAACGGCGCAGCTGGGTCAGCTGCGCCACGGTCAGCCCGCGGTACTCGGTGAGCACGGCCGCGCTGGACTTCTGGAACCGCTCGGTGATCTCGTCGATCACGGCGGCCTTCGCCTGCGTGGGCATGGGCCTCCTCTCGTCTGTCGGGCGACCACTGGCACCGACGACGGAGCGATCTGCCGGCCCCGGACAGACGGAACGCCCCGGCGCAGGCGCACGGGGCGAGGACGGGACGCACACGGCGCCCGTCGTTCGGACCGTCCTCCTGCGCGGGCCGCCCGGGGGTCCGGGACCTTCGATCGCACGCGGACGTGCGACCACCAGCGGTCTTGGGGGGAACGTCGACAAGGGTACACGCCCGCGACAACAGCCCGCCGCGGGCCCGGGCCGGCCGCCGAGACCACGCGATCTCGGCGCTCCGGGGGCCGGCGAGTGCCGAGATCACGGGATCTCGGCACAGCGGCCGCCGTCCTGCATGCAGAAGGGCCCCGCCGCGCGGTGCGCGGCGGGGCCCCTCAGCGGGTTGAACTCACGCGGAGGTCTCGTCCACCGTCAGGTTGCGGGTGCGGTTCGGGTCCACCGGGATGCCGGGGCCCATGGTGGTGGAGAAGGTGACCTTCTTCAGGTACCGGCCCTTGGCGGCGGCCGGCTTGGCCCGGAGCACCTCGTCGAGGGCGGCGGCGTAGTTCTCGACCAGCTTGGTCTGGTCGAACGACGCCTTGCCGATCACCAGGTGCAGGTTGGCCTGCTTGTCGACGCGGAAGTTGATCTTCCCGCCCTTGATGTCCGCGACGGCCTTGGCGACGTCGGGGGTCACGGTGCCGGTCTTGGGGTTCGGCATCAGGCCGCGGGGGCCGAGGATGCGGGCGATCCGGCCGACCTTGGCCATCTGGTCGGGGGTCGCGATCGCGGCGTCGAAGTCCAGGAAGCCGCCCTGGATGCGCTCGATCAGGTCGTCCGAGCCGACGACGTCGGCGCCGGCGGCCTCGGCCTCGGCGGCCTTGTCACCGGTCGCGAAGACGATGACGCGGGCGGTCTTGCCGGTACCGTGCGGCAGATTGACGGTGCCGCGGACCATCTGGTCGGCCTTGCGCGGGTCGACGCCCAGCCGCATGGCCACCTCGACGGTGGCGTCGTAGCTGGTCGGCGAGGTCTCCTTGGCCAGGGTGACCGCCTGCAGCGGGGAGTACAGGTTCTCGCGGTCGACCTTCTTGGCCGCCTCGAGGAACTTCTTGCCGTGCTTCGCCATGGTGGTTCCTCTCCCCCGGGATCGGGTCACCGGGAGGTCGTGTGGTGTGCGGGCCTGGCGCGGCCCTCCCACGAGTGCTGGATCTGGAGCGAGCGCTCCGGTGGGTGCAACGCTCAGCCGGTGACGGTGATGCCCATCGACCGGGCGGTGCCGGCGATGATCTTCTCGGCCTGGTCGAGGTCGTTGGCGTTCAGGTCGGCCATCTTGGTCTGCGCGATCTCGCGGACCTGGTCACGGGTGACCGTGGCGACCTTGGTCTTGTGCGGCTCGCCCGAGCCCTTCTCGACACCGGCGGCCTTGAGCAGCATGCGCGCGGCCGGCGGGGTCTTGGTGACGAAGGTGAACGAGCGGTCCTCGTAGACCGAGATCTCGACCGGGATGACGTTGCCGCGCTGCGACTCGGTCGCGGCGTTGTACGCCTTGCAGAACTCCATGATGTTGACGCCGTGCTGGCCCAGCGCCGGACCCACGGGCGGCGCGGGGGTGGCCGCACCGGCGTTGATCTGGAGCTTGATGACCGCGGTCAACCGCTTCCTGGGGGGCATGTCATTCCTTCTTCGTGGGACTTGTGCGTGGTCTTGGCTGGAAGGCCCCCTCGCAGGGGCCCGCGCCGAGCGTGCGAGGCGTGGCGGGCGAGGGGGTCCTAGATCTTCGAGACCTGGTTGAACGAGAGCTCGACCGGCGTCTCCCGGCCGAAGATGGAGACGAGCACCTGCAGCTTCTGCTGCTCGGCGTTGATCTCGTTGATCGTCGCGGGCAGGGTCGCGAACGGCCCGTCCATGACGGTGACCGACTCGCCGACCTCGAAGTCGACGACGGCGGCGGCCGCGCCCGACGGGGCGGCCCCACCGGTCGTGGCGGCCTCGGTCGCCTTCGCCGCCTGCGGGGTGACGGCCGGCGCCAGGATCTTCACGACCTCGTCGATGGTCAGCGGCGAGGGCTTGGAGGTGGCGCCGACGAAGCCGGTGACGCCCGGGGTGTTGCGGACCGCGCCCCACGACTCGTCGTTGAGCTCCATGCGGACCAGCAGGTAGCCCGGCAGGACCTTGCGGTTGACCTGCGCGCGCTTGCCGTTCTTGATCTCGGTGACCTCCTCGGTGGGCACCTCGATCTGGTAGATGTAGTCCTCGACGTCCAGCGACTGGATGCGCGCCTCGAGGTTGGTCTTCACCTTGTTCTCGTAGCCGGCGTAGCTGTGCACGACGTACCAGTCGCCCGGCATCATCCGCAGCTTCTTGCGCATGGCCTCGGCCGGGTCGGTCTCCTCGTCGTCCTCGACGAGCGCGTCGTCGGAGGACGGCGCGGGCGCGGCCAGCGGGTCGCTCACCAGGCTGTCGGCGTCGCCGCTCTCGACCTCCGGGGTCACGTCGGCGACCTCGGAGGCGGTGTCGAGGTCGGCGGTGTCTGTGGAGCTCTCGGCGGCAAAGGGCTCGCCGGCGTCGGTCTCGACGTCCACGGAACCGCGCACGTCGAACCGCGCGTCGTCGAGGTCGGTGGCCTCGACGGCGCTGTCGGTGTCGAAGGGTTCGCGGGGGTCGGTCACGGAGATCTCTTCCTCGTCGGGTGTGCGGGGCGTGGGGGCGGTCAGCCGAAGACCGCGAGCACGCCCTGGGCGAACAGCAGATCCAGACCGGCCACCAGGGCGACGATGAACGCCACGAAGATGATGACCACCGTCGTGTAGGTGATCAGCTCACGGCGGCCGGGCCAGATCACCTTGCGGAGCTCGGCGACCACCTCGCGCAGGAACCGGCGGAGGCTGCGGCGCTGCCGGACCTCCCCGGCACGGGCCTTGTCGGCCGCCGCCCGGGAGCGGGTGCCCGCACCGGCCCGCGCGGCCGGCCGCGACGGGGTGCGCTCGCGCGCCGCCCGGCGGGAGCGCGGGGCCGGCTCCTCGTCGTCGTCCTCGCGGTCCTCGTCGTCGGCCGTGATCCGGCCCCGGCGGCGGCGCGCGGGCGCGACGACCTTGTCCTCGTCCTCCGCGGCCTCGGCGGCCACCTCGTCCTCGGCGGCCTCGAGCTCGGCGGCGTCGTCGACGCCCGGGGCCTCCGCGTCGAGCTGCTCGTCGGTCAGCTCGGCGTCGGAAGGGGTGCGCGCGTCGTCGTCGCGTCCCGGCTTCTCGTCGCTCACTGCGCCTCGCTCGCCTCGTGGTGGTGGCCCGTCCGGCGGAGGGACCGTCTGTCGCGTGTGGTGCTGGCAGGGGTGACAGGACTTGAACCTGCAGCCTGCGGTTTTGGAGACCGCTGCTCTGCCAATTGAGCTACACCCCTAGGGGAACTGCAGACCTCGCCACGGCAACGCCGGGCCCGCAGGAGGTGGATCCGGGGCACGCCGGTGGCGGGGTCAACTGCCCCAGGACAGCCAGTGTACGGGACCGCGATCGGGAAGGGCCAACGTCGGTCCGAGCCCGGTACTCGGAGGCGGGACGGCGGTGGTCTTTGACACGATGAACGCATGACCGCCGTCTCCTCCTCGGAGCCCGCCCTGTCCGAGCTGCCGCCCGCGCAGCGCCGCATCTCCCGCCGCATCGCCGCGATCACCGAGTCGGCGACCCTGGCGGTCGACGCCAAGGCGAAGGCGCTCAAGGCGGCCGGCAAGCCGGTCATCGGCTTCGGCGCCGGCGAGCCGGACTTCCCGACGCCGGACTACATCGTCGAGGCCGCCGTGGCCGCCTGCCGGCAGCCGGCGATGCACCGGTACACCCCCGCCGGCGGCCTCCCGGCGCTCAAGGAGGCGATCGTCGCCAAGACGGCGCGCGACTCGGGCCTGGCGATCACCCCGGCCAACGTGCTGGTCACCAACGGCGGCAAGCAGGCCGTCTACGAGGCGTTCGCCACGATGCTCGACCCGGGCGACGAGGTGCTGCTGCCCGCTCCGTACTGGACCACCTACCCCGAGGCGATCCGGCTGGCCGGCGGCGTGCCGGTGCCGGTCGTGGCCGACGAGCAGAGCGGCTACCTGGTGTCGGCCGCGCAGCTGGAGGCCGCCCGCACGCCGCGCACCAAGGCGCTGCTGTTCTGCTCGCCGTCCAACCCGACCGGTGCGGTGCACCCGCGCGAGCAGGTCGAGGAGATCGGCCGCTGGGCCCTCGAGGCGGGCCTGTGGGTGCTCACCGACGAGATCTACGAGCACCTCACCTACGACGGGGCCACCGCGCCGTCGCTGCCCGTCGTCGTCCCCGAGCTGGCCGACCGCTGCGTCGTGGTCAACGGCGTCGCCAAGACCTACGCCATGACCGGCTGGCGGGTGGGCTGGGTCGTGGGCCCCACCGACGTCGTCAAGGCCGCCACCAACCTGCAGTCGCACGCCACCAGCAACGTGGCCAACGTCTCCCAGGCGGCCGCCGTGGCGGCGCTGAACGGCGACCTGTCCGCGGTGGCCACGATGCGCGAGGCGTTCGACCGCCGGCGGCGGACGATCGTCTCGATGCTCCGCGAGATCCCGGGCGTGGCCTGCCCCGAGCCGCAGGGCGCCTTCTACGTCTACCCGTCGGTGAAGGGCCTGCTGGGCCGCGACATCGGCGGCCGGACGGCGCAGGACACCGTGGAGCTCGCGGAGATCGTCCTGGAGCAGGCCGAGGTCGCGGTCGTGCCGGGCGAGGCGTTCGGCACCCCGGGCTACCTGCGGCTGTCCTACGCCCTGGGCGACGACGACCTGGCCGAGGGCGTCGGCCGCCTGCAGCGCCTGCTGGGCTCGGCCGGCTGAGGGTCGGCGGGGCTTCAGCGGTCCAGGGACTCCTTGGACACCGCACCCGCCTGCAGGAGGACCGCCAGCGCGGGCGGCACCTGGGCGAACGCGGCCGCGACGTCGGCCGGGGTCGCGATCGTCCAGGCGTTGGCGTCGACGTAGCAGCGCATCGCCGCGTCGAACGCCTCCGCGCCGGCGGCGTCCCGCGCGGCCAGCAGCGCGGCGCCGCCCTTGCCGTAGACGGTGGAGAAGTAGGCGTCGTCGTCGGGGAACTCGTCCATCGACCCGCCCACCTCGCCCGGCCGCTGCAGCGCCCGGTCGACGGCGCTGTCGTTCGCCGCGTAGTTCACCGACTCGGTGAAGGTGGCGAACGCCTCGTCCAGCCACGGGTCGCGGAACTGCGAGTCGCCGACCATCCCGTAGAACCACATGTGCCCGACCTCGTGCACCAGCACGTTCCGGCTCGGCGCGGCCATGAGGATGCTGCTGGGGTACTCGATGCCCCCGCCGTACGAGGGCAGCAGCGGCACGGTGAGCGTCTCGTAGGGGAACGGCCCGAACCGGCCCTCGAGGTCGGTGATCGCCTGCACGGTCCAGTCGGCCAGCTGCCCGAGCTCGAGGTCTCCCCCGGGCAGCACGCCCACGGTGACCCGCGTGCCCCCCTCCGTCGTCCGCTCCTCGGTGGTGAAGTCGCCGGCGGCGACGCTGACGTCGCGGGCGACCGGCTCGGTGGAGGTCCACGTCCGCCGGCCGTCCTCGGGTGCCGACGGCTCGGCCATGTCGCCGGTCATGAGCACGGTCAGCGCCTCGGGGGCCGACACGGAGATCGTGGTGTCGGCGACCGGGCTGCTCGCCGTCTCGCCCTGCAGCTGCACGAAGGGGTCCTCGGCCCAGCCGACGCCCGGCTCCCAGGCCAGGAGCGGGAACCCGCTGGCCCACCAGGACAGGCCGTCGTCGGTGCCGAACCGGTCGAACTCGCCGCCGCCCAGCCGGAGGGTGAAGTCCAGCTCGACCTCGGTGGAGTCGCCCGCGGCCAGCTCGCCGTCCAGGGCGACCTCGTACAGGCCGCCGGGACCGGCCGCCCCGGCGGCGACGTAGCGCCCCTCGTCGACGTCGTCGCCGCGCACCTCGTCGACGGTGAGCTGGTTGCCCGACCGGGCGGACGGCGGCGCGTTGGCCACCAGGCGGAACACCAGCCGGTCGGTGTCCAGGTCGGGGGTGAAGGTGACCGTCTCGGTGCCGGTGACCGTCGTCCCGTCGTCGGACAGCCGGAACTCGAGATCGATCACCGGGCGGTCGGGATCGGGCTCGGCGCGCTCGGCCGGGCAGCTGAACCCCTCGTCCTCGGCCGCACCGCCGGAGGGGGCCGCCGCGGGCGCGGACATGCCCTCGACGAACGACGTGCAGCCGGTCAGCACCAGCAGGGCGGCCAGGGCCGCCCCGCCGCGCGCCCGCCTCACGGCAGGCGGACGACGGCCCGGGCCAGGGAGAGCACCTTCTCGCCGGCGCTGGTCACGGTCAGGTCCACGCGGTAGCGGTCGTCGTCGAGCACGGCGGCGACCTTGCCACGGACCGTCACCGTCGTGCCGGTGTCGTCGTCCGGTACGACGACGGGCCGGCCGAACCGGACGTGGTACTCGACCAGCGCGGCCGGGTCGCCGGCCCACGAGGTGACCGCGCGCCCGGCGAGCGCCATGGTCAGCATCCCGTGGGCGATGACGTCGGGCAGGCCCACCGAGGTGGCCACGCGCTGGTTCCAGTGGATCGGGTTGAAGTCGCCCGAGGCGCCGGCGTAGCGGACGAGGTCGGCGCGGGTGACCGGGAAGGTCTGCTCGGGCAGCTCCGTGCCCACCTCGACGGCCATCAGGCGCCCCGCGCGACGAGCATGGAGGTGGCCGTGCAGACCGCTTCGCCGTCCTCGGTGGCGAGCTCGACCCGGGTCGTGAGCATGTCGTTGCCCGCCACGCTCCGGACGTTCTCGATGGTGGTCGTGGCGACCAGCCGGTCACCGGCGCGGATCGGGCGGTGGTGGGCGAACTTCTGCTCGCCGTGGACCACCCGGCTGTAGTCGAGGGCGACGTCGGGGTCGTCGAGCACGCTCGTGGCCGCCTCGAGGCTCACCACGATGGCGAACGTCGGCGGGGCGACGACGTCGGGGTGCCCGGCCGCGCGGGCGGCCGCCGCGTCGCGGTGCACCGGGTCGGGGTCACCGATCGCCGCGGCGAACTCGGCGATCTTCGCGCGACCGACCTCGTAGACGGCCGAGGGCGGGTAGCTGCGCCCGACCAGTCCTGGGTCCAGCGCCATGCTCCCGCCCTCGTCCCGCTGCCGGACGCGTCAGCGCGTCTCGCGGTGGACCGTGTGCTTGCGGTCGTGCGGGCAGTACTTCTTCAGCTCGAGCCGGTCGGGGTCGTTGCGCCGGTTCTTGCGGGTGATGTAGTTGCGGTTCTTGCACTCCTGGCAGGCCAGGGTGATCTTCGGACGGATGTCGGTGGCTGCCACGGTGTGCGCTCCTAGCCTTGTCGGTCGGGCCGTCCCCTGGACGACCCGCGTGCCGGCGGGGTTGCCGACACGGCGACGGACCCCCGAGGGGGTCCGTGGTGAGTAGCGGTGACCGGATTTGAACCGGTGACACAGCGATTATGAGCCGCTTGCTCTGCCTGGCTGAGCTACACCGCCGGGACGACCGCGCGGCCCGGTCTCGCGACAGGACCGGTCGGTCGCTTCTCGATGTTACGAGCCCCTTTACGGAATCGAACCGTAGACCTTCTCCTTACCATGGAGACGCTCTGCCGACTGAGCTAAAGGGGCGTTGTCGGACTGCTGGGAACTGTACCCGACGCCTCCCGGCCGCCCTGAGGGGGCCCTGCCTCAGGTGCGGACGAACAGCCGCCGGTGGGTGGCGCCGGGCGCGGCGGACCGGACCCCGGTGCGGGCGAGCAGCCAGCTCTCCAGCCGCTCGTCCGGCAGCGGGCGGCTGACCAGGAAGCCCTGGAGCTTGTCGCAGCCCATCTCGGCGAGCAGGTTGCGGGTCAGCTCGTCCTCGACGCCCTCGGCGACGACCCGCAGGCCCAGGTTGTGCGCCAGCTCGATGATCGACCGGGCGATGAACGACTCACCCTGGCTGGTCGACATGCCCAGCACGAAGGACTTGTCGATCTTGACCTCGTCGATCGGCAGCTGGCGCAGCTGGGACAGCGACGAGTAGCCGGTGCCGAAGTCGTCCATCGACAGCCGCAGGCCGAGGGCGTGCAGGTCGGCCAGCACCGAGCTGTTGCGCACCGTGTCGTCGATGACGCTGCCCTCGGTGAGCTCGAGCGTGAGCAGCTCGCCGGGGACGCCGTGCCGGCGCAGCGCGCGCCGCACCCGGTCGACCAGGTCGGCCTCGGTGAGGCAGCGTGCGGAGAGGTTGACGGCGACCGACAGCGCGATGTCCTGGTCCAGCCACCGTCGGCAGCGCGCCAGCGCCAGGTCCAGCACGTGGTCGGTCAGCGGGCCGATCCGGCCGATCTGCTCGGCAAGGTGGATGAAGTCGTCGGGCGGGATGGCCCCGTAGCGGGGGTGCGCCCAGCGCACGAGCGTCTCGACCGAGACGATGTCCGACGTCCGGGCGTCGATGATCGGCTGGAAGACGACGGAGATGTGCCCGTCGGCCATGGCCTGCTCGATCTCGGTGCCCAGCTGCAGCCGGCGCAGGCTCTGCTGGTCCAGCACGGGGTGGTAGCTGGCGACCCCGCTGGACCCCGACGCGGCCAGCAGCGCGACGTCCGCCCGCTGCATGAGCGTGCCCGCGTCGGCGCCGTGCACGGGCGCGGCGGCCACGCCGATGCTGAGCGTGACCTCCAGGTCGAGGCCGGCCACGCGGGCGCGGGTGGAGGTCGCCTCGCGGAGCCGGCGGGCGGCCCGCTCGGTCGCGGCCAGGGAGAGCCCGGGCAGCAGGACGGCGAACTGGTCGCCCTCCATGCGCGCCAGCAGGGCCTGCGGCGGTGCGTGCTCGCGCAGCAGCCCGGCCGTGACCAGCAGCAGCTCGTCGCTGGCGGCGTGCCCGAGGGTGTCGGTGACCTCGGTGTAGTTGTCCAGCGCGGCGAGGATGAGCCCGGCGCGCGCGGCGACCGGGTCGGCGGCCAGCAGCGCGTCGATCTCGGCGGCCAGCCGCTGCCGGTTGGGCAGCCCGGTGAGCCGGTCGTGGTCGGCGTCGTAGCGGATCTGCGTCAGCAGCTGCTGCTGCCGGATCGCCGCGTTGACGTGGGTGAGCATGCTCTCCAGCGCGGCGCGGTCGCCCTCGCCGAAGTTCACGACGTCGCTGCGCCGGTCGCAGACCTCGAGGTAGCCCGGCTCCCCCGCGGCCGTGACGACGGCGGCGCCGATGAGGTCGGCGGCGCGCCGGCGGGCGAGCGCGGCGGCCTCCTGCGCGTCGGCGCGGGCGAGCGAGACGTGCACCGGGCCCTCGGCGCCGGCGTCCACGGCGCGCCGGCGGAACAGGTCGTCGGGGTCGCCGGGGCCGTCGTACCAGACGGCGCCGTCCTCGGCGGCCACGACCAGGCGCGGCTCCTCGTCGAGGTACGGGGGCAGCCACAGCGCGACCCGCTCGGCGTTGAGCAGGTCGCGGACGGCGAGCACGATCTGCCGGGCGCCGTCCTCGTCCGCCGGGATCTGCTCGACCCGGCGCGCGAACTCGTAGACGCGCTCGAGCCGGTCGCCCTCGCGGGTCACCTGCCCGAAGCGGCGGTAGAGCAGGGCGAGCGCGGCGACGATCGGCGCGAGCAGCGCCCACGCCCACAGGGTCTGGTCGACCAGCAGCAGCGCGCCCAGGCCGACGATGACCGACATCGGGCTGACGATGGCGATGGGGACGAACAGGCTGGTCCACAGGTCGCGCCCGGGATAGCCCTGGGTCGCGGTGATCGCCCCGGCGATGAACAGCGCGCCGACGACGTCGGTGAGCACCATCGCGGCCAGGTAGGACAGCCAGGTGACCGGCGACGTCAGGTCGTCGTGCGGCAGCAGGGAGAGGACGCCGACCGCGACGCCCACCTCGACGACCGCCACGGCGAGGTTGAAGGCCGTCTTCGCCAGCGAGTAGCGCCCGGCGACGAGCACGAGGGCCAGGGCGACGAGCCGGGCGACCACGGTCCACGCGCCGCCGACCTCCGCGAGCGCGACGACGAGGGCGACCTCGTTGGCCGACCAGCTGAAGGTCTGCTTGCGGAACTCGAAGTGGATCGGGACGGACTCGGTGGCCAGGAAGAGGAGGAACACGCCCAGCACGGCGAGGGCGCCGACCGGGCGGTACGTGGCCCCCAGCAGCACGATCAGCGCCGGCAGCCCGAACAGGCAGGCGACCGCGGTGGCGTTCCACGGGTTCCGCCGCACGGGGGCGCGCACGACAGCGCGCTGCTCAGGCTCGGCCAACGGGACCCGTTTCTGGGGAGGGGAAGAATCGCGCCGAGGCTAACAGCGGAGATGGCCGGCGCCAGGGCTTGCACACCCGAAGGGGGCAGGCGGTCCGAGACCGCCTGCCCCCTTCGGTGAACTGCTGTCGGTGCGGGCTCAGCCCCAGCGACCGGTACGGCCCCAACGGCCGGTACGACCCCAGCGGCCGGTGCGCTGCTGCGTGCTGCTCATGACGCCTCCTCAGGCATGAACGACTGCTTTGGTGCGGCAGTCACCCACGCGCGGGGGCAGAGCGTCGTTCGGTACGGACCGCGCCGGTGACATTGCTTCCCGTCACCCGTCCGAGCAAGCACCGCTGATCACGTCCGTGTGACGCACAGTCGCGTCGTCACGTTGCGTGATCGAAGACAGACGACACGTCACCGATTCGGGGGACGCAGGGGCTGGTGGGGCGCGAGAGGCGCGGCTTCCGGGCACCGCTACCCGCCCCGGCGCGCCACACACGTGCGGAAAGACACCGGTGGAACTCGCGACAGAGCACGAAGTCCCTGGCCGGCCGCGCACGGCCCGCGGCCACGGCCCTCAGCGGCCGCCGCGGCGGCCGTCCTCGACGAGATCCCGGAGCCCGTCGGCTGGCGTGGGCAGCTGCTCCCACGGCAGCGCCTCGTCCGGGCGCGGCAGCTCGGGCACGCCCAGGATCCGGCCGGTGCGGTCGAAGCCGTCCAGGGCCCGTTCGCGGGCCTCCGCGGCGGCGTCCCCGGGGCCCGGTCCGGCCGCGGCACCGGCCGCCTGCTCCCGGTCGACGACCAGGCCCTCGTCCGGAGGCACCTCCCACGACCCGTCCGCGTCCACCGCCTCGGCGGCCAGCCCCTCGAGCTGCTGGACCACCTCCGAGGCCACCCGCCCGACCGGGGTCCGGTCGAGGAACTCGGTGAGGATCGTGGTGGGCAGGCCCACCGTGATCTCCCAGGTGATCCGGCGGTCCACCGCCGCGGTCATCACCTCGACGGCGTCGAGGGCGTGGTCCAGCCGCTGCCCGTACTCGCGGGTGGCGAGGAACGCGCCGACGACCGCCGCGCCCGCGGCCCCCTCCCCCGCTGCCCTCTGCCCGACCGCCGCGGCCACGCCCGCCGCGGCGTCCTCGTCGACGGTGAGGTAGCCGAGGCCCCGGAGCGACTCGTCCTCGACGCTGGTGAGCGGCCCGCCCGCCGCGGCGGCGGCCAGCAGGGAGGTGACGACGTCGACCTGCGCGCCGAGCGCCGCACCGAGCGCCGGGGCGAGCACGGCGGCCGTCGTCCGGTCCACCGTCCACATACCCGGCTCGGCCGGGGACAGACCGCTCCCCAGCGCCGCCAGCCCGGCGGCGACCGCGGCACCGCCCTCCGGACCGGGGGCGGCCGCGGCCGCGCCGACCACGTCCGCCAGCGCGCCGCCGTCCGGCCAGTGCCGTGCGAGCAGGGCCGACCAGGCGTCCCGCTCGGCGAGCAGCACCGCGGCGGCGGCCGGGTCCGCCGAGCCGGCCACCCGGTCGAGCAGCAGCGGGACGACGTCGGGCGCGCCGGCGCCCAGCCGCGACGCCGTCGTCACCCCCTGCCGGGGGGGGGGGGGGGGGGGGGGGGGGGGGGGGGGGGGGGGGGGGGGGGGGGGGGGGGGGGCGCGGGGGGGGGGGGGGGCCGCCCCCGCCCCGCCCCCCCCCCCCCCCCCCCCCCCCCCCCCCCCCCCCCCCCCCCCCCCCCCCCCCCCCCCCCCCCCCCCCCCCCCCCCCCCCCCCCCCCCCCCCCCCCCCCCCCCCCCGTCACGCGTTCGGTGCATCCCTGCCGTCGGATGGCGGACGGCGGGTCGTGGCGCCTTGCCAGTTCCCCGACCGGGGGGTTCCCTTCGAGGACCACCCACGGGCCGATGGCGAGGAGAGCCATGGACTTCCTGCAACCGACGACGTGGGCCGAGGCCCTGGCGCTGCGGGCCGAGCGGCCCGACGCGCTGCCGATCGCCGGGGGCACCGACGTCATGGTCGAGCTGAACTTCGACCGGCGCCGGCCGGGAGCCCTGCTCGACCTCGGCCGGGTGGCCGAGCTGCGGGAGTGGTCGACCGACGGCGCGCGGGTGCGGCTCGGCGCCGGGGTGACCTACGCGCGGGTGATCTCCGAGCTCGGCGGGCAGCTGCCCGGGCTGGCCATGGCGTCGCGGACGGTGGGCTCGCCGCAGATCCGCATGCGCGGCACCGTGGGCGGCAACCTGGGCGCGGCCTCCCCGGCCGGCGACTCGCACCCGCCGCTGCTGGCCGCCGACGCCGTGGTCGAGGTGGCCTCGGCCGCCCGCGGCACCCGCGAGGTGCCGGCCGCGGAGTTCTACACCGGCGTGAAGCGCAACGCGCTGGAGGCCGACGAGCTGATCGCCGCGGTGCTGGTGCCTCTCGCCGCCGGTCCGCAGCAGTTCTCGAAGATCGGCACCCGCAACGCGATGGTCATCGCGGTGACGGCGTTCGCGCTGGCGCTGCACCCCGACCGGCACGCCGTGGGCACCGGCATCGGCTCGGCCGCGCCGACCCCCCGGCGGGCCGTCGGGGCCGAGCAGTTCCTCGCCGGTGAGCTCGACGCCGCCGGCCTGTGGGAGTCGCGCGGGCCGCTGCCGGAGTCGCTGCCCCGCGCGTTCGGCGAGCGCGTCGCCGCGGCGGCCGCCCCCATCGACGACGTCCGCGGCAGCGCGGCCTACCGGCGGCACGCGCTGTCGGTGATGGCCCGGCGCACCGCCACCTGGGCGTGGGACCAGTACCGAGAGGCGGCCTGAGCATGCGCGTCACCACCACCGTCAACGGCACCGAGCAGACCGTCGACGACGTCTGGCCCGGCGAGAGCCTGCTCTACGTGCTGCGCGAGCGGCTCGGCCTGCCCGGCTCCAAGAACGCCTGCGAGCAGGGTGAGTGCGGCTCCTGCACCGTCTACCTCGACGGCGAGCCGGTGTGCGCGTGCCTGGTCGCGGCCGGCCAGGCCATCGGCCGGGACGTCGTCACCGTCGAGGGGCTGGCGTCGGAGGAGGGCCTGCACCCGGTCCAGGAGGCGTTCGTCGAGGCCGGCGCCGTCCAGTGCGGGTTCTGCACGCCCGGGCTCGTCGTCGCCGCGCACGACCTGCTGGCACGGGTGCCGCAGCCCGACGACCTGGAGATCCGCGAGGCCCTGGCCGGCAACCTGTGCCGCTGCACCGGCTACGAGAAGATCCTCGACGCCGTGCGGCTCGCCGCGCGGAAGCAGGTGCAGCCGTGACCGAGACGCGCACCCGCCCCGCGCCGCCGACCACCACCACCGGCCGGATCGGCGACAGCCCGCTCCGCCCGGACGGCACGCTCAAGGTCACCGGGGAGTTCGCCTACGCCAGCGACCTGTGGCACGACGACATGGTCTGGGGCGTCACGCTGCGCAGCCCGCACCCGCACGCGCGGATCAGGGGCATCGACGTCACCGAGGCGCTGACGGTGCCGGGGGTCTCCGCCGTCCTCACCGCCGACGACGTCCCGGGCCAGAACGCATACGGCCTCGAGCACGCCGACTCCCCGGTGCTCGCCGCCGACGTCGTCCGCTACGAGGGCGAGCCGGTGGCGCTCGTCGCTGCCGACCACCCGGAGACCGCGCGCCGCGCGGCCCGCCGGATCCGGGTCGACTACGAGCCGCTGCCGGCGGTCACCGATCCCCGGCGGGCCCTGGACGACGACGCCCCGCTGGTCAACCCGGCCGGCAACCTGGTGCGGCACCTGACGCTGCGCCGCGGCGACCCGGAGGCCACCGCGCCGGTCGTGGTGTCGCTGGACTTCGAGGTCGGCATGCAGGACCAGGCCTTCCTCGGCCCCGAGTCGGGGCTGGCCGTGCCGGGGGAGGACGGCGGCGTCGACCTCTACGTCGCCACCCAGTGGCTGCACGTCGACCAGCGGCAGATGTGCACGGCGCTGGCGCTGCCGCCCGAGAAGGTGCGGCTGACCCTGGCCGGGGTCGGCGGCGCCTTCGGCGGCCGCGAGGACCTGTCGGTGCACATCCACGCCTGCATGCTCGCGCTGCGCACGGGCCGGCCGGTGAAGATGGTCTACGGCCGGGAGGAGTCCTTCTACGGCCACGTGCACCGCCACCCCGCCTGGCTGCACTACGAGTTCGGCGCCGAGCGCGACGGCACGCTGGTCTACGCCAGGTCCGACGTCCTGCTCGACGGCGGCGCCTACGCGTCCTCGACGCCGGCCGTGGTCGGCAACGCCGGCACGCTGGGCCTGGGGCCCTACCGCATCCCGAACGTGTCGGTCGACGCCCGCGGCGTCTTCACGCACAACCCGCCGTGCGGCGCGATGCGCGGGTTCGGCTGCGTGCAGGCGGCGTTCGCGCACGAGGCGCTGATGGACGAGCTCGCCGACGTCCTCGGGATGGACCCGGTCGAGATCCGGCAGAAGAACGGCATGCGCGAGGGCGACCGCAACATCACCGGTCAGGTCATCGACTCGGCCGCGCCGGTCGCGGAGCTGCTGCAGAAGGTGAAGGACATGCCGCTCCCGCCCGAGCCGGAGGGGGAGCGGGACCTGCTCACCCTGCCCGGCGCGGTCGGCAACACCACGCACGGCGAGGGGGTGCGCCGCGGCGTCGGCTACTCGGTGACCTACAAGAACATCGGCTTCTCCGAGGGCTTCGACGACTACTCGACCGCCCGGGTGCGGCTGCAGGTGACCGGCGGCGAGGCGGTGGCCACCGTGCACACCGCGGCCGCCGAGGTCGGCCAGGGGCTGGTCACCGTGCAGCAGCAGATCTGCCGCACCGAGCTGGGGGTGGAGCGGGTCGTCGTCGTCCCGGCCGACACCGGGGTGGGCTCGGCCGGCTCCACGTCGGCATCGCGGCAGACCTACGTGACCGGCGGCGCGGTCAAGGCCGCGTGCGAGGCGGTGCGGGCGCGCGTGCTGCAGCGCGCGGCGACCGCGCTCGACCTGCCGGTCGGGTCGCTGGCGCTCGACGGCGAGAAGGTCGTCGGCGTCTCCGGGGAGGTGCTGACCGGGCTGGCCGAGGTCCTCGGCGAGGACGCGGTCGAGGAGACCGTCGAGTGGCGGCACCGGCCCACCCACGCGATCGACCCCGAGACCGGGCAGGGCGACGCGCACGTGCAGTTCGCGTTCTCCGCGCACCGGGCGGTGGTCGACGTCGACACCGAGCTCGGCCTGGTCAAGGTGGTGGCGCTGGACACCGCGCAGGACGTCGGCAAGGCGCTCAACCCCGACGCCGTGATCGGCCAGATCCAGGGCGGCAGCACCCAGGGCATGGGGCTGGCGCTCATGGAGGAGGTCGTCGTCGCCGACGGGCACGTGCGCAACCCGTCGTTCACCGACTACCTGATCCCGACCATCCTCGACACCCCGCCGATGCGCATCGAGGTGCTCGAGTACGCCGACCCGCACGCGCCCTACGGCGTGCGCGGGGTGGGCGAGCCGCCGACCATCTCGTCGGGCCCAGCGGTGGCGGCGGCCGTGCGGGCGGCGACGGGGAAGAAGCTGCGCCGGGTGCCGATCCGCCCGGAGCACATCACGGAGACCTGAGTTCCGCCGATGATCATCGTCATGTGGTCGCCCCCGCCGGCGCGTCGACCAGCCACGCGCCGATGATCAACGCCGACGTGCCCGTGCCGACGCTGGTCGGGCAGAGCGTGGTGGTGGAGGCGGACGCCGTCCGCATCCTCGACCGACGCGTGTTCCCGTTCGAGCGGGTGTGGGTGACCTGCCGCAGCGTCGAGGACGTGGCGAAGGCGATCGAGGACATGGTCACGCAGAGCCTCGGCCCGCCGTTCGCCGCCGCCGGCGGGATGGTGCTGGCCGCCCGCAGCGGCCGGCTCGAGGCCGTCCGCGAGGCCGCGCGGCGGCTGGTCGCCACCAGGCCGACGAACAACGGCATCCGGGACGTCGTCGCCGAGCTGCTCGCGGTCGCCGAGGCCGGTGGGGACGTCGAGCGCGCGGCCGCCGCGCTGGCCGACCGCGCCCGCGCCGGCTACCGGGCGCTCGGCGAGCACGCCGCGGCGCTGGTCCCCGACGGCGCCACCGTGCTCACCCACTGCTGGGCCGACGCCTACCTGACCGAGACGGTCGCCGCGGTGCTGCGCGCCGGGAAGCGGATCGACGCGGTGTGCACCGAGACGCGCCCCTACCTGCAGGGCGCCCGCCTGACCGCGGAGAGCCTGGCCGAGATGGGCGTGCCCACCCGCCTGGTCACCGACGGCATGCCCGCCCACCTGCTGAGCCGCGGGGAGGTCACCGTCTTCATGAGCGGCGCCGACCGGGTGACGATGGACGGCGCCGTCGTCAACAAGATCGGCACCCTGTCCATCGCGGTCGCGGCGCACGCCTTCGGGGTGCCGTTCGTCGCGCTGGTGCAGGCGCCGGACCGGCAGGCGCCCACCGCCGCCGACGTCGAGCTGGAGGACCGCGACGGCGACGAGGTGCTGCACACCCTCGGCCGCCGCACCGCCTCGCACCGGGTGACCGGCGTCTACCCGGCCTTCGACGTCACGCCGCCGCGGCTCGTCAGCGCCGTCGTCACCGACCGCGGGCGGTTCGCGCCGATCGACGTCGCCTCCTACTGGTCGGCATGAGGACGGCGACCACCCGCGCCGAGGCGGTCGAGCAGCTGGTCGAGGTCGGCCGCCTCGCCGTGGAACGCGGCCTGGTGCTGGCCAGCGGCGGCAACCTCTCCGCGCGGCTGCCGGGGGAGACCGAGTTCGTGGTGACCGCGGCCGGCACGTGGCTGGACCGGCTGACCCCCGGCGACTTCAGCGTGGTCACCCTGGACGGCGAGGTCGTCGGCGGGGCGGCGCGGCCGTCGAGCGAGTGGAAGCTGCACCAGCGCACCTACCTGGCGCGGCCCGACGTCGGTGCCGTCGTCCACCTGCACCCGCAGCACACCGTGCTGGTCGACGCGCTCGGCCACCGCATCCGGCTGCTCACCCTCGACCACGCCGTCTACGTCCGCTCGTTCGGCACCGTGCCGTTCCACCCCAACGGCTCCGACGCGCTGGCCGACGCCGCCGCCGAGCAGGCCCGGACCCACGACTGCGTCGTCCTCGCCCACCACGGCTGCTCGGCGCTGGGCCCGGACGTCGGGACGGCGTTCCGCCGCGCGCTCAACCTGGAGGAGGCGGCGACCGCGACCTACCGGATGCTGCTCCTCGGCGACACCACCACCGCCTTCCCCGCCGACGCCGACCCGCGGCACGCCTGACACCGGCCGGCGGCCCGGGGGACCCGGCCCGCGCACGGGCCGGGTCAGACCTCGTGCGGCATCTTGTACGGCAGGGTGCCGCCGGCGTCGACCAGCATCGTCGTCCCGGTGATGTACCGGGCCTCGTCCGAGGCGAGGAAAAGGACGGCGTTGCTGATGTCGACCGCCTCCACCCACGGGATCGGCAGCGCGTTCAGCCCCTTCAGCGCCGGCATCGCCTGCTCCTCGCTGGCGTCCGGCATCCCGGTGAACAACTCGTAGGTCGTCGGGTTCTGCACCATGGGCGTCGCCACGGCCGTGGGGTGGACGGTGTTCACCCGGATCATGTGCGGCGCCAGCTCGATGGCGAACACCCGCATCAGCCCGACCACACCGTGCTTGGCGGCGGCGTAGTGGGCGATGTTCGCGATGCCGGTGACCCCGGCGGTCGAGCTGGTCAGGATGATCGAGCCCCCCTGCCCGCGCTCCAGTATCGAGGGCAGCGCCGCCTTGATCGTCTTCCACACGCCGGTGAGGTTGATGTCGATCGTGGCCTGCCAGACCTCGTCGGTCATCTCGTGGCCGGGCGCGAAGGTCGCGATGCCGGCGTTGGCGCAGACGATGTCGACGTGGCCGAACTCCGAGATCCCCTCGTCGACGGCCGCCTGCAGCGCCGGGAGATCGCGGACGTCGGCCTGCCGGGCGACGATCCGGCGGTCGAGGTCCTCCACCTGCTTGACCGTCTCGGCGAGGTCGGCCTCGGTCGCCCCGGCGTAGCCCACGGTCTCGACGTCCTGGCAGATGTCGACGGCGATGATGTCGGCGCCCTCCTGCGCCAGACGGACGGCGTGCGACCGCCCCTGACCGCGGGCGGCGCCGGTGATGAACGCGACCTTGCCCTCGACTCGTCCCATGTCGCTCCCCTTCGTCTCGATCCGGGCCTCCACCCTGAGGTCCCGGACCGACCGTGGCCCCGGCCCTACATCGGGTCAAGACCGGGCCGTGCCGTCCCGCCGGCGCGCTGTTGTGAGCCGTGGCGGGCGCGGGTAGACAGGGCGCGATCGTCCCGTTCGCCCGCACCGGGAGGCGGTCCTGAGCACCGACGCCCCGTTGTCCGATCCCGCGCTCGCCGGCAGCCGGGTCGTGCACGACGAGGGGGCGTCCGTCCGCGAGGTCCGGGCCCGCGTCGCCGCTCACCTGGTCGGCCGGGAGCGGGAGCTCGACCTGCTGCTGGCGGCCGTCGCAGCGGGCCGCGACGTGCTCCTCGAGGGCCCGCCCGGGACGTCGAAGTCGACGCTCCTGCGCGCCATCACCGCCGAGTGGGGGATCCCGCTGCTGTTCGTGGAGGGCAACGCCGACCTGACGCCGTCCCGGCTGGTGGGGCACCACAACCCGGCGCGCGTGCTGCGCGAGGACTACTCGGAGGACAACTTCGTCGCAGGCCCGCTCGTCGAGGCCATGCGCACCGGTGGCTTCCTCTACGTCGAGGAGTTCAACCGTGCGCCGGAGGACACCCTCAACACGCTGCTCACGGCCATGGCGGAGCGGCAGATCGCCGTGCCGCGGGTCGGCACGGTCGAGGCGCTGCCCACCTTTCGCCTCATCGCATCGATGAACCCCTACGACAACGTCGGGACGACCCGGCTGTCGACGTCGGTGCACGACCGGCTGTGCCGCCTGTCGGTCGACTACCAGGACGCCGAGGCCGAGCGCGGCATCGTCGGCCGGCGCACCGGCATCGGGTCGGCACGGCTGGTGGCCGACGCGGTGGCGCTGACCCGGGCGACCCGGGAGCGCGAGGACGTGCAGCAGGGCAGCAGCGTGCGTGGCGCGATCGACGTCGCGCTCATCGCCGCGCAGCTGGCCACGATGCGCAGCGTCGCCCTCCCGGACGACCCGTCGATCGACCCGCCGCGCGGGCTGCCCGAGGAGTACACCGCCCTGGTCCTCGACGCGGTGCTGGTGGCGCTGTCCGGGCGGATCCACCTCGACGAGACCATCGAGGAGACACCGGAGGACGTGCTGCGGCAGGTCTGGGGGGACCACTTCCTGCTGAACCCGGCGGCCGCGCAGCCGGGTTGAAGGGAGATCGCGGCCGACTCGCCGCTGCGCCGGGACCGCCCCGGGCGCCCGGCGCGCTCCCGGACGCTCCGGCCGCTGCGCCGAAAGCCCAAACAGCTCACCGAGGAGCCCTCGCTCTACGCCACGGACGTCCGGGGTCAGGGTGGGCTCGTGCTCTCCGCCCGGGACGCCGGGCGCCGCGGCTCAGGCGCCCGGCGGCGGGGGAGCGGCGCGCCGGGGACCACGGAGGAGCCCGCGGAGATCATCGCGCTGGCCGACCTCGACCTGACGACGGCCGACGAGCGGGTGGCCCGTCAGCGTGCGCGGGAGATCGCCGCCCGGCTCGCCGTGCCGCGTCCGCGCCGCGACACGCATGCCCGGCGGGGCATCGGCGAGCTGGAGAGCGTTCCCTACCGGGCGGTCGCCGACGACATCGACCTCGACCGCACCCTCGACGTGCTGGCCGGCAACCCGGTGCCGGAGGACGACGACATCATCGTGCGCGAACGAGAGCGCACCCGCCGGTCGGTCGTCCTCGTCGTGGACGTCTCCGGGTCGATGAAGGGTGAGCGGGTGCGGACGGCGGCGGCCACCGTCGGCGCACTCGCCGGTGAGCTGCACCGCGACCAGCTGGCCGTCGTGGCGTTCTGGTCCGACGCCGCCGTCCTGGTGCGGCTCGGGGAGCCGGTCTCCCCGGCGCGGGTGCTCGACCTGCTCCTGCGGGTGCCGGCCCGCGGCCTCACGAACGTCGCCTTCGCCCTGCAGGTCGCCGGCCGGCAGCTGGCCGGCGTGCCCCCGCGGGACGCCCGCGTGCTCCTGCTGTCGGACTGCGTGCACAACGCCGGTCCCGATCCGCGGCTGACCGCCGCCCGGCTGCCCCGGCTCGACGTCCTGCTGGACACGTCCGGCGAGGACGACGTCGACCTCGGCCGTGACCTGGCCCGGCTGGGCCGCGGCCGGCTGCGGCTCGTCCGCGACCACCGGGACGTGGCACGAGCGCTGACCTCAGTCTTCGCCCACTGAGGGGCGCTCGACGCGTCGGGCGCGACCGATGAGTGCGGCCGCGCCCTCCCGTCCTGTAGGCAGGGACCCACCCGCGGAGGAGGAGCGATGGACTGGAAGCTGGAAGTGCTGGTCGTGCCGGTGAGCGACGTCGACCGGGCCAAGGAGTTCTACGGCGGGAAGCTCGGGTTCGCCGTCGACACGGACTTCGCGCCGAACGAGCACTTCCGGGTGGTGCAGGTGACGCCCCCGGGCTCGGCGTGCTCGATCGTGTTCGGTACGGGCATCCCGCAGAGCGCCGCGGGCTCGATGAAGGGGAACCAGTTCGTCGTCGGTGACATCACCGCCGCTGCCGAGCAGCTGGACGCGGCCGGGGTGGCGCACAGCGGCGTCGTCCACTTCGAGGACGGCCAGCAGAAGCCCGGCCGCGACCCGCAGGACGCCGACTTCAACTCCTTCCTCTTCTTCGACGACCCCGACGGCAACACCTGGGCGGTGCAGCAGGGCAAGCGCTGACCGGTCGCGCGGAACGGCGGGGTCGGCCAAGCTCGGGCCATGACCGACCGATCCGGCCCCCCGTTCCGCGCCGACCACGTCGGCAGCCTGCTGCGCCCGCAGGGCCTGCTCGAGGCCCGGGCGCGGCACGCCGCGGGGGAGATCGACGACGCCGAGCTGCGCGGGATCGAGGACGAGGCGATCACCGACGTCGTCCGCATGCAGCGCGACGTCGGCCTGCAGACGGCGACCGACGGCGAGTTCCGCCGCGCCTCGTGGCACATGGACTTCATCTACCGGATCGACGGGATCACCAAGGTCACCGACCAGAACATCGTCGTCCACTTCAAGAACGCCGACGGCACGATCGACTTCACCCCGGCCGGGCTGCACGTCGACGGCCCGCTGGCGATCCCCGAGCCGATCTTCGCCGAGGACTTCGCCTACCTGCAGAGCGTGGTCTCGCCGGAGCAGACGGCGAAGCTGACCATCCCCTCGCCGTCGATGGTCCACTACCGCGGCGGCGCCGCGGCGATCGACCCGGCGGTCTACCCCGACGAGGACTCGTTCTGGGAGGCGCTGTCGGCGGCCTACGCCGCGCAGGTCCGGGGCATCGCCGCGCAGGGCTGCACCTACCTGCAGTTCGACGACACCAGCCTGGCCTACCTCAACGACCCGGCGCAGCGCGCGGAGATCGCCGCCCAGGGCCGCGACGCCGAGCACCTGCACGAGCGCTACATCCGGCAGATCAACGCCGCGCTGGCCGGCCGGCCCGAGGGGCTGACGGTCACCACGCACATGTGCCGGGGCAACTTCCGCTCCTCGTGGGTCGCCGAGGGCGGCTACGACTTCGTCGCCGAGGCGCTGTTCGGCGGGCTGGAGGTCGACGGGTTCTTCCTCGAGTACGACGACGCCCGCTCCGGGGGGTTCGAGCCGCTGCGGTTCGTGCCGCCGGGCAAGCGCGTCGTGCTGGGCCTGGTGACGACGAAGCGGCCCGTGCTGGAGAGCAAGGACCACCTCAAGCGGCGGATCGACGAGGCGGCGAAGTACGTCCCGCTCGACCAGCTCGCGCTCTCGGGTCAGTGCGGCTTCTCCTCGACGGTAGAGGGCAACGCGCTCACCCGCGACGAGCAGATCGCCAAGCTCGCGCTCATCGTCGAGACCGCCGAGGAGGTTTGGGGCTGATCTGTTCCGATAGGTAGTGCTTTCCGGCGCGCGGAGGAGCACTCTTCCCCGGGGGGACCTTGCTCAGCCCGGGGGACGTCATGCTCCACCAGCACGGCCGGCACCGACGCCGGCCCAGGCACATCGGTCTCGTGCTGCTCGTCGTCGCCCTCGTGGCGCTGGTGGCGACCGGCGTCGCGGTGGGACTGGCCCGGGGCGGGGACCCGGCCCCGGCCGCGAACCCGACCGCCGCCTCCGCCTCCGCCCACCGGCACGGTGCGGACGACGACGGACGCCGACCGGCCAGGACCACCAGCGCCCCACCCCCGGAGGCCAGCGTCGCCACACCGGTGGTCGCCGCATCACTCCCGCTCGGGGGCGCACCGCACCACGTCCAGGTCGCCCCCGACGGCTCCTACGCGTACGTCGCCGATCCCGCGGCGAGCCGCCTCGTCCGCATCGACAACGTCACCGGGCAGGTCACCGCGATCATCCCCGTACCGGACGCACCCCCTGAGCTGGTCTCGTTCTCGCGGGACGGGGAGCGCGCCTACGTCAGCGCCTACACCGAGGACTTCGTCACCAACGTCGTCGTGGTCGTGGACACCGCGACCAACCTGGTGGTCGGCCGCGTCCCGGTCGGCCGCGGGCCGTACGCGGTCGCCGAGGGCCCGGACGGCCGGGTCTACGTGCCGCTGTACGACGACGACCACCTCGAGGTCGTCGACCCGGACGCGATGGCGGTGGTCGCGCGTGTCCCCATGGCGCCGAGCCCGCACTGGATCGCGTTCAGCGCCGACGGGCGCACCGGCTACGTGACCAACCACTTCTCCGACCTGGTCTCCGTGCTCGACCTGGCGACCCAGCAGGTCACCGCGACGATCCCGGTCGGGGACGGTCCCCACGCCATCGCGATGTCGCCCGACGGCACGCGCGCAGCGCTCGTCAACTACATCAGCGGCGACGTCACGATCCTGGACCCGGCCACGAACACCGTGGTCGCGACGGTGCCCACCGTCGGGGTCGAGCCGCAGGACATCGTGTTCGCGCCCGACGGCCGCCACCTCTACACGGCCAACTCCGGCGACGGCACCGTGTCCGCCATCGACGTGACCGCCGGCACGGTGACGGCGCGGGTGCCGACGGGGACCACCCCGACCGGGCTCGCGGTCCTGCCCAGCGGCAACTCGGCCCTCGTCACCGACTTCGGCGAGGGCACGCTCACCGTGCTGCGGACGTCCGCGTGACGGGTTCCGCTCAACCGCGGGCGGCGCGCGCCGAAAACCCAGGGGACACCGACCAGACCTGGAGTCCCCCATGTACGTCGACGTTCCCGTCCCGGAGCAACTGCGCACCGCCATCGCCCTCCTCGGCAGCGCGGCATCCGACCTCGGCTGGGGCAACGGCGAGGTCATCCGGGTGCGCTCCGGCGGTCTGCAGATCGGCGACGAGCCGGCGCTGGTCGACGCGGCGACGGTCTACATGGCCGCGCGCGGGCTGGTCGCGGCGCTCGTCGACGACCTGGTGGCGGCCAGCGGCCGGGACATGGACGACGTCGTCGCGCCGTGGCTGCTCTTCCTCGAGCTGCGGTCCGCGCTGGCCGGGGTCGAGGAGGACGACGCCGCCTGAGCACGCCGGTGCGCCGACCTGCCGCGCGCGCGAGCGGAGCGGTTACGGTCCGCTGGTGACCAGCAAGCGGACCGCGCTGCCCGCCGTCGTCCTCGCGGCGGGGCTGCTCACCGGGTGCGGCCAGTCCGAGTGGATCGACCAGGTGGGCGGCGGGGCGCCGCCGACCGACGCCGCCGGCCTCGCCGAGCACCTGCGCGAGGGCGCGGCGGACATCGAGTCGGCGCACATCGAGCTGGAGGTCTCGGCGGCCGGCACGGAGATCACCGGCAGCGGCGACCAGCTGCTCGAGGACGGGCGCACCGAGGCGTTCGACCTCACCCAGACCGTGCCCGGCGTCGGGGACATCCGCGTCGTCCAGGTCGACGAGCAGACCTACGTGCAGCTGCCCGAGGGCATCAACCCCTCCGACCGGCCGTGGCTGCTGGTCAGCGCCGACAGCAGCGACCCGCTGATCCGCGAGCTGGCCGCGTCGCTGGAGTCGACGCGGTCGAGCAGCGACCTCGCGCAGTACACCGCGTTCGCCGAGTCCTCGACCGTCGAGGTGGTCGGCGAGGAGGAGGTGGCCGGCGCGCCGGCGACGCACTACCGGCTCACCGTCGACGTCCTCCGGCTGCCCAACGACACCCCCGGGCGGGCGGACCTGCTCAGCTCCGGCCTGACGCGGCTGCCGGTGGACCTGTGGGCGGACGACGAGGGCCGGCCGGTGCGGGTGCTCCAGGAGTTCACCGTGCAGGGCCAGGACGTCCGCACCCTCGTCGAGCTGGGCGACTTCGACGAGCCGGTCGAGATCAGCGCACCGCCGGCCGACGAGGTCGCCACCGAGTAGCGCGCCGGTGCCGGTCGGCGACCGTTCGGGTGAACTTCGCCGGAGCGTTCCCCCAGGTCTGGCCCGTGGACCGGTGGGGTCGCTCTACTCGGCCCGTGACTTCCCCGCACGAGCCGCCCGAGCGCACCCAGCCGCCGGTTCCCCGTCCCTGGACGACCCGGCGCCGGGTCGTCGTCGTGCGCGAGGTCCGCTCCTAGGCCGTGCGGAACCGGCCCACCGGCACGTCGTCCTCGCAGGCCTCGAGCCCCGTCGCGGTCTCGACGACGTAGCTCACGGCGGCGCGCCAGCCGGAGCCGTCGTCGTACATCCGCCAGCCGCGCTGCACGCCGGGCCACCACCGGCCGTCGACCAGGACCTCGACCTGCCGCTGCGGGTCCACGAGGCGCTCGACCAGGTAGGGGGACGCGGTCACGTCTGCGCAGCGTAGGACGTGTCGGCGGTCACCGTACCGGGGAGTGGTCGGCCGGCTGCGTGTGGACCGGACACGCGGTGCGGCCGTCCGCCCGTCCCCGGCACCCGGCGTGGCGCGGCCGGCGTCCGGGGGCCGCTGCGCACGATCGGTCCGCCAGCCGGGCGCCAGGCTGCCTCCCGTGACGGACCGAGACGATCGGACGGTGCTCCATGCGACACCCGCTCCCCACCCGTGCCCAGCCGGAACCGCGTCTGCGGCCGCTGACGAGGGACCTGCCCACCCCGCGCCGGGTGCCGCGGGACGGTTCGCGCGCCGAGCAGTACAGCCGCTGAACCGGACGGGCCGTGGCTCTCGACCTCGACCTGAGGTCGAGGGCCACGGTCAGCCCACGGAGGCGACGACGCGCGCGGCGGCATCCGCCGGGATCCGCCGGCCGACGAGCACCAGCTCGCGGGACACCGGCGAGGCCGGGCGGAGGGCCCGGAGCGGCGCCCGCTGGTCGGCGGGGACCAGCTCGATCCCGCAGAGGGCGAGCGCGTCGGCGACCTGGCGGAGGGTGAGCGCGTCCGTGGTGGGTGCCGCGAGCCCGTGGATCCGCCAGCCCGGCGTCTGCGTGGCGAGCAGCTGCGCCCCGGCGGCGCCGGTGCGGAACGACCGGCGCGCACCCCGCGGGACGAACACGGCGGCACCGGGGCCGAGGTCGCGGTAGTCCTCGCACCCCGCCACGCTGAACGTCACCGTGCCGCTGAGCACGACGAACGCTTCGTCGGCCGCGTGGTGGACCTAGTCGGGCCGCCCGTCGCCCGGGGACGCGTCGACCAGGAAGGTCGAGAACGCGCCCGTGGTGAGGTTGGCCGGTACCACCTCGCGGAAGCGGTCGCCCCACGGCGTGACGGCACCGGTCGCCGGGTCGTCGGGGATGCACACCGGCTGCCTGCTCGTCGGCGTCACCGGAACTCCTTCCACTGCGGGGCGGTACGACGTCGACTCTCCGGTGCGCACCCCTCGCGCGGAACGGGCAGCACCCACACACCACCCACACACCTGCTGGTGCGGGCGCCCGCGGCCGCCCCGCCGAGCGGCCTAGCATCGGGCCGTGTCGGGAACGGGGGCGGCAGAGCCGGGAGATCCGCCCTTCGGGGAGCGGTTGCGGGCGCTGCGCGAGGCGGCCCGCATGACACAGGCCGAGCTGGCCGCCCGGGCGGAGCTGAGCGTCAACGGGATCAGCGCGCTCGAGCGCGGCGTGCGGCGGCGTCCCTACCCGCACACGGTGCGCACGCTGGCCACCGCCCTCGGCCTCTCCGACGCCGACCGGGAGTGGCTGTTCGACGGGGAGCCCGCCGCGCACGAGGCCGCCACGCCGCCGGCGCCCGCGGCACGCGGCCTGCCGACCCCGGCGACGTCCCTCGTCGGCCGCGGCGGCGACCTGACCGGGATCCTCACCCTGCTGACCGCACCGTGGCCGCGGCTGCTCACGCTCACCGGCCCCGGCGGTGTCGGCAAGACCCGGCTGGCCGTCGAGGTGGCGCGGCAGGCGGCGGCCGCCTTCCGGGACGGCGTCGCGTTCGTCCCGCTGGCCCCGGTGGCGGAGGCCGGCGCCGTCCCGGCGGCGGTGGCGCGGGCGCTGGGCGTGCGCGAGCTGCGGACGGGGGAGCCCGGCGACGGCAGCGCCGTGCCGGCGCTCATCGACGTCCTGCGCCCGCTGCAGCTGCTGCTCGTCCTCGACAACTTCGAGCACCTCACCGAGGCGGCCGGCACGGTCGCCGAGATCCTCGCGGGCTGTCCCGACGTGACCGTGCTGGTCACCAGCCGTGCCGCGCTCCGGGTGCGCGGCGAGCAGGAGCGCGTGGTGGAGCCGCTGCGGCTGCCGACTTCCACGCAGGGGCCGGCCCCGGACGAGGTGATGTCGTCGGCCGCCGGCGAGCTCTTCGTCTCCCGCGCCCGTGCGGTGGTGCCGTCCTTCGCGGTCACGTCGGCCACCGCCGGCGACGTCGCGGCCATCTGCTGGCGGCTGTCGGGCCTGCCCCTGGCCCTGGAGCTCGCGGCCGCCAACGTCAAGCTGCTGTCCCCGGCGGCCCTGCTGCAGCGGCTGGACCAGGCGCTCGCGACCGGCTGGACGCTGGACCTGCCGGCCCGCCAGCGCGGCCTGCGCACCACGCTCGACTGGAGCTTCGACCTCCTGCCGCCCGCCGCGCAGGCGCTGCTGCCCCGGCTGGCCGTGTTCGCCGGCGGCTTCGACCTCGAGGGCGCGGAGGCGGTCGCGCCGCCGTCCATGCCGCCCGCCGAGGTGCTGCCGGCCCTCGGCACCCTGGTGGACCACTCCCTCGTCGTCCCCTCGCACGGCGCCGGGGGCGAGGTCCGGTACGGCATGCTCGAGCCGATCCGGCAGTACGCCGACTCCCTGCTCCCCGCCGGGGAGCGGCCGGCGGTGACGGCCGCCCACGCGGCCCGGTACCTGCGGCTGGTCGAGGAGGCGGAGCCGGGGCTGCAGACGGCGGCCGCCGTCGAGTGGCTGGACCGGCTCGCGACCGAGGACGGCAACGTCCGGCACGCGATCGCCGAGTCGCTGCGCGCGGGGGACGGCGAGACCGCGGCCCGCATGTGCTGGGCGGTGTGGCTGGCCTGGTGGCTGCGCGGGGGCGACCGCCAGGGACGGGAGTGGGTCGAGGCCGCGCTGCGCCTCGAGTTGTCCGACGCGGTGCGCGCCCGCGCCGCGACGACGGCGGCCTGCCTCGCCTACGTCGAGAGCGACTACGCCGTCGCCGCGGCCCGGTGGGCCGAGGGGCTCGCCCTCTCGCAGCGGACCGGCGACCTCCAGATGCAGGCCAACGGCCACGGCGGCCTCGGCCTGGTGGCCATGGCGACCGGGGAGCTCGGCGAGGCCGAGGGGCACCTGCAGCGGGCGCTCGACCTCGCCGAGGAGGCCGACGCCGACTGGCTGCGCTCGCTCGGGCTCGTCTGGCTCGGCACCGTCCGCCTGGTCACCGGCGACACGGCCGCGGCGACCGCCCTGTTCGAGCGGGGGCTCGCCGCGGCCCGGCGGCGCGGGGACCGGCTGGTCACCTACGTCGCCCTCTACAACCTGGCCCAGGCCGCGACCAGCGAGGGGCGGTTCGACGCCGCCCGCGACCTGCTGCACGAGGGGGTCGTCCTGTCCGGCGAGACCGGCGACCGGGCGAACACCGCCTACTTCCTCGACGCCCTCGCCGTCCTGGAGGGGCAGGACGGCCGGTGGGAACGGGCGGCGGTGCTGCTGGGTGCCGCCGAGGCCGCGCTCGGCAGCTCGTGGGGCAGTGGCTACAACTACTACCTGCCCGACCCGGAGCTGAAGGCGCGGACGCGGGACGGCGCCCGTTCGGCGCTCGGGCCGGCGTTCGACGACGCCGTCCGGCGCGGGCGGGAGCTCCCGGCCGACCTCGTGACCGACCTGGCGCTCGCCGGGGTCCTCGACGAGGTGCCCGCCGGGGACGTGCGGCCGTCGTAGCTCACCGGGCGCCGTCCAGCAGCCCGAGCCGCTCCAGGACCCCGACCAGGTAGAGCCGGCGCGGCCGGATCAGACCCGGCACGTTGCACCACCCGGCGCCGGCGACCTGCGCCATCCGGCCCAGGGCGGAGTCGACCGCGGCCCGCGCGTCCTCCGACAGCCCGGCGTACACCGCCACGAGGTCCTCGCCGGTCAGCTCCGGGAGGCTCGGGCCGGCCGCGACCTGGACCGCCGCGGGACGGGCGGCCTCCGGCCCCGGCACGGCGGGCCGGACGACCGGGCGAGCCGCCGGGACCGACGGAACCGGTGGGGCCGGCAGCGGGGGAGGGACGGCGGCGGCACGGTCGCGCGGCGGGGTCGGACCGCCGGTGGCCAGCAGCCGGCGCAGGTAGGCACCGGGGTTCTTGATCTCGCCGAAGCGCCCGGAGATCTCGCGCAGGGCCGCGTCGAGGGCCACGGGGTCGGCGGTGCGGACGACGGACTCCGCGTCGAACACGCCCCACTGCTCGAGCAGCGCGACGACGTCGGCGACCGGCAGCCCGGCGAGGACCGACGGCGGCGTCAGCCGCGCGTCGGGTGCCGGGGGAGATGGATGGTCTTCATCCATCCCATCTCCATGACGGTGACTGCGCACCCCGCCGTCGGAGAACCTGCCACCGGTGCGACCTGCGGGTCCGTCGCCGGTGTCAGGCCGGCTGACAGCGGTCGGCGTGGTGTCAGCTTCCGTGACACCGGCTCTCCGCGAACCGGTGTCAGCTCCCGTGACACCGGTGGGCGAGCCACCGAGCGGGCGCTCACTGTGCGTGAGGGACTGCCGTCGCTCCACCGCGCGGTACAGCTCCGGGCAGAGGACGTACCGGCCGCGGCCGAACCGGTCGGCACGGCCGCCGATGCCACGGGCCTGCTGGCGGTCGAGGAACCCGGCCTGCTCCAGCTGGGTGACCATCTCGCCGGCCTTCTGGCGGCTGCAGCCGAGCTGCTCGGCGAGCTTCGAGGCGTTGGTGTCGACGACCAGGCGGGAGCCGTCGTCGCCGGCCATGCAGATCAGCGTGAACAGCGCTGAGAACAACTTGACGCCGAGGGCCCGCTGCAGCTGCAGGGCGGCCTCGGGCACCACCGTCACCTTCAGCCCACCGCCGGGCGCGATGCCGTCGGTGGTGTAGGCGGCGATGGTCTTGGTGACCTCGAAGACGAGCGCCGGCCGGGCGGTGGTCGGCGTACCGGCCCCGAGGGGCGGGGGAGGGGAAGCGGTCATGGATCGGCAGCTCTCCGGGCGCAGGACGCGGACACCGGTGTCGCGGAACCTGACACCGGTGCCGAGGGAACAGCACGACAACCCGGCGGACCGCTGCTAGCCTTGTGGCGTCCATTCCGGAGGCTTTCGCAGGCCGTCGGGCGTGTACGTGGCATCGGCTGGCAGGCCGGTGCCACGTTGCGTTTCTGGGGTCGGTCAGCGCACGGTGCGCCTCCCCGGGGCGACGGGCCCGCTCACGCGGCAGCGTCCGTGACGATTTCCGGCACGCTCAGGGCGGTCACCAGCAGCGAGGCCACCGGCACGGGGTAGCGGCGGAGGTAGTCGCCGAGGCCGCCGGCGTCGGCGAGCAGCTCCACGTCCCCGTCGCCGTCGACGACGATCAGGCCGCTCCAGCCCGGCTGCAGCCGCTTGCGCTTGAGCCGCAGCGCGTCGCTGAGCCGGCGCAGCTGCTCGCCGCGGACACCGAGGCGGTGCGCCGCCATCGCGAAGCGGGCGACGGCCAGGTCGCTGGTCGAGTAGAGGACCGGGCGGGTGTCCCCGCGGCGGCGGCGCTGCTCGGCCCCCAGCACACCGGCGCGCTCGAAGGTGTCCAGCTCGGTCGCCGTCAGCCCGAGGTCCTCCTCGACCTGCGCGCGGGTGTAGAAGCCGGGCTCCCGCGAGGTGCGGCGGGCGCGGGTGGGCGCCGCGGAGCTGGTCGGCACGTGGTCCTCCTCGAGTTGCACGCTGGTCATTTCGACGCCTGGATCCTGTCACGGCGCCGACGTCCGCCCGGCGCGACTCGCGGGGTGCATCCCGGGAGTCCTGCGCCCGCCGTCCCACTCGTCCCACTCGGGGGATCCGCCCCGCGAGTGGGACGGGTGCGCGTACGCAACTACGGGGAGGGGTACCGCGAGGAAGGCGATGCGGTTCGTTTGCGCAATCACTCCCGTCCTGCGGTGCCCGAGTTGCGCAAACGCGCCAGCATCCACATGCCCGGGCAGTGGGCGAGGCGGCAGGCGGCGATGTCACTGCGAAACAGATTGCGCAAGCGTTCGGGGACGTAAGGTTGCGCAACATGACCGGTCCGCCGTTCGACGAGCTCGAGGACGACTTCCTCACCGTCGAGCAGCTGGCCCAGCTGCGCCAGGTCACCCCGGCGGCGATCCGGGCGCAGCTGCGCGCCGGCAACCTGGCGGGGGAGCAGGTCCTCCAGGGGCAGCGGACGGTGTGGCGGATCCCGGTCGAGGTGGCCCGGCGGTACCTGGAGCGCTCGGGCAATCCGTCACCGGCGGCAACGGGTGGCCGGGGCGTCCCGCCGGACGACGCCCGCCCGCCCGCCGCGGAACCCGCGCCCGCACCCGCGCCCGTGCGGGCGGTCCCCGTCGCGCCGTCCGTCGCCGCGCCGCCCGTGACGGCGCCGTCCGGGCGGGTGGAGGCGCTCGAGGCGGAGGTGCGACGGCTGCGCCGGCAGCTGGCGGCCCTGGCCGATGCCCACCGCCGGTTGCTCGACGCGCTGACCGCGGACGGGGTCGACGACCGGACGCCGTGACGGCGCCCGGTCGTCGGTGGGGTCAGGCCGGCAGCGGGACGGCGGTCCCGGTGACGCGGATGCCGGTGGCCCCCGCGGGGACGTCGACCTCGAGGACGCCGGGGCGGCCCATGTCGGCGCCCTGGTGGACGGTGAGCGTGACCGGCGTCGGGACGTGCCCGCCCTCGCGCAGGTAGCCGCCGAGGGCGGCCGCGGCGGCGCCGGTGGCCGGGTCCTCGACCACCCCGCCGGGTGGGAAGGGGTTGCGCGCGTGGAAGGTCGTGGCGTCCTCGCGCCACACGAGGTCCACCGTGGTCCAGTCGCGGGCGGCCATCAGGGCGCCGAGCGCGTCGAAGTCGTAGTCCAGGTCCCGCAGCCGGTCCCGGCCGGTCACCGCCAGCACCGGGTGCCAGGCGCCCGCGTACGCCACGCGAGGCGGCAGCGAGGCGTCGAGCTCGTCCTCCGACCAGCGCAGCGCGGCCAGCAGGGCCCGCCGGTCGGCGTCGGCGAGCGGCGCCGTCCTCGGCGGGACGCTGGTCAGGGTGGCCCGGACGGATCCGTCGTCCGCGCGCCGGGTGACGACCTCCACCTCGCCGGCGGGTGTGTCGAACAGCAGCCGGCCGGGGCCGTGCCGCCCGGCCCACGCCACCGCCGAGGCGATGGTCGCGTGCCCGCAGAAGGGGACCTCGGCGCGGGGGCTGAAGTACCGGACGTCGAAGCGGCCGTCCCGCGGGGCGAGGAAGGCGGTCTCGGAGAAGCCGACCTCCGCCGCGGTGGCCAGCATCTCCTCCGTGGACATGCCACCGGCGTCGAGCACCACCCCCGCGGGGTTGCCACCGGCCGGGGACGTGCTGAACGCGGTGTACCGGAGGACCTCGCGGTCGGTCGTCGGCATCGCTGCTCCTCCCGCGCCGGGGGCGCCGTCCTGGTGGGACTCGATCCAGTACTCGGTGATCCGGCCGTGCCGGACGCGGTAGCCGGCCCGGCCGTGCTCGACCACGCGGCCGGTCTGCCGCCAGGTGGCCTCGACCAGCCCCGCCCGCCGCGTCAGGCCCAGCACCTCGAAGGTCCAGGGCCCGACGGCGGACAGCATCTCGCGGACGTGCTCGGCGTACTGCTCGGGGTCGCGGGTCACGACCGCGTGCGCCGTGCCGGGCCGGCCCTGGTGCGCGCGCACGCGCGGGGCCAGGTAGGTCCTCGCGCGGTGCGGGCGGTGCCCCGAGCGGACGTCGAGCAGGAAGCCGAGCACGACCTCCTCGGGCGAGCGCGCCATCAGAACTTCGCCGCCAGCCGGCGGGCCTCCTCGTGCGCCCGCTCGCGTCCGGCCGCGGCGTCGGCCGTGGCGAGGTTGGGCCGGAACTGGACCTCCTCGACGTCGAGCACGCCGGCCCAGTGCAGCCAGTCGCGCAGGTACGGCGACTGGAAGTCGGAGCCGAAGGTGGCCGGCCTCCCCACGCCGTAGACCGCGCTGGTGAGCAGCAGGACCGCCTTCTTGCCCCGCAGCAGGCCGGTGTAACCGGCGACCGGGTCGAACCCGAAGACCATGCCCGGCTGGCTGACCACGTCGATGAACTGCTTGAGGACGTACGGGATGCCGGCGTTCCACATCGGGACGCTGAACACGTAGCGGTCGTAGGCGTCGAACCGCTCGAACGTGGCGCGGGCGGCGGCCCAGGCCTCGGCCTCGGCGCCCTCGGGCTGCCCGCCGCCGAAGATCGTCATCTTGGCCCCGGCGGCGGCCGGCCCGAACTCCGGCAGCGTGCCGTCCCAGAGGTCGTAGGTGTCGACGGTGTCGAGCGGGTTCAGCTCGCGGTAGGTGGCGAGGAACGTCGCCGCGAGGGCCAGCGACTCGGAGCGGGCGCCGCGCGGGGAGGC
Source organism: Blastococcus sp. SYSU D00669 (assembly GCF_054050715.1). Classification (NCBI taxonomy): domain Bacteria; kingdom Bacillati; phylum Actinomycetota; class Actinomycetes; order Geodermatophilales; family Geodermatophilaceae; genus Blastococcus; species Blastococcus sp. SYSU D00669. Next base: position 62,067 of record NZ_JBJGZV010000024.1, read on the forward strand.
GGAGACGTGCAGCAGGCGGGACATCGGGACTCCTGAGGATCGGCCGCGGCCCTTCGCCGCGTCTGGCCCCACCGTCGGCCGCGGTCGTGTCGCCGCTCTGTCGCCCGGCTGTCACCAGCCGCGGCGGCGCCACTCCGCCAGCGACGGGCGCTCCCGGCCGACCGTGGTGCCGGGCCCGTGCCCCGGGTGGACGCGGACCGCGTCGGGGAGGGCGAACAGCCGGCCCTCGATCGACGCCAGGATCGTGCCGAAGTCCGACAGCGGCCAGCCGGTGAGGCCGGGACCCCCGGGGAACAGCGTGTCGCCGGTGAGCAGGTCGGCGCCGAGCCGCAGGCAGACCGAGCCCGGGGTGTGGCCCGGGGTGTGCAGCACCTCGAGGTCCAGCTGCCCGATCCGCAGGTGGTCGGCGAGCGGGTGGTCGACCCGCCCGTCCCACCGCGGCACCGGCGCCGCCGCGCCGGCGGGTGGGTGCTCGAGCCCCCAGTCCCACTGCCCGTGGGTGCGCAGGTGGGCGAGCTCGTGCGCCCACACCGCGTCCTCCGCCGGGTGGGCGAGCACGGGGCACCCGTGCCGGGCGCGGACGGCGTCGGCGGCCTGCACGTGGTCCCAGTGCGCGTGGGTCAGCAGCACGGCGACGGCCCGGCGGCCGCCCAGCGCGGCGGTGATCCGCGGCTCGTCGTCCCCGGGGTCGACGACGGCGGTGTCCCCGGTGCGCGCGCAGGTCACCAGGTAGGTGTTGGTCCGCAGCGGCCCGACCACGAGCCGGGAGAGGACGACGTCGTCGTCGCGCCGCAGGACCTCGACGGTCACCGCTCGACGTGCCGGGCCTGCGGCGGGTTGGTGTACACCCGCTGCGGCCGGACCAGCACCGCGGTGCGGCGCTCGACCAGCATGACCCGGTCGTACTCGTCGAGGTCGTCGTGCGTGCCGCCGGCCGCGGCGAAGACCCGCCGGAGCAGCCGGCGGACCTCGTCCGCGCCCAGGCCGAGATCGGTGTCGTCGGGACCGGCGAGCTCGACGTCCCCCTCGACGGCGACCCACTCCCAGCCGGCGCGCAGGACCAGCGTCAGGTGGGGGCGCCGGCGCAGGTGGGCCAGCTTGCGGGTGCCGCCGCGGGCGACGAAGGCGACCACCGGCTCGCCGTCGACGGGGTGGGGGAGGACCCCGGCGTTGACGACGGAGGCCTGGACGCCGCCGTCGGCACGGGTGGTGGACACCACGGCGAGGCCGTGGTCGGCCGCGACGAGCCGTCGGACCAGCTCCAGATCAGCGTTCACGGCGGGTAGCTTCGCGCCCGTCGCTGTCATCCGTCTGTCGTCCGGGGGCCGGTCGGTGAACCTGCTGGTGCTGGGCCCGCTGGAGGTGTGGCACGAGGGCCGCCCGGTCGAGGTTCGCCGCGGGCGGCCGCGCCGGCTGCTGCTGTCGCTGCTGCTCCAGCGGGGCGACCCGGTGGCCCAGGCGACGCTGGTCGACCAGCTCTGGGGCGACGAGCCCCCGGTGAACGCCGACAACGCCCTGCACCTGCTGATCTCCTACCTGCGGCGGACGCTCACCGGCGCCGGTGTGCGGGTCGAGCGCGGCCCCGCCGGTTACCGGCTGGCGGTCGCCCGGGACGAGGTGGACCTGTTCCGCTTCGAGGAGGCGGTCCGGACGGCGACCGCCGCCGGGACGGGCCCGGCCGAGCAGGTCCGCCTCGCCGGGGAGGCGCTGGCGCTCTGGCGCGGTCCGGCGCTGAGCGAGGCGGCCGACGATGCCTTCGCGCAGGGCGAGATCGCCCGGCTCGACGAGCTGCGGGTGCAGGCGTACGAGGTGCGGGCCGTCGGTCTGCTGGCCCTGGGCCGGCACGACGAGGCGCTGCCCGACCTCGGCCCGCTGGTGCGCGAGCACCCGTTCCGCGAGCGGCTGCAGGGCCTGCACGCCCTCGCGCTCTACCGGGCCGGGCGGCAGGCCGACGCGCTGCGCGCCCTGGAGTCCACCCGGACGGCGCTGGTCGACGAGCTCGGCCTCGACCCGGGGCCGGCCCTGCAGCAGCTCGAGCAGCAGATCCTGCGCCAGGACCCCGCGCTCGACCCGGCGTCGCCCGGAGCGGTGGCCGCCGACCCCGAGCCGGTCACCGTCCTCCCGACCCCGACCCCGGCGCCGTCCGCACCGGCGGCGGTCCCCGAGCTCCCGGTGCCGCTGACCACGCTGGTCGGGCGGGAGGAGGCGATCCCCGCGGTGCGGCGGCTGCTGGGGGCGCACCGGCTGGTCACCCTGACCGGACCGGGCGGTGCGGGCAAGACCCGGCTCGCCGTGGAGGCGGTGCGCGACCGGCAGGACGTCGTCCGGTGGGCCGACCTCGCCGCCGTCGGTCCGGGACCGGGCGTCGAGGTCGCGGTGGCGGCGGCGGTCGGCACGGGGCTGTCCACGGCCGACGCGGTGGCGGAGCTGCGGGCGTGGATCGGCGGCCGTGAGGTGGTGCTCGTGCTCGACACCTGCGAGCACGTCGTCGAGGAGGTCCACCGGCTCGTCGCCGGGCTGCTGCCGGCCTGCCCCGCGCTGCGGGTGCTCGCCACGAGCCGCCGGCCGCTGGGCCTGCCCGGCGAGGTGTCGTGGCCGGTGCCGCCGCTGCCGGTCGCCGATGCGGTGCACCTGTTCGCCGACCGGGCGGCGGCCGTGCGGCCCGGCTTCGCGCTGACCGAGGCCAACGCCGACGACGTCGCGCGGGTGTGCCGGCTGCTCGACGGGCTGCCGCTCGCCGTGGAGCTCGCGGCGGGCCATGCGGCGGCGCTGAGCCCGGCGAAGATCGCCGAGGTGCTGGGCGACCGCCTGCGCCTGGTCGGGGAGGGCGACGGGGCCGCGGGCCGGCACGCCGGGCTGCGGGCGGCGGTCGAGTGGAGCTACGGGTTGCTCTCCGACGAGGAGGCCGTCTTCCTCGACCGGCTGTCGGTCTTCGCCGGCCCCTTCCTGCTGGAGGCCGCGGTCGAGGTCGCCGGCGCGGGGCTGCCGACCGACGGCCTGCGGCTGCTGCTGAGCCTGGTCCGCCAGTCGCTGGTGGCCCCGGCCGAGGACGACCACTTCCGGCTGCTCGACACGATCCGGGCCGCCGCCGGCGAGCGCCTGGCGGCCGACCCGGCCGAGTTCCTGGCCGCCCGCGACCGGCACGCCCGCTGGTACGCCGCGTTCGCCGAGGAGGCCGACCGCGGCATCCGCGGCGTCGACCAGCCCGGCTGGTTCGCCGAGCTGCGGACGGCGGCCGCCGATCTGCGCGCGGCGCTGCGCCACTGCCTGGGCGGGCCGGCGGCGCGCCCGGAGACGGGCGCGCGGCTGGTCTGCTCGCTGTCCTGGTTCTGGTCCTACGAGGGCTCCTTCGCGGAGGCCCGGCGGTGGATCGCCGAGGCGCGGGCGGCCGGCCCCCACGGCCCGCGCCTCGACGCGGGCCTGCACCTCGCCTCCGGCATGCACGCCGAGTCGGTCGGTGACCTCCGCACGGCCGAGGCGGAGTGCCGGCGGGCGGCCGCCGGCTTCGCCGCCGTCGGCGACCTGCGGGGCGAGGCCTTCAGCTCCCTGCACCTGGGGACGGCGACCTGGGCGCTCGGCCGGCTGGACGAGGCGGCCGCGGCGCAGGACCGGGCCGTCGCGCTGTTCCGGGCGGACGCCTTCGACAGCGGCACGGGCCTGGCGCTGGTCCTGCGCGCCCGGACCGCGCTCGACCGGGGCGAGACCGGCCCGGCCCGGCAGCTGCTGCTCGACGCCCGGCACGTGCTGCGCCGGGCGGGGGACCGGCACCTCGTGGCGCTCTGCCTCGACCAGCACGCCCGCACCTGCCTCGCCGCGGGCGACCCGGCCGAGGCCGGTGCGCTGGCCCGGGAGGCCCTCGCCATCTACGAGTCGGTCGGCAACCCCGAGGGCCTGGCGGCGGCCCAGCAGACCCTCGGCCAGGTCGCGCTGGCCGAGGGCGACCGGGCCGGGGCCACCGAGCTGTTCCTCCGGGCGGCCGGCGGCGCGCGCGAGCTCGGCCAGACGGCCGCCCTCGCCGAGAGCCTGGAGCTCCTCGCCCAGGCCCTCGCGCCCGACGACGCCGACGTCGCCGCGCGGCTGCTCGGGTGCGCGGAGCAGCTGCGCGACGACGTCGGCGTCCCCCGGACCGCCCTGCAGGACCGCCGGCTGGCGCGCTGGTGGCCGGTGCTGCGCGAGGCCCTCGGCGACCGCTCCGACCCGGCCCTGCGGGCGGGGCGTCAGAGCTCGGCCGACGAGCTGCTGACCGGGATCGCCGCGGGACGGGTCGCGGGCGCGGCCTGCTGACCTGCCGTGACGACCCGGGGGAGCTGCACCGCCAGCGCCGCGGTGGCCAGGGCCAGGGCGAACCCCGTGGTGGCCTGGGCCGACTGGAGGACGAAGCCGGTCAGCGCGAACAGCGGGACCAGGACGGCGTAGGCGACGCCCGGCCACCGCAGCCGGGCGTCGGTGCGCGCGATCGCCGTCCCCAGCACGACCGCCGAGACCATGAGCGAGAAGGTGGCCGTCAGGGCCGTGGCGAAGAACGCCGGGCCGTAGGCGGTGTCGGCGTTCAGCTCCGCCATGCCCGGGACGCCGGCGAGGTGGGCCCGCCCGATGCCCGGCTGGACGAACGCCGCGCTGCCGAACGTCGCGGCGAGGAAGACGTTGGACACGGTGGTGAGCACCAGCCCGGCCACGGCGGTGCGTGCGGCCCGGCCGCGGACGAGGTGGGCGGTGACCGCCACCGCGCCGAGCACCGCCAGGGCGGCGCCGAGGATGCTCGCGCCCAGGTGGCTGACCAGGAACACGTCGGTGGTGACGTAGCGCGCGTAGGCGTCGAAGTCGTCCACGGACGGCTGGTGGGTGAGCGTGCTCAGCCCCAGCAGGGCGCCGTAGGCAGGCAGGGCGAACAGGCCGAGCCGGGCGGCCCGGCCGGGGGAGGGGCGTGCAGCTGAGAAGGACATCGGGGGTCGTCTCCGGGTGCGAACGAGCGGCGGCGGGTCCGTCGCCGCCGCCGACGATCGGGCCGACCGGTGTCGCGCCCCTGTCGGGGACCTGTCACGGCTGCATCCGCGGGTCGTGGGTGGGATCGACGTACGCCGGCGGGCAACCGTGCTCGATCGCGGCCGGGCGCAGCTCGAGGTGCCACGGCTCGTTGCCGTAGATCCGGCAGAGCCCGTACCGCGCACCGTGCCGGGACAGCCACGCCGTGGCATCGGCGTGCCCGATGTCGACGGCGTCGCCCGACACGTGGGGGGACGTGTCCGACGTGGCGACCCACCGGGCGGCCTCCGCCTCGGAGCCGTGCTCGGCGACGGCCTCGCGCAGGAGCTGGTCCTGGTACTCCGGAGAGCGCCAGCCGCTGGTCACGTGCAGCTCGACGCCGTCGCGGGCGGCGTCCGTCGCCGCGGCGCGAAGGGCCCGGAGCAGCTCGGGATCCAGGTTCGCGACGGCGGGGTACTCGTCGTCGAGGACGGTCACGCCCTCGGGCAGGACCCCGTCGTCCTCGGTGACGGCACCGGCGGCGCCGAAGCGGACCTCACCGGACGACGCCGACCGGTGGACGAGGACCGCAGCGACGGCGGCCACGACCACCAGGAGGGCGGCGGCGATGGTGCCGGACCGTCGCCGGGTCGGTGTCGGGACTGCGCTCCGGGCCATGCGGCCAGTCGAGGAAGCGCGGCGTCACCTGCCCGTGAGCCGCTCGCCCACAGCCGACGTACGGGCACCGAGGCCGGAACGCAGCAGGTCCGCACGAGCAGCCGCCGGCTGCTCGTGCGGACCCGTGGCGAGGTGCCCGGCTCAGATGTCGTAGTACATCGCGAACTCGTGCGGGTGCGGCCGGAGGCGGATCGGGTCGATCTCGTTCTCCCGCTTGTACTCGATCCACGTCTCGATCAGGTCCGGGGTGAACACCCCGCCGTCGATCAGGTACTCGTGATCGGTCTCGAGGTTGTCGAGGACGGCGTCGAGCGAGGCCGGCACCTTCTCGATGCCCAGGGCCTCTTCCGGCGGCAGCTCGTAGAGGTCCTTGTCGACCGGCGCCGGCGGCTCGATCTTGTTCTTGATGCCGTCGAGGCCGGCCATCATCATCGCCGAGAAGGCGAGGTAGGGGTTGGCCGACGGGTCGGGCACGCGGAACTCGATGCGCTTGGCCTTGGGGTTGTCGCCCGAGATCGGGATGCGGCAGCAGGCCGAGCGGTTGCGGGCCGAGTAGACCAGGTTGATCGGGGCCTCGTAGCCGGGCACCAGGCGGTGGAAGCTGTTGACCGTCGGGTTGGTGAAGGCCAGCAGCGACGGGGCGTGGGCGAGCAGGCCACCGATGTAGTGGCGGGCGGTGTCGGACAGGCCCGCGTAGCCGGTCTCGGCGTGGAAGAGCGGCTCGCCGTCCTTCCACAGCGACTGGTGCGTGTGCATGCCCGAGCCGTTGTCACCGAAGAGCGGCTTCGGCATGAAGGTGACGGTCTTGCCCGCCTGCCAGGCCGTGTTCTTGATGATGTACTTGAACAGCATCAGGCTGTCGGCCGCGCGCAGCAGCGTGTCGAACTTGTAGTTGATCTCGGCCTGGCCGGCGGTGCCCACCTCGTGGTGGCCGCGCTCGAGCTCCAGCCCGGCGTTGGTCAGGTTGCGCATCATGACCGAGCGCAGGTCGCTGTAGTGGTCGTAGGGCTCGACCGGGAAGTAGCCGCCCTTGGGGCGGGTCTTGTAGCCGAGGTTCGGGCCGACGCCGTTCTCGCCGGTCAGCGCGCCGCTGTTCCAGGAGCCCTCGACCGAGTCGATGTGGTAGTAGCCCTCGTTGATGCCTGTGTCGTAGCGGACCGAGTCGAAGATGTAGAACTCGGCCTCGGGACCGAAGTACGCGGTGTCGGCGATGCCCGACGATGCGAGGTAGGTTTCGGCCTTCTTCGCCACGTTGCGCGGGTCGCGGCTGTAGGCCTCGCGCGTGATCGGGTCGTGGATGAAGAAGTTGACGTTCAGCGTCTTCGCCGCCCGGAACGGGTCGACGAAGGCGCTCTTCGCGTCGGGCAGCAGCAGCATGTCCGACTCGTTGATGGCCTGGAACCCCCGGATCGACGAACCGTCGAAGCCGAGGCCCTCGGAGAACGTGTCCTCGCCGAACGTCGACGCCGGGATGGTGAAGTGCTGCATGACGCCGGGCAGGTCGCAGAAACGCACGTCGACGAACTCGACGTCGTTGTCGCGGATGTAAGCGGCGACCTCGTCGGGACTGTTGAACATCGATCCTCCGGTAGTGGGCGGACAGCCGGTGGCGACGCTACGAGCGGGGAGTTGCCCTCGGGTGTCCCTCGTGTTTCGGAGCGGTAACACAGGCCCCGGCGTGTCGCCGGTGGCTGCTCGTCGCCGCGCAGGGCCTGGCCGCGCGCGGGTCTTACGCTGGCTGGCATGGTCAGGGAAGCAGAGCCACCCTCTCAGGCACGCGTCCGCGGCGCCTCACTGGGGCTCCCGGCGGAGGGCCCCGGCTCCCTGGCGCCCTTCAGCACCCGCGTGGTGCAGTACCTCGTCGACGCGATCGCCTCGGCGTTCCTCGCCGGCCTGTTCACCGCACCCGAGCTGCCCGGACTGTGGAGCCTGGTGAGCTTCGCGGCGATCACGGTCGTCACGCTCGTGCTCTTCGGGCAGACGCCCGGCATGCGGCTGCTCGGCCTGCGGATGGCCCACCCGCGCGAAGGGGAGCGGCTGGCCCCGTGGCGCGCCGTCGTCCGGACGGCGCTGCTGGTGCTGCTGGTGCCGGCGCTGGTGGTCGACGCCGACGGCCGCGGCCTGCACGACCGCCTCACCCAGACCGCCGTCGTCCGGGTCTGAGCGAGGCGGAGTCCCACGGCCGCGGGAACCGCGCCGTGGGACTCCGCGAACAGCTAGCGGCGGCGGACCTGGCGCTGGCTGATCGTCATCTGCCGACCGCCGGGCAGCGGACCGCCGGGCACCGGCATCTTCGGCCCGCCCAGCGCGCCCATGCGGCGGCGCAGCGCGTTGACCTCGCCCCCGCTGAGGTTGCGGGGCAGCTTCATCACGTGCGCCGACAGCTTGCGCAGCGGCACCTGGCCCTCGTCGTCGCCGACGACGATGTCGTAGATCGGGGTGTCGCCGACCACGCGGGCGATCTTCTTCTTCTCCTGCGCCAGCAGGTTGCGCACGCGGTTGGGCGCGCCCTCGCCGACCAGGATGATCCCCGGCCGGCCGGTCACCCGGTGGACGGCGTCGAGCTGCGGGGTGCCGGCCACACCCGAGGTGACCTGCCAGTCGCCGCGCATGCCCTCCAGCACCCACGACGCGGCGCCGGGCTGGCCCTCGACCTGCCGGTAGGCGGTGCCCTGCGCGCGCCGGCCGAAGACGACCAGCGCGACCAGCGCGGCGAGCAGGATCGCGATGGGCAGGAACAGGAACGGCGAGCCCACCAGGATCGCGACCACCTCGATGACCGCGAAGACCGCGACGAAGGTGATCAGCAGGATCCAGGGCAGCTTCGGGTCGTTCTTGCGGGTCAGCGAGTACGCCTGCTTGATCATGCCGAGCTGGCGGCCGAACCGCTTCAGCCGGCCCGGCTTCTTCTCACCCTTGCCGCCGCCCTTGGCGGCCTTGCCCGACGCCGCCGACGACCCGGAGGACGCAGCGCCGCGCCCCCGCCCGCCGGCCCCCGGGCCACGCCCGGCCTTGCCGCTGGGAGCGGGGTTGCCTGTGGGCTTGCTGCGTGCCATGCCCCCAGGATAAGGGCGCGGCGACGCCGTCCCGGGGATCAGGCCTGCGCGGCCATCCCGCGCGCCTCGACCGCCTGCTGGTACAGCCGGCCGGCGCGGTAGGAGCTGCGGACGAGCGGCCCGGCCAGCACCCCGGCGAAGCCGATCTCCTCGGCCTGCTCGCGGAAGCCCACGAACTCGTCGGGCTTGACCCAGCGGACCACGGGGTGGTGCCGCACCGACGGGCGCAGGTACTGCGTGATCGTGAGCAGGTCGCAGCCGGCGTCGTGCAGGGCCTGCATGGTCTCGACGACCTCGTGCGGCTCCTCGCCCATGCCCAGGATCAGGTTGGACTTGGTGACCAGGCCGGCCTCCCGGGCGGCGGTGAGCACCGACAGCGACCGCTCGAAGCGGAAGCCGGGGCGGATGCGGCGGAAGATCCGCGGCACGGTCTCGACGTTGTGCGCCAGCACCTCGGGCCGGGAGCCGAAGACCTCGGCCAGCTGGCCGGGGTCGGCGTCGAAGTCGGGGATGAGCAGCTCGACGCCGCAGCCGGGGACGGCGGCGTGGATCTGCCGCACCGTCTCGGCGTACAGCCACGCGCCGCCGTCGGGCAGGTCGTCGCGGGCGACGCCGGTGACGGTGGCGTAGCGCAGGCCCATGGTGGCGACGCTCTCGGCGACCCGCCGGGGCTCGTCGGCGTCGAAGACGGCCGGCTTGCCGGTGTCGATCTGGCAGAAGTCGCAGCGCCGGGTGCACTGGTCGCCGCCGATGAGGAAGGTCGCCTCGCGGTCCTCCCAGCACTCGTAGATGTTGGGGCAGCCGGCCTCCTCGCAGACCGTGTGCAGCCCCTCGCGGCGGACCAGCGACTTCAGCTCGGTGTACTCCGGCCCGGTGCGCAGCCGGGTCTTGATCCACTCGGGCTTGCGCTCGATCGGGACCTGGCTGTTGCGGACCTCGAGGCGCAGGAGCTTGCGGCCGCCCGGCCCGATCGGAGAACCCGGATCAGTGGTCGGTACGGCCGTCTCCGTCATGGTCGCCACGGTACCCCCGACGTGCGAACGCCCCGGGCGAGCGCGGGGGCTCGTCCGGGGCGTTCGCCCGTTCGGGGCTGCTTACGCGGGGTCCTGCGGGTTCAGCTTGTCGGTCCTCCCGGAACCCGTGGCGCCGCCGGTGCCCCCGGCGGTGCCCGCGCTGCCGGCGCCGCCGCTGCCGGTGGCGTCCGGCGCCGTCTGCGGCTGGTCCTCCGGGGCCGCGGTGGCGGTGGTCAGCGTCGCGTCGTTGCTGGTGCTCGACGCGGGCTCCGGCGTGCTCTCGTTCTCGGCGCCGCCGTACGCCAGCTGCTGGGGCTGCTCGCCGAGGTCGCTGTCGGCCGGGGTGGCGTCGCCGGGCGTGGTGTCGGCCGTGGACACGGCCTTGCCGGCGTCGCCGCCGGACGTGCTGGGGCTGCTGGGCACGGGGTCCTCTCGGTAGCTGGGCACCGGGCCGTCACCGGCCGGCGCGGGGGTCCAGGAGTCGTCGGACCCCCGGAGCCGGCGGAGCACCGCGAACGCGGCGGCGCCGACGGCCAGGACGGCGAGGAACCACGGCCAGCGACTGCCGCCGGACCCGGTGTCGACCGTGCCCTTCTTCGCGGCCTTCTTCGCCGCCTTCCGCTTCTGCTTGGCGGCCTTGCGCTTGGCCTTCGCGCGGGCTTCCGCGCCGCTCGCGACGAGTTCCTCGCGGCGCGCCTCCAGCTCGTGCAGCGCCGACTCGGCCGCCGCCGTCACCGCCTCCCGGGCGGCCAGCACCTTCGGCGTCGCGTAGGCCAGCGCGGCCGCCTGGGTGGTGGCCAGCTTGGGCAGGACGTCCTTCTCCAGCGCCTCGCGGGCGGCCTCGACCCGGGGTCCGAGGTCGGCCGCGGCCTTGACCGCGGCGGCCCGGGCGGCCTCCACGCGCGGGGCAGCGGCCCCCCGGGCGGCCTCGTAGCGGGGCGTGAGCGCCTCCATCGCGGCCTCGACCCGGGGGCCGACCGCCTCCCGGGCGGCCTCGACCCGCGGGGCGATGGACTCGCGGGCGCTGGCGACCACCGGGGCGGCGGCGGCGACGGCGGCGGCCACCTTGGGCGCCGCGGCCCCGCGGGCCGCCCCCACCCGGGGGGCCAGCTCGTCCGCGACCGCGTGGGCGGCCTCGGTCACCGCCGTCCCGAGGTGGCTGAGGCCTTCCTGCAGCTCTGCGCTGATGACCTCGCCTCGCGTCTTCTTGCGGAACACGGCATGCACCTCTCGAAAAGATCGACTTGTCGCCATCCTGCCCGGTCCCGGCGGCGAGCACACCCCGGGACGGCCCGGTGCGCGGCCGGGGCCGTGGCTGGCTAGCGTCGGGCCGTGCAGCTGCGGATCTTCACCGAACCCCAACAGGGCGCCATCTACGACGACCTGCTCGCCGTCGCGCGGCGGACCGAGGAGGCGGGCTTCGACGCCTTCTTCCGCTCCGACCACTACCTGGCCATGGGCGGCGACGGCCTGCCCGGCCCGACCGATGCGTGGGTCACCCTCGGCGGTCTCGCGCGCGAGACCTCGCGGATCCGGCTGGGCACGCTGATGACCGCGGCGACGTTCCGGCTGCCCGGTCCGCTGGCCATCGCGGTCGCGCAGGTCGACCAGATGAGCGGCGGCCGGGTCGAGTTCGGCATCGGCGCCGGCTGGTTCGAGGCCGAGCACACCGCGTACGCCATCCCGTTCCCGGAGCTGGGGGAGCGGTTCGACCGCTACGAGGAGCAGGTGGCCCTCATCACCGGCCTGTGGGGCACCCCGCAGGGGCAGACCTTCGACTTCGACGGCCGGCACTACCAGGTGGCCGGCTCGCCGGCGCTGCCCAAGCCGGTCCAGGACGGCGGGATCCCGGTGATCATCGGCGGCAAGGGCGCCAAGCGGACGCCGCGCCTGGCCGCCCGGTACGCGGCCGAGTTCAACGTGCCGTTCGAGTCGGCCGAGACCAACGCCCGGCTGTTCGCCGGCGTCCGCGCGGCCTGCGAGGAGGCCGGTCGCGACCCGGGCTCGGTGGTGCACAGCTCGGCGCTGGTGCTCTGCGTCGGCAAGGACGACGCCGAGCTCGCCCGCCGGGCCGCGGCGATCGGCCGCGACGTCGACGAGGTGCGGGCGAACGGGGTCGCGGGCACGCCGGCCGAGGCGGTCGACACCCTCGGGCGTTTCGCCGAGGCGGGGGCCTCGCGGGTGTACCTGCAGGTGCTGGACCTCGCCGACCTCGACCACCTCGACCTGGTGGCCGCCGAGGTGGCGCCCCAGCTCGGCTGAGGCGCCGCCGGCGCGCTCAGGGGGTCCAGCGCGGGTCGCGGCCCTGCCAGGCGACCAGCCGGTCGATGCCGGCCGCGTTCTCCGCGGTCGGCACGATGTCGCCGAACGGGACCTCCGGGCCCCGGCGGTCGGCGGGCAGCGCCCGCTGCGCCGCGGCGAGGGCCCGGGCCACCACGTCGTCGTCCCAGGCCGGCGCCTGGCCGGTGGCGACGGCGACGTCCCAGGTGTGGGTCGTGACCTCCCCGGTGTAGGTCGCCAGCGCGGCGGCGCCCGGGAAGGTGCCGAACGGCAGCACGAGCTGCCGGCCGAGCAGCGCGTCGTCGGCCCAGACGGCGAGGACGTCGTCGGCGGCGGCGCGTGCGGCGGCACCCCAGCCGTCGTCGGGGACGCCGGTGGTCACCTGCGGCACCGAGAACGGGTGCTCGCCCCGGCCGACGGCGGCCACCCGCCGCAGCACGGAGACGAGGTGGCCGACCAGCGCCCGGACGTCGTACTCCGGGCACGGGGTGCGGCCGGCGAGCTGATCGGGCCGGACGGCGGCGAGGACGGCGACGGCGGTCGCGGTCGCCGCGGCGAAGGCCGGGCGGGGATCGGTCAGGGGAGCGGTGGAGGTCGTCATGCGGCCACCCTCGCGCGGGAACTGGCCACCTCCTGGCCAGTTTCCGCGATAGTCCTCGGACGTGCGCGCCGACCGCCTGATCGCCGTCCTCCTCCTGCTGCAGTCGAAGGGCCGGGTGACCGCCGCGCAGGTCGCCCGGGAGCTGGAGATCTCGGAGCGGACCGCACGCCGCGACCTCGAGGCGCTCGGGCTGGCCGGCGTGCCGGTGTACAGCTCGCCGGGCCGGGGCGGTGGCTGGTCGCTGGTGGGCGGGGCCCGGACCGACCTGACCGGGCTGACCGTGGACGAGGCGCGGGCGCTGTTCCTGGCCGCGGGCTCTGCGGTGGCGGCCGCCCCGGCCGTCGAGGCGGCGCTGCGCAAGCTGCTCGGGGCGCTTCCGGCGCCGCTGCGCGAGGGCGCCCGGGCGGCGGGCGAGGCCGTCGTGGTCGACGCCGCCTCGTGGGGGCGGACCGCGCCGCCGGAGCCGCCGCACCTGCCGGCGCTGCAGCGGGCCGTCGTCGACGGCGAGGAGGTCGTCCTCGGCTACGCCGGGAGGGCGAAGGCGCCGTCCACCCGGACCGTCTCACCGCTGGGGCTCGTGACCAAGGCCGGTGTCTGGTACCTGATCGCGGGGACCGATGCGGGGGTGCGCACGTTCCGGGTCGGCCGCGTCACCGCGGTGACGCCGACCGGCGCCCCGGCGCGGCGGCCGGACGGTTTCGACCTGCGCGCCGCCTGGGAGTCCAGCGCCGGGGAGGTGGAGCAGCGCCGGGCCGGGGCGCGGGTGCAGGCGCTGGCCGATCCGTCGCTGGTGCCGCTGCTGCGCCGCTGGTCCGGCCCGGCCCAGGTGGCCGTGGGGGAGCCGGCGCCGGACGGGCGGGTGGCCGTGGAGCTCGCCGGCCCGTCGGTGGAGGTGCTCGCCGCGCAGTTCGCCGGCTTCGGCCACCGGCTGGAGATCACCACGCCCGAAGCCCGCCCGCACCTGCGGCGCGTCGCCGACGACCTGCGCCGGCTCTACGGCGACGAATGACGGCTCAGGCGGGGGCCTCGTCGAGCAGCGCGGACCGCCGCGCGGCCAGCCACCCGGGGAGGTCGGCCGGCGGCATCGGCCGGGCGATCCCGTACCCCTGCGCGGTGTCGCAGCCGAGGCGGGCGAGCACCTGGCCGATGGCGTCGTCCTCGACCCCCTCGGCGACCAGCCGCAGGCCGAGGTCGTGGGCGAGCGCGGCCGTGTGCCGGACGATCGCGGCGGCGTGCAGGTCGCGGTCGACGTCGGCGGTGAGGCTGCGGTCGGGCTTGAGCTCGTCGGCCGGCAGGTACCGCAGGTAGGCCAGCGAGCTGTACCCGGTGCCGTAGTCGTCGATCGCCGTCCGTACGCCGAGGTGGCGCAGCTCGCCGAGGACGAGGCGGCCGCGCTCCGGGTCGGCCATGAGGGTGTCCTCGACCAGCTCCACGGTGAGGGCGCGGCCGGGCAGGCCGTGCCGGGCCAGCGCCGCGGCGATCCGGTCGGGCAGGTCGCGGTCGCCCACGTCGCTCGCGGAGAGGTTGACCGACACCGGCACCTGCCGGGCGCGCCACCAGGTGGCCGCGGCCCGCAGCGCGAGGTCGACCACCACGTCGGTCAGCGGCCGCAGCAGGCCGGCCTGCTCGGCGGCCGGCAGCAGCTCGGCGGGGGAGAGCAGGCCGCGCGTCGGGTGCTGCCAGCGGACCAGCGCCTCGACGCCGACCACCGCGCCGTCGGCGAGGCGGACCTGCGGCTGCAGGTGCACCAGGATCTCGTCGCGGTCCAGCGCGGTCCGCAGCTCCTCCATGGTCCGCAGCCGGTCGCCCAGGCCGGTCGAGGGGTCGGGGACGTGGACGCGGACGCCGTCACGGGCGGCCTTCGCCGCGTACATCGCCACGTCGGCGCAGCGCAGCAGGTCGTGCACGGTGGCCGCCGGCACCGGGGCGGTGGCCACGCCGATGCTCACGCCGACGTGCAGCCGCACGCCCTCCACGGTGAACGGCTCGCGCAGCCGCGCGTGCAGCCGCCGCGCCAGCTCCTGGGCCCGGTCGACGTCGGCGTCCGGCAGCAGGACGGCGAACTCGTCGCCGCCGAGCCGGGCGAGCAGGTCCTGCGGTCCGAGCTCCTCGGCCAGCCGCGGGCCCACCCGGCGCAGCAGGTCGTCGCCGGCGGCGTGCCCGAGGCCGTCGTTGACCTCCTTGAAGCCGTCGAGGTCGAGCAGCAGCAGCGCCGCCGGGCGGCGCGCGGTCGCGGCGGCGACCACCGCGTCCGCGGAGGCGAGCAGGGCGCGACGGTTGGGCAGGCCGGTCAGCTCGTCGGTGCGGGCCTCGGCGCGCACGGCGTGGAGGTCGCGCAGGTCGCCGAAGGTCACGACGGACCGGACGAACGAGACGGCGATGCAGACGGCGGCGCACCCGGTCGCGAACGGTGCCTCCTCGAGCGAGGACCGCACGAGGACGGCGAGGCTGGCCGCGTTCAGCGCGAGCGGGATCGCGATGTGGCGCCAGCCGGTGCGCACGGCGGTGGAGCCGCCGGCGTGGCCGTCGCCGTGCGCGGGACGGGCCCGGTGGGCCGCCAGCCCGATGAGGACGGCGGAGACGAGCCAGGTGAGGTCCAGCGGCCCGCCCTCGACGTAGATGTCGAGCGTCGCCAGGCGGGCGAACACGAGGTCGCCGGTGAGGTTGAGGGCCACCCCGGCCAGCAGGAGGAGGAGCGGGACCTCGCCGCGCAGGCCGAGGACGGCGCCGGCGGCGGCGAAGAGCGCCAGCAGGACCATGTCGGCGACCGGGTAGGCCAGGCTGACCACGACGGCGGCGGGGTCGCCCTCCGCGATCCAGGTCTGCGGTCCGAGCAGGACCGCCACGGCGACCGCCGAGGCGCCGAGCGCCCCGACCAGCCCGTCCAGCGCCGTCGCGGGGCCGAAGCGGCGGGTGCGGGCGCGCACGAACGCGACCAGGCCCACGCAGGTGGGCACGAAGGAGGCGAGGTAGGCGACGTCGGCCACCGACGGGTAGGGCTCCTCGGGCAGCCGGGCGATGACCAGGCTGTGGACCAGGTTCCCCGCGGTGCTCATGACCAGGCCGGTGCCCATGGCAACCCAGGTGAGCCGGTCCCCGGGGAGGCGGACGGCGGCGGTGAAGCAGACCAGCGCGGCGAGGACGTGCACGGCGTTGTAGAGGACGACGTCGTAGAGGAGCGCCCACGTCGCGCCGTCCGGCCGCGGCCCGGTGCCGGTGACGAACAGGGCCAGGCACCCCACGGTCAGCAGCACGAGCCGGCGCGACACCCGCTCGGGTGCGCCGCCCCGTCGCGGATCGCTGCTCACGGGGTCCGGTTGGGCACGAGCTCGGACGGAACCGAACGGGGAGGGGTGCCGGGCTCCTCCCGAAGGGTGGAGGCGCCGTCCCGGGCGCGTCGTCGGCTCGGCCGGGGGAGCGGTACGCTGGTCCCGTGTCCGGTGGACTGCTTCTTCCGCGGCCGTGCTGACCTGACCAGTTCGGACAGCACGGCGACCCCTCCTGCGCGAGGGGTTTTTTTCTGCCCACCCACCGGATCCAGAAGGAGCGCAGGACGATGAGCCAGACGGCGAGCCAGGCGAGCGCCGAGCAGAACGGTGAGGTCCCGCCGCACCGCTACACCCCGGCGCTGGCGCAGCGGATCGAGCTGGCCTGGCAGGACCGCTGGGAGGCCGAGGGCACGTTCCACACGCCGAACCCGACCGGGCGGCTGTCGGCCGGCTTCGACGCCGTGGCCGGCCGGCCCAAGTTCTTCGTGATGGACATGTTCCCGTACCCCTCGGGCGCCGGGCTGCACGTCGGCCACCCGCTGGGCTACCTGGGCACCGACGTCACCAGCCGGTTCCGCCGGATGGACGGCGACAACGTGCTGCACCCGATGGGCTACGACGCCTTCGGCCTGCCGGCCGAGCAGTACGCGGTGCAGACCGGGCAGCACCCGCGGGTCACCACCGAGGCCAACATCGCCGCGATCAAGGCGCAGCTGCGGCGGCTGGGCGTCGACCACGACGACCGGCGGTCGTTCGCCACGATCGACCCCGGCTACTACAAGTGGACGCAGTGGATCTTCCTGCAGATCTTCGGGTCCTGGTTCGACGAGGACGCCGGCAAGGCGCGCCGCATCGAGGAGCTGGTGGCCGAGCTGGACGCCGGCACCCGCGAGCCCGGTGAGGGCACCAACCCGTTCGCCCGCCCCTGGGCCGAGCTGGACGACGTCGAGAAGCGCAAGGTCGTCGACGCGCACCGGCTGGCCTACCTGCACGAGGCGCCGGTGAACTGGTGCCCCGGCCTGGGCACCGTGCTGTCGAACGAGGAGGTCACGCCCGACGGGCGCTCCGAGCGCGGCAACTTCCCGGTGTTCCGCCGTCCGCTGACGCAGTGGATGATGCGGATCACCAGCTACGCCGAGCGGCTGCTGGACGACCTGGACCGGCTGGACTGGTCGGACTCGCTGAAGCAGATGCAGCGCAACTGGATCGGCCGGTCCGCCGGTGCCCGGATCGGGTTCTCGTGCGGCGACGAGACGATCGAGGTCTTCACCACCCGCCCCGACACGCTGTTCGGCGCCACCTACATGGTGCTGGCGCCGGAGCACCCGCTGGTCGAGGCGCTGACCGCCGACGCGTGGCCGGACGGCACCGACCCGCGGTGGACCGGCGGCGGGGCCACCCCCCGCGAGGCGGTCGCCGACTACCAGCTGCAGGCGTCCCGACGCTCGGAGCTGGACCGCCAGAACGAGACGCGCGAGAAGACCGGCGTCTGGCTGGGCACCACCGCCGTCAACCCGGTCAACGGCCGCGAGCTGCCCGTGTTCATCGCCGACTACGTGCTGACCGGCTACGGCACCGGCGCGATCATGGCCGTCCCCGGCGAGGACACCCGCGACTGGGAGTTCGCGCGGAAGTTCGGGCTGGAGATCATCCCGACCGTCGAGCGCCCCGAGGGCTTCGACGACGAGAGCGGCGCGTACACCGGCCCCGGCCGCATGATCAACTCCGCCAACGACGAGGTGTCGCTGGACGGCCTGGACAAGGCCGCCGCCATCGCCCGGATCACCGACTGGCTGGTGGCGAAGGGCTCGGGGCAGGCGACGACCACCTACAAGCTGCGCGACTGGCTGTTCAGCCGGCAGCGCTACTGGGGCGAGCCGTTCCCCGTCGTCTACGACGACGACGACCTGCCCATCGCCGTCCCCGACTCCCTGCTGCCGGTGCTGCTGCCCGAGGTCGACGACTACTCGCCGAAGACCTTCGCCGACGACGACGCCGACTCCAAGCCCGAGCCGCCGCTGTCGCGCGCCACCGACTGGACGACGGTCGAGCTGGACCTGGGCGACGGCCCGAGGAAGTACCGGCGCGAGACCAACACGATGCCCAACTGGGCCGGCTCGTGCTGGTACTACCTGCGCTACCTGGACCCGGGCGACGACGAGCGCATGGTCGACCCCGAGCTGGAGGCGTACTGGCTGGGCCCGCGCGGGGCCGGGGACGTCGGCGGCGTCGACCTGTACGTCGGCGGCGTGGAGCACGCCGTGCTGCACCTGCTGTACGCCCGCTTCTGGCACAAGGTGCTGTTCGACCTGGGCTACGTGACCAGCGAGGAGCCGTTCCGGCGGCTGGTCAACCAGGGCTACATCTCGGCCTACGCCTACACCGACGAGCGCGGCTTCTACGTGCCGGCCGCCGAGGTGGAGGAGAAGGACGGGCAGTTCTTCTTCGAGGGCAAGCCGGTCGACCGCGAGTACGGGAAGATCGGCAAGAGCCTGAAGAACATGGTCACCCCCGACGAGATGATCGGGCAGTACGGCGCCGACACCTTCCGGGTGTACGAGATGTCGACCGGCCCGCTGGACCAGTCACGGCCGTGGGAGACCAAGGCGGTCGTCGGCTCGCAGCGGCTGCTGCAGCGGATCTGGCGCGTGGTCGTCGACGAGCGGACCGGCGAGGTCCGCGCCGCCGACGTCGAGCCGGGCGAGGAGACCCTGCGGGCGCTGCACCGGGCGATCGCCGGGGTCCGCGACGGGTTCTCGACCCTGCGGTTCAACATCGCGATCGCGCGGATCACCGAGCTGACCAACCACCTCACGCAGGTGTACGGGGCGGACTCGCCGGTGCCGCGGTCGGTGGTCGAGCCGCTGGTGCTGGTGCTGGCGCCGCTGGCCCCGCACGTGGCCGAGGAGATGTGGGCGCGGCTGGGGCACGAGCAGTCGCTGGCCTGGCACGCGTTCCCGGTGGCCGACGAGCGCTGGCTGGTCGAGGACACCGTCGAGGTGGCGGTGCAGGTCAACGGCAAGGTGCGGGCGCAGGTGCGGGTGCCGGCCGACGCCGACGCCGCGGCGCTGGAGGCCGCGGCGCGGGCCGACGAGAAGGTCGTCGGCTACCTCGACGGGAAGACGGTGCGCCGCGTCGTCGCCGTCCCCGGCCGCCTGGTCAACTTCGTCCTGGGCTGAGGTGCGGAGTGGATCCGTGCGGGTCACCCGCGCGGATCCACTCCGGTGAGCACCTCGCGCATCGCGGCCTCGACCGGGTCGACGACCTCGGCCACGGGGACGTCGCGGCCGAGCTCGGCGGTCAGCGACGTCGCGCCGGCGTCGACGATGCCGCACGGGATCATGTTCGCGAACGCGCGCATGTCGGGGTCGCAGTTGAGCGCGAAGCCGTGCATGGTCACGCCCCTGGCCACCCGGACGCCGATCGCGGCGACCTTGCGGTCGGGCCCGCGCTGGTCGGCGCGCACCCAGACGCCGCTGCGCCCCTCGACCTGCTCGGTGGCGACGCCGAGGCCGGCGCAGACCTTCATCAGCGCCTCCTCCAGGCGCCGGACGTGCGCGACGACGTCGACCGGGTCGGTCAGCCGCACGATCGGGTAGCCGACCAGCTGGCCGGGGCCGTGCCAGGTGATCTTGCCGCCGCGGTCGACGTCGATGACCGGCGTCCCGTCGAACGGGCGCTCGTGCGGCAGGGTGCGCTTGCCCGCGGTGTAGACCGGCGGGTGCTCCAGCAGCAGCAGGGTGTCGGGGGCGGTGCCCGCGACGACCTCGGCGTGCAGCTCGCGCTGGCGCGCCCACGCCTCCTCGTAGTCGATCAGCCCGAGACGGAGGACCTGGAGCTCGCTCACGACGTTCAGCGTAGGCGCCGCGGCTCCAGGCGGGTCTCGACGACGGCGCCGTCGGCACCCTTCTCCACCCGGTACGCGGCCTTGCCCGGCCGGTCGGCGACCGCCTCGACCAGCTCGGTCCCGCGGTAGACCAGGCCGACGCCGTCGTCGGTCGCGTGCCCGGCCGGCAGCGTGCCGTCGGCGACCAGCCGGTGGTACAGCGGCCGGCGCTGCTCCTCGGAGTCGTAGTGGACGCCGTTGGAGGTCGGGATGAGCCCGAGCCCGTTGGTGACCGGCCGCAGATCGGGGCCGTAGGAGTCCGTCGTCCCGCCGACGTGCCAGCACAGCGACCCCGCCGACACCCCGCCCAGGACGACGCCGGCCTGCCACACCTCGCGGAACACCTCGTCCAGGCCGTGCACCCGCCAGACCGCGAGCAGGTTGGCCACGCTGCCGCCGCCCACCCAGACGACGTCCTGGGCGAGCAGGTGGGCGCGCACGTCGGGCACCGTCGGCATCGTGAACAGGCTGAGGTGGCTGACCTCCACGCCGCTGCCGGCGAACGCGCCGTAGACGCCGGCGATGCGCACCGGGTCGTCGCCGGTCGCGGTGCCGAGGTAGCAGAGCTTCGGGCGCGCCGGCGCCCCGGCCAGCTCGAACGCGAGGTCGAAGACCGGCCCGGGCGCCCAGTCGTAGGGCCCGCGGCCGCGGCTGTCGAAGCCGATGCTGGTGGCCAGGATCGTGGGGGCGGCGGCGGGCATCAGGCTCCGTTCGGGCGGAGGGCGCGCAGCACGGCGCGGGCGCACCGCGCGCCGCTGGCCATGGCGCCCTGGATGGACGGTGTGTCGCGGTGGTCGCCGCAGACGAACACGCCGCCGCCGAGGTCGACGGGGCGGCGCAGCTGCAGCGGCGGCAGCGCGGCCGGCTGGGCGCCGGTCACGGTGGTCGTCGTCAGGTGCTCGAGGTCGCCCGGGGCGACGTCGTGTGCCCGGGCGATCTCGTCGCGCACGTCGGCCTCGCGGGTCGGGTCGAGGGTCGAGCTGGACACCAGCGCGCGGCCGTCGGGGGAGTAGCGGGGCTGGGCGTCGGTGAGGACGACGGTGTTCACCAGGCGCCCGCCCGGCTGCCCGAGCACCAGCAGCGGCGACGGCCACGGCGAGGCGGGCAGCACGTGCAGGTGCGTGGTCACCTGCCGCGGCGCCGCCGCCTCGACCCCGGGCAGCAGGGCGGCGGCGGTGCGGGGGTCGGTGGCGACGACGACGGCGCCGGCCCGGGTGCGCCCGGTGGCGGTGGTGACGCCGTGCCCGTCGACCGCGTCCACGCGGGTGCGCAGGTGCACCCGCTCCGGGTCGAGCTGCGCGGCCAGCTGCTCGCCGACCGCCTGCATGCCGTCGGCCGGCAGACCGATCTCGCCTCGGGCGAAGCTGCGCCAGAGCAGGTCGAGGTAGCGGCTGGACGTGGCCAGCTCCGCCTCGAGCAGCACGCCGGCGAGGAAGGGCCGGAAGAAGCGCTCCACCGCGGCGGTCCCCACCCCGGCTCGCCGCAGGGCCTCCCCGGCGGTGCGCTCCGGCGCCCGCAGCAGCCGCCCGACGGGCGCGTAGGCGGCCCGGGCGGAGAAGGCCGCGATCGCCGCCTTGTGCCACGGCGCCCCCAGCGGCGCCGCCAGGGTGCCCGGCAGCGCGGTCGGCCGGCGGCGGGGGTCGACGACGCGGTGGGTGCCGCCGTCCACCCGGAGGACGGCGCCGCGCTCGAAGAAGCCCATCTCCAGCGCCGCCAGGTCGAGGTCGGCCGCCCGGGGATAGCCGGTGTTGAGCACCTGGAAGCCGCGGTCGACGACGAACCCGTCGACCCGGTCGGTGGCCAGCCGGCCGCCGACGTGCCCGGCGGCCTCCAGCACGTGGACGTCGCAGCCGGCCGCGGCGAGGCGGGTGGCCGCGGACAGGCCCGCGAGACCGGCGCCGACGACCACGACCTCGGCGCGGGAGGGGAGGGACATCGCCGTCGAACCTAGGACCTGTGGACAACGCCCGCGCTCGGTGGCCCCGTTCGCCTAGCGTCCGACCGTGACCGCGCCCGACGAGACCAGCCCGCCGGTCGTCCCCGGCTACACGCTGCAGGAGCTGCTCGGCCGCGGCGGCTCCGGCGAGGTGTGGCGGGCGGTGCCGCGCGGCGGCGGTGCGCCGGTGGCGGTCAAGGTGCTCGTCGCCGGCGATCCCGAGCGGCAGGCCCGCGAGGCGGCGCTGCTCGGCGAGCTCGACCACCCCCACCTGGTGCGGCTGCGCGAGGTCGTCCACCAGCCCCGGCGCGGCGGCCCGGCGCGGGTGGCGCTGGTCCTCGACCTCCTGCCCGGCGGCAGCCTCGCGCAGCTGCTGGCGCGCCGCGGCCGGCTGCGGCCGGGCGAGGTGGTCACCGCGATCGCCCCGGTCGCCGCCGCCCTGGCCCACGCGCACGAGCAGGGCGTCGTCCACGGCGACCTCTCGCCGGGGAACATCGTGTTCACGGCCGAGGGCCGGCCGGTGCTCACCGACCTCGGGGTCGCCCGGGTGCTCGGGGAGGCCGCCGCCGGCGAGGTCACGCCCGCCTACGTCGACCCGACGGTCGCGCGCGGTGGGGCGCCCGGGCCGGCCTCCGACGTCTTCGGCGTCGCCGCCGCGGCCTTCCACGCCCTCACCGGCATCCCGCCCTGGAACGCCGCCGGGCCGGCCGAGACGCTGCAGGTGGCCGCCGTGGGGGTGCTGCCGGACCTGGCCGAGCTCGCCCCCGGGGCGCCGGAGGAGCTGCTGGCGGTGGTCAGCCGCGGGCTGGCCGACGACCCGCACGAGCGCGGCACGGCCGCCGAGTTCGCCCTCGACCTGCGCCACGCCTGCCGCCCCGAGCCGGTCCGGCTGCCGGCCGAGGGGATCCCGGACGAGGAGCTGGGCCGCACCGGCCGCGGCCCGCGCACCGAGCTGACCCACCAGGTGCCGGGCCGCCGGCGGGCAGCACCGCCGGAGCTCGAGCCCGAGCCGGCGCGGCGGTGGTCCGGCGCCCTGCCGGTGCTCCGGCGGGCCGCCGCGGTCGCCGGCACCGGCGCCGTCCTGGCCACCGCCGTGTGGCTGGGCACGCGGTGGGGGAGCGGGGACGACGCCGCCCCGCCCGCCACGGCCTCCTCGTCGTCGTCCACCCCGCCGGCCGCCGCGAGCCCGAGCCCGGCCGACCTGCGGGCGGTCCCCGACGGTGCCGCCGGGTGGCTGCCGGTGCTCGCCGAGCTCTACCGCCGACGCGCCGAGGCGTTCGGCACGGCCAGCCCCGACGCCCTGGCCGGCGTCTACACCGCGGGCAGCGCTCCGGGGGCGGCCGACACGGCGTTCGCCGCCTCGCTGGTCGGTGCCGGTGAGGTGCTGCGCGGCTTCGCACCCACCGTCGTCCGGGTGACCGCGGCGACGGTCGACGGCGACCGGGCCGAGGTGGAGCTGGTCGACGAGGTGCCCAGGTATGACGTCGTCCCCGCCGCGGACCCGGCGGGACCGGCCCTGCGCAGCGAGCCGGGCCGGCCGGCCGCGCCGGTGCGGATGGTGCTGCGCGCCACCGCCGACGGCTGGCGGATCGAGACCGCGGTGCTGCTCTAGGCCCCTGGCAGGGGCCACCGCGAGCAGGCGAGCGGTGGGGGGCGGGGAGTCCGTGTCCCTAACGGAGCCGCAGGGCGGCGCGCAGCGCCGGCTCCAGGTCGGGGTGGGTGAAGGAGTAGCCCGACGCCAGCAGCTTCTCGGGCAGCGCCCGCCGTCCGCCCAGGATGCTGGTCCGGGCGAACTCCCCGAGCGCGAGCGACAGCGCGAACCCCGGCACCGGCAGCGGGGTCGGGCGCTTGACGACCCGGCCGAGGACACGGGTGAACTCGGCGTTGGGCACGGGGTTCGGCGCCGTCATGTTCACCGGGCCGGACACGTCGGAGGTGAGCAGGTGGGCGATGCCGTCGACCTGGTCGGTGAGGGCGATCCACGGCCAGTACTGCTGCCCGGAGCCGATCCGGCCGCCGAGGCCCAGCCGGAACACCAGGCCGAGGATGCGCACCAGCGGCGCGCCGGGGCCGAGCACCAGGCCGGTGCGCAGGTTGACCACCCGCACGCCGGCGGCCGCCGCCGGCGCGGTGGCCGCCTCCCACCGGACGCACAGCCGGGCGAGGAAGGAGTCGCCGGGCGGGTCGGCCTCGGTGACCGGCCGGTCGCCGAGGTCGGGGTAGTAGTCGATGCCGGACGCCGACACCAGCGCGCGCGGACGGCCGGGGTCCTCGGCGGCCGCCGCGGCCAGCGCCTCGGCGATGGTCGTCGTCCCGTCGAGGCGGCTGTCGACCAGCCGCTGCTTGTAGGCGCGGGTCCACGGGCGGGGCCGGATCGGCTCACCGGCCAGGTGCACGACGGCGTCGACGTCGCGCAGGAGGGCGGGGTCGATCCGCCGGTGCTCCGGCGCCCAGCGGTGCTCCTCCGCCGTCCGCGGGGTGCGCCGGACCAGCCGCAGCACCTCGTGGCCGTCGGCCTGCAGGCGGGGGACGAGGGTCCTGCCGATGAGCCCCGAGGCCCCGGTCACCGCGATCTTCACGCCAGCTCCTTCTGCTGTGGAGGCCCCCGCGGACGCATCGGGGCCCCGGCGCGCCGCCGGGGCCCCGATGCGGGATCAGCTACGCGAGGCCGAGGTCGCCCTCGAACTGACCGGCCTCGAGCCGCTCCTTGACCGTGACCAGGAAGCGGGCGGCGTCGGCGCCGTCGACGATCCGGTGGTCGTAGGTCAGGGCCAGGTAGACCATCGACCGGATCGCGATGACCTCGCCGAGGTCGGGGTCGGTCACCACGACGGGCCGCTTCACGACCGAGCCGGTGCCCAGGATCGCGACCTGCGGCTGGTTGATGATCGGGGTGTCGAACAGCGCCCCGCGGCTGCCGGTGTTGGTCAGCGTGAACGTGCCGCCGCCGAGCTCGTCCGGCGTCACCTTGTTCAGCCGGGTCCGCTCGGCGAGGTCGGCGATCCTGCGCGCCAGCCCGCCGATGGACAGGTCACCGGCGTCGTGGATGACCGGGACCAGCAGCCCGCGGTCGGTGTCGACGGCGACACCCAGGTTCTCGGTGTCGTGGTAGGTGACCGTGCCCGCCTCCATGTCGATGGAGGAGTTGACGGCCGGGTGGGCCTTCAGCGCCTCGATCGACGCCTTGGCGAAGAAGGGCAGGAACGACAGCTTCACACCCTCGCGGGCCTCGAAGTCCCGCTTCGCGCGGTTGCGCAGGGTGGCGATCCGCGTGACGTCGACCTCGACGACCGTCGTGAGCTGGGCGCTGACGGCCAGCGACTCGACCATGCGCTTGGCGATGACCGAGCGCAGCCGGGACATCTTCTCGGTGCGCCCGCGCAGCTTGGTGTCCGGCGTGGCCGCGGGGGACGGCGTCCGGGGCGCGGCGGCGGCGGGAGCCGGGGCCGCCTTCGCCTCGGCGGCGGACAGCACGTCCTGCTTGCGGATCCGCCCGCCGACGCCCGTGCCCTGCACCGAGCCGAGGTCGACCCCGTGCTCGGCGGCGAGCCGGCGGACCAGCGGGGTGACGTAGTTGCCACCGCCGTCGCCGCTGGACGCCTCGGCGGCGGCCGGGGCGGGCTGCGACGGGGCGGGCTGCGAGGCCGCCGGCCGGCCGGCCTGGCCGCCGGCCGAGCCGTAGTAGTCGGCGCCCTGCTCCGCGGAGACGGGCTCGGACTGCGCGGGCGCGGCCTGCTCCTGGCGCGGCGCCTCCTGCTGCGGCGCCTCCTGCTGCGGTGCCGGCGCCTCCTGCTGGGGGGCCGGCTGCTCCTGCCGCGGGGCCGGCTGCTCCTGCTGCGGCGGGGCGGCGGGCGCCGACGGCTCGCCACCACCGGCCGCGCCGGTGCCGATCACGGCCAGCTGGGCGCCGACCTCGACGGTCTCGTCCTCGGCGACGGTGATCTCGAGCAGGGTGCCCGACGCCGGGGCCGGGATCTCGGTGTCGACCTTGTCGGTGGAGACCTCGAGCAGCGGCTCGTCCGCGGTGACCTCGTCGCCGACGGCCTTGAGCCAGCGGGTGACGGTGCCCTCGGTGACGCTCTCGCCGAGGGCGGGCATGGTCACCGGCGTCCCCTGACCGCCACCACCACCGCCGCCGCCACCGGACGGCGCGGGGGCGGGCTCCGGCTCGGCGGCCGGCTCCTCGGTCTGCTCCGCCGGGGAGGCCGGCATGTCCTGGTCCTCGGCGGAGGGCTGCTCGGTCTGCTGCGGCGCGGCGTCGGCCTGCGGCGCGGGGGCGCCGCCGTCGCCCTCCCCGCCGATGACCGCGAGCTCGGCGCCGACCTCGACGGTCTCGTCCTCGGCGACGAGGATCTTGGTCAGCACGCCCGCGGCGGGCGAGGGGATCTCGGTGTCGACCTTGTCCGTCGACACCTCGAGGAGGGGCTCGTCGGCCTCGACCTGCTCGCCCTCCTGCTTGAGCCAGCGAGTGACCGTGCCCTCGGTGACGCTCTCGCCCAGGGCGGGCATGGTGACGGACGTCGGCATCGAGGCAGTGCTCCTTCTGGCGCGGTGTGCGGGTCTGGGGTTCGGGTCAGCTGTGGGCGTGCAGCGGTTTGCCGGCCAGCGCCAGGTGCGCCTCGCCGACCGCCTCGCTCTGCGTGGGGTGCGGGTGGACCAGGGAGGCGACCTCGTCGGGCAGGGCCTCCCAGTTGTAGATGAGCTGGGCCTCGGCGATGAGCTCGCCGACCCGGCTGCCGACGATGTGCACGCCGACGACCGGGCCCTCGGGCGCCTGGATCAGCTTGACCGCGCCCGCGGTCTTGAGGATCTGGCTGCGCCCGTTGCCGGCGAGGTCGTAGCTGAGCGTCTTCACCTCGCCGTACTTCTCGCGGGCCTGCGCCTCGGTCAGCCCCACGGAGGCGACCTCGGGGTCGGAGTACGTGATCCGCGGGACGCCGGCGTAGTCGATCGGGACGACGGGCAGCCCGGCCAGCCGCTCGGCGACGAGGATGCCCTCGGCGAAGCCGACGTGCGCCAGCTGCAGGGTGGGGATCAGGTCGCCGACGGCGGAGACGGTGGGGACGTTCGTGCGGCAGTACTCGTCGACGAGGACGAAGCCGCGGTCCATCGCGACCCCGGCCTCCTCGTAGCCGAGGTCCTCGCTCACCGGGCCGCGACCGACGGCGACCAGCACGATCTCGGCCTCGAGCTGCTTGCCGTTCTCGAGCGAGACCGCGACGCCGTCCTGCGTCGTCCGCACGCCGGAGACCCGGCTGCCGAGCTCGAAGCCGATCTTGCGGCGCCGGAAGGCGCGCTCGAGCAGCTTGGAGGAGCCCTCGTCCTCGAGCGGGACGAGGTGCGGCAGCGCCTCGACGATGGTGACGTCGACGCCGAAGGACGTCCACGCGCTGGCGAACTCGCAGCCGATCACGCCGCCGCCGAGGACCACCGCCGAGGCGGGGACGCGGTCGAGGGCGAGCGCCTGGTCGCTGGTGATGACCCGGGTGCCGTCGATCTCGATGCCCGGCAGGGTGCGCGCGTAGGACCCGGTGGCCAGCAGCACGTGCCGGCCCTCGTAGGTCTGCCCGCCCACGGCGACCGCGGTGGGGGAGACCAGCCGGCCCTCGCCCTCGACGTAGGTGATCCCCTTGCTCTTGATCAGGCCCTGCAGGCCCTTGTAGAGCCTGCCGACGACGCCGTCCTTGTAGGCGTTGACGCCGTCCATGTCGATGCCGGCCAGCGTCGTCTTGACCCCGAACTGCTCGCCCTCGCGGGCGAGATCGGCGACCTCGCCGGCGTGCAGCAGGGCCTTGGTCGGTATGCAGCCGCGGTGCAGGCAGGTGCCGCCCACCTTGTCCTTCTCGACCAGGACGACGGACAGGCCGAGCTCGGCGGCGCGCAGCGCCGCGGCGTACCCGCCGGAGCCGCCGCCGAGGATGACCAGGTCGGCCGGGCCGGCGGGTGCACTCACGGGAACTCCCTCGCAACAGCAGTCGTCGCCCGCCCGGGGGGACCGGGGGCGGGGTGGTCCGCCCACATCCTGCCACTCCGGGAACGGCGCGGCCGTACGCACCGTTGGGCTCACGGAGCGTCGCGGCGCAGGCCGGGCGCGGTGGCGACAGGAGAGCGTCATGGGGCTTCTCGACCGGCTGCGCGGTCGCGGCGGCGGGAGCGCCGACGGGCGCCGCGGCACGCTCGACCGCGGCTCGCACAAGGGCGACCTCGCCCACCTCGAGCAGTTCGTCGCCAGCCGCCGCGGGGTGGAGGGCTACGTCGAGCCGCGCACCGCCGTCACCGAGACGACCATCCTGCTGGTCGCCGCCGACGGCGAGTGGACCCGCCGGCGCATCGACGGCCCCGACGTCGCCCGCCGGCTGCAGCGCGACCTCGGGATCCCCGTCTACGACGCCCAGGTCACCGGCTACCCCCAGCGCATGCGCGACTGGAGCGCCCGGCAGAAGTCGAAGGACCCCCGTCCCCCCACCACGAGCTGACGCTCGCGGCGGAACCCTGACGGGGGCCGCTCCATCCCGTCGCCTCAGCCTTCGGCGATGAGGTCCTCGATGGTGGCCAGGAGGGTCCGCACCGGGACGCCGGTGCCGCCCTTGGTCACGTGGCCCCACGGGGCGCCGGTGTTGTAGGCCGGGCCGGCGACGTCGATGTGCGCCCACGGCAGACCGTCGGGCACGAACTCGGCCAGGAAGTGCGCGCCGACGAGCATGCCGCCCATCCGGTCGGCGTTGGCGTTGACGAAGTCGGCGATGGGCGAGTCGATGCCCTTGCGCAGCTCCACCGGCAGCGGCATGGGCCACATGCCCTCGCCGACCCGCGTGCCGGCGGCGACGACGGCGTCGCGCAGCTCGTCGGTGCCCATGACGCCGGCCGTCCGGTTGCCCAGCGAGACCTGCTGGGCGCCGGTGAGGGTCGAGGTCTCGAGCAGCACGTCGGGGGCGTCCTCGGCGGCGCGGGCGATCGCGTCGGCCAGGATCACCCGGCCCTCGGCGTCGGTGTTGGTGATCTCCGACTTCTTGCCGTTGCGGAAGGTGACGACGTCGCCGGGCCGGTAGGCGGTGCCGCTGGGCAGGTTCTCGGCGATCGGCACGGTGGCGGTGACCTCGACCGACAGCCCGAGCTCGGCGACCAGGCACACCGTCGCGATCACCGCGGCCGCGCCGGCCATGTCGCTGGTCATGTGGTGCATGTTCAGCGCCGGCTTGATCGACAGGCCGCCGCTGTCGAAGGTGATGCCCTTGCCGACCAGCGCGACCTTCCTGCGCGCCTTCTTGCCCTCGTAGGTCAGCCGCAGCAGCCGGGGGCCGCGGGCCGAGCCGCCGCCGACGGCGAGGATGCCGCCGTAGCCGCCGGCCGCCAGCGCCTTCTCGTCGAGGACCTCGACCGACAGGCCGGCCTTTTCGCCGGCGGCCGCGCCGCGGGCGGCCAGCTCGGCCGGGTAGAGGTCGTTGGGCGGGGTGTTGACCAGGTCGCGCACCAGCCAGACGGCGTCGGCCACCGCGCGCACGTGCGAGAGCGCGGCCTTGGCCTCACCGGTGTCGGGCACGACCACCTCGAAGGCGGCCGGCGGGGTGGGCCGGTTCGCCGGCAGGTCGGACTTGTAGGCGGTGAACTCGTAGGCGCCGAGCAGCGAGCCCTCGCCGACGGCGTGCAGCCGCTCGGCGTCCGGCGACCCGCCGATCGCGGTCAGCAGGGTCACCACCGAGCCGCGCCCGCCCAGCGCGCGGCTGGCCGCGCCGGCCGCCCGGCGCACCGCGTCGGGGCGGTAGCCGCCGTCCGCGGCGGGCGACCCGAGCCCGGCGGCCAGGACCACCGGGAAGGGGCCCTGCCCGAGGGTGGCCACCTTGGTGACCTCCTCCTCGGCGCCGCGGGCGCCGAGGTCGGCGAGGGCGGGGAACAGCTTGCCCCCGAGGATGCGGTCGACGGCCTCCGCGCCCGGCGTGGCCAGCAGCCCGTCCGGCCCCTTGCCGATGCCGATGACGACGGCGTCGGCGGAGAGCTTCTCGAGGGGGCGGTCGGTGGTGGCGATCGTCGGCGGCACGGCGTCGATCGTATGGGCACGGCTAGCGTGACCTCCCGTGAGCCCGAAGACGTCACCGCTGCACGACCGGCACGTCGCCGCCGGTGCCAAGCTCGCCGACTTCAGCGGTTGGTCGATGCCGATCGAGTACGCCGGGGGAGGGGTGCTGGCCGAGCACACCGCCGTCCGCACCGCCGTCGGCCTCTTCGACGTCTCGCACCTGGGCACCGGCACCGTCCGCGGCCCGGGGGCGGCCGCCTTCGTCGACCGGTGCCTCAGCAACGACCTGTCGCGCATCGGTCCGGGTCAGGCGCAGTACACGCTGTGCTGCAGCGCCGACGGCGGCGTCGTCGACGACCTGATCCTGTACCTGCACGGCCCGGACGACGTCCTGCTGGTGCCGAACGCGGCCAACGCCGCCGAGGTGTTCGGCCGGCTGGCCGCCGAGGCGCCGGACGGCGTGGAGATCACCGACCGGCACGAGGAGGTCGCCGTCCTCGCCGTCCAGGGCCCGCGCTCGCCGCAGGTGCTGCAGGCAGTCGGGCTGGCGGCCGACCTGGGGTACATGTCCTTCGCGGCCGGCGACGTCACGGTCTGCCGCACCGGCTACACCGGCGAGCACGGCTACGAGCTGCTGGTCGCCGCCGAGCGGGCCGGCGAGCTGTGGGACGCGCTGCTCGCCGCGGGGCAGGACCAGGGCATCCGGCCGTGCGGGCTGGGCGCCCGTGACACCCTGCGCACCGAGATGGGCTACCCGCTGCACGGGCACGAGCTGTCGCTGGAGATCTCGCCGGTGCAGGCGCGGTCGGGGTGGGCGGTCGGCTGGAAGAAGGAGCGGTTCTGGGGCCGCGAGGCGCTGCTCGCCGAGAAGGAGGCCGGCCCGGCACGGCTGCTGTGGGGGCTGCGCGCCACCGGCCGGGGCATCCCGCGCCCGGGCATGCCGGTGCTGGACGGCGCCGGCGAGCGGATCGGCGAGGTGACCAGCGGCACGTTCTCACCGACGCTGAAGACCGGTATCGGCCTCGCCCTGCTCGACACCGCGGCCGGCGTGGCCGAGGGAGCAGAGGTGACCGTCGACGTCCGCGGGCGCCCGCAGCCGGTCGAGGTCGTCCGCCCGCCCTTCGTGGAGTCGCGCACGAAGGACCCCGTCACCCTCGACCACTCGCAGGCTCGCGGCGGGGCCCGGTAACGGAGCCGATGCTCCTATGGATCGTCAAGCGGCTCGGGCCGGTGGTGGTGAGGTGAGCAGGTAGTAGAGCTCGCGGGCGATCAGTCGTTTGAGGCATCGGATGATGTCCTTCTTCGACAGCCCTTCTTCGGTGCGGCGCTGGACGTAGGCACGGGTGCGGGG